>CAZCBM010000040.1:0-12540 GCA_964496805.1 uncultured Rhodospirillales bacterium | reverse complement strand
CGCACCAGGGCGCCAGCCCCGCCACCCTCAGTTGCCCACGGGCGGGCGGGCTGTCCAAGGCGAACCAGCGGGGGCGCTCAGCTTGAGCGTCGGGGTTGGCGGCAATGATCTCCAGATAAAGGTCCTTGTCCAAGCGGCCCACCCGATTGTGGGTGGCCATCAAGGCGTGCTCGCCGCCATCGGGCAGCGTGATGCCACTGCGCTGCTCAAACTGGGCGACGCCCCCCGCCAGCGACCGGCAAGCCAGGGCGATGTGATCCAGACGGCAGGGGGGCATGGGGTCTCTCCTTCAGGCGAGGGTCGACCAACTATAACCAGCCCCTCAACGGGAAGGAAACCGGTCTTGCCCCTGCGGACCGTCACGCCTGATCACAGGGATCGCCTGCAAATGCGATCTGGTTTCGATTGGCGATCCGGCGGGGGTATGGCCTCAAGATACCGGATGCAATTCCTGTTTTTGCTCCGGCGACCCGCTCTTTGCCTGCCCTTCTGGAGGCCCCACCATGGAAATCTTGCGCCTGCTCCGTCTTGTCTTTGCCGCCCTGTTCTTGATGGTCATGGGCTGGGGGGCACTGACCACATGGCAGATCCAACAGCAACTGGCCCCCCACACCGACCAGGAGCGGCGGGAGCAGGACACCGGCGGCTGGGGGTGAGACCTCCCCAGGGCAGGTTTCGTTAAGCTCGCGGATGCACTATTCTGGCGTTCTCTTGCCTCCAGCGCCCATCCACGATGACCGATCTGCCACTCTCCAAATCGGGGTTCTCGCCCCGACGCCAACCGCCCCGGGGCGGGGACCGCACGGCCAGTGAAAGGGCACTGACCCGCTTCAGCACGGTCATGGTGGCGCTGATCCTGCGGGAATTCCAGGCCCGCTTCGGGGAAGGTCGACTGGCGATCTTATGGACCTTTGTGGAGACGGCGGCCCAGATCCTGATCATTGTGACAGCCTTTGGGCTTGTCCTTGAGCGGGTGGTCCCGGACGCCAATATCACCGTCTTCCTGACCATCGGTCTTGGCCTGTTCAATCTGTATCGCAATTGCTTCCGGGGTGGCACGGCGTCGGTCACCAGCAATCGCTCGCTGTTCAATTTCCGTCACATCCACCCCCTCACCGTTATTCTCGCCCGCATGGTTGTGGAAATCACAATTTCGGTTGTTTCCGTATCCGCGCTGTTCTTTATTTATATCTGGATTGGGATTGAGGTCACCATGGCTCATCCCCTTGAATTTCTGACGGTGGTGACGCTGATGCTGATGATGTATGTCGGCATCGCCCTGACCAATGCTGTTCTAAACGAGACCATGCCAGAGATTGGTCGGCTGATTGGTTTCATCAACCGCCCCTTGTTGTTTGTCTCCTGCGTTCTTTACCCTCTGTCGCTGATTCCAGAGGATTATCGGATCTTTTTGCTATGGAATCCCCTGGTCTTCGGCATTGAAATGGCACGGGAAGCTGCCTTTACATACTACGACTCGCCGCTGCCGAGCCCCTGGCTGATATTGCCCCTGTTCACGCTGGCCCACATGACCATGGGTCTGTTGCTGCTGCGCCGGTACGAGGACATCATCATCCGGTCCTGAGGCACGGGGCCGGATCCCCAAAATCCAAGCGCCTTGGCGGCGCTGGGGTGCCCCCTTTCCTCCAAGCGCCTTAGGCTGGCGCTGATGACCCTGCGCCCGATCCAGCCCTGAGGAGTGGCCCCTGTGAGCGCCCCGAGCCCGTCCCGAGATGACCGCCGTCAGGCCGCCCTTGATCGCCAGGCCGCAGATCTCGCCGCAGAGCTGGGACCTGCGGCCCTGGAAGCTGCCACCCAGGCCAGCAGCCTGTTTGACCGGGAGGACCTGCTGGATGCCCTGACCCGCGGCCCCCTGCCCGGCCGCGCTGACGCCTTGCCGCGCCCCCTGGCGGAGGCTGTCACCACAGCGCTGTTGCAGGACCCGGCGCTGGTGCGCCCGGGGACAGACCCGGAAACTGGCGAGCCGGTGTTCGTTTCCGTTGCCCTGGCGGCGCAGGAAAAGGCGATGCTGGCCCGCGCAGCCGCCATGGCTCAGCGCTCCCCACCCTTTTTCTCCCCGCCCCAGGTCCAGCAGATCATGGGCCATTTCGATCGCTATTTTCAGGCCAAGGGCGAGCCGGCAGCGGCGGACTACCGGGCCGCTTTTGAGGCCTTGCAGCAACCCGGAGAGTTGAAACTGCTGGAAGGCCCCCCCGGCGCCCACAAGTCTGAGATGATGAAGTTGCTCACCCGCGCCTATCGTGCCTCCGGGCGCAAGGAGGCCGGCATTGTGGTGAGCGCGCTTTCCGACAAGATCACCGCCAATGGCGCTGCGGAGGCCGATTGCCCCGGGTTGCAGTATGACGAATTGATCCGGCGGCTGGAGGATGATAGCGCAGGAATGCAGCCGGGAGGTCTCATCCTGTTCGATGAGGCCGGTATGCTGGGCTCTCGACAGATGGATCGCCTGTTGCAAGCCGCCGACAAGGCGCAGGCACGGCTGATCCTGATTGGTGATGATCGCCAGATTCCGCCGCTGACCGCCGGTCAGCCCTTCCGTGTCCTGGGGGACCAGATGCCAGAGGCCGTTGCCACCTTGGTCCAGACCTATCGCCAGAAAGACCCCATTGATCGCCAGGCCACCCTGGATCTGCGTGCGGGCGCCGCTGAGCAGGCGCTGGCGGCCTATGACCAGCGCGGGCAGATCGGGTTCGAGAAGGGCCGCAAAGCCACCCTCAAGGCGGTCGCGGCCGATTTCGCCACCTGGCGGGCCAAGGACAAGAATGACGGCAAGACCGGTATCGTGCTGACCAACACCAGCGCCGATGCCGCCTATGTCAACGAGAAGGTCCGCGACCGGCTGAACGAGGCCGGCGCCTTGGGCCGTGAGCGCAAGGTGCGCACCGCCGATGGCGTCACCCGATTTGCCGAGGGCGATCAGGTGATCTTGCGCGAACGGCTGACCGATGCGGAGGGCGCGGTCACCTATCCCGGGGCCACTGGGCGGGTGACAGCCCTATCCAAGACTCAAATGGACATCGCTTTGGACGGGCAAGACCGCAGCGTCAGCCTGGACGTGACCGATGAACCGGATGTCCGTCACGCCTATGCCATGGACCTGCGTATGGCCCAGGGGATCAAGGTCAAGCGGGCCTTTGTCGCCATCACCCAGCCCATGGATAATGGCGAGGCGCTGGTGGCCTTTTCCCGCCACAAGAAGAAGGCCAGCTTCGTTGTGGACAGCAAGGTCTACGGGGATGTGCCCGCCATGGCGCGGGATTTTGCTCAGCCGGAAATCAAGCCCATGAGCCATGAGGCGCTGCCCGACAGCCGCGATGCCGCGCCGGCCGTCGCCCCTTGCTCGCCGGCGGTGAAACGCTGATGGCCGCCGCTGCCGCCAGCGACGGCCCCTTTGAGGGGCCAGACTGGATCAGTTTCAACAGGGCCGTGGCGGCAGCCCTGTCCGCTTGTGATCGCCTGATGGCGTTGGCAGACCTTTCCGCCGACAGCCCCGCCCCCATCATGGAAGCCCATCTGCGGGAGATTGACGGTCTGGCCAGACGCTGGATCCTGCGCCTGGACGAGGTGCTGGCCGCCGCTGGCCAACCGCGGGTTGCCGACGCCCATCAGGCGGGCACGCTGCCCGGGGCCGATCGCCTGCGCCGGTCTGCGACGGACGTGCTGAAGGCCGTGCGGATAGAAGCAGAAGGCCCCTCACCGTCCGCCCAGGCCCTGTTCACCCGCTTGGCCCGGATCGCCAACCGCCTGTCCCGCATCGAGGCCGACCTGGAGCGCCTGGAGGAAGCCATGGCGGCGCAGGACCGCCGCCCGTCCGAGGGGCTGGACGAAGCGTAGAGCCGTTGCGACAGCAGCGGACACCGATTGGGAATCGGCGCCCCTGCTGTAGCTTTCTGGTGGGGGCGCGTGGCTGGAGTGGACTCTATCTCACCGAAACGGGCTCTAAACAGGGATCTCCAGACGCACGGAGGTGCCTCGCTGGGGTTCGCTGCGCAGGCTGACCGTCCCGCCATGCATCTCCACCAGCCGTTTGACCAGGGGCAAGCCCAGGCCGCTGCCGCTGTCCTTACCATCCTCGGTGGCGGCGCGGCGGGCATCGCCACTCTGGTAGAACAGGTTGAACACCCGGTCCTGCTCCCAGCCGGGGATGCCAATTCCGCTGTCACTGACCACAAAGCGCACCGTCTCCGGCCCGCGCTGGGCTCGCACGCTGATGGTGCCCCCGGGCTGGGTGAACTTGATGGCGTTGGAGATCAGGTTTAGCAGCGCCTGCTTCACCCGGCGGCCATCCAGCGTGGCGGACCCAATGGCCGGATCAACATCAAAACTGACCTTCAGGTCGTGTGTGCCCGCCCACTCCCGGCTCAACTCCTCAACACTGGCCATCAGGGCCGCAATATCCGTGGGCTCCTGCTTGAGCGTGAGATACCCCGCCTCCAGCGTGGCCATGTCCAGGATGTCATTGATCAGGCCCATCAATTGGGCCCCGGCGGAAAGGATGTCCCGCATATGTTCGGACTGTTTGGGGCTCAAGGCCCCGGCAAAGCCCTGATCCAACAGCTCAGAATAGCCCACAATGGTGTTCAGCGGCGTCCGCAGCTTGTAGCTGACGTTGGCCAGGAAGTCCGCCTTCAGGCGGTCCGCCTCCATCAGGGCTTCGGTCTTGTCCTTCAGCGCCTGCTCCACCCGCACGCTATCGGTGATGTCGATGAAACTGATCAGCATCCCACCGTCGGGCAAGGGGCGGGAGCGGTAGCGCAGGATGGGGCCATCGGGGCGGTGAATATCGCCATGGGTCTCCAATCCTCCGATGACCATCTCCGTCATCAGCGTGCCCAGGTCCGGCCCCACGGCGCCCGGGTCCGTCGCGTCGGTCATTCGCCGCGCCAGAGCCGCCACATGGGGCTTGTCCGATAGCTGGGCCTCGCTGAGCTTCCAGATTTCCCGAAAGGCCGGATTGTGCAGCGCCAACAGGCCGTTGGTGCCAAACACGGCCGTCCCCTCCGACAGATTGGCCAGGGTTTCCTGCTGCACCTTGATGAGCGTGTTGTAATCACGCTCCAGCTTCATCTGGCCGGTCACATCCTCGAAGGTGTAGACCAGCCCGTCATCTTCATGGGGAGAAATGATCTGGCGCAGGGATCGCCCGTCGATCAGGTGCAGGACCTCCTCCTGCGGGTCGATCAGGCTGGTGAACAGCGCCTCGTGACCGCGTTTGAAGGCCCGGAAATCCATCACCTCCGGCAGCGCCTGGCGCTGACGCATGGCGTCCAACACTTCCCCCAGGCTGGGCCCCCGCTCCAAGAAGCCCTCCTCCACCTTGGTCAGGCGGCAGAAGGCGAGATTGTGGAACGTCAACCGCTGCTGGTTGTCGAAGATCAGGATGCCCGCTGCCAGTCGCTCAAGCACGCGGGCATGGCTCTTGCTGCGCAGTTTGCCCTCGGCAACCGCTTGCTCCACATCGCTGCGGTCCAGGGCATAGCCGATGGCAAACTCCGGCCCCTTCAAGAAGCTCTCGTGCAGTTCCAGGTGGCGTCGTTCCCCCCGGATGGTGACCGCGTGACGCTGGATCTGGGGCGTGCTGGCGTCCAGCGCCCGGGCCGCGAGGTCCTGGACGATCGTGCCGGCCAGCATCAATTGCTCCTCCAGGCACTGATCGATGCTGGCCTCCAGCGCGTCCGCATAGGCCTGATTGACCCACAACAGCGCGCCGCTGCGATCACGCAGCCACACGGGCATGGCCACATGGTTCAAGGCGGGGATCAGCTGATTGCGCAGGTCGGAGTCGATGAACCGCGGTTGCTTGCCAACCTTTTCCGGCAGCGCCAAGCTGGCCCAGAGGACGTGAAACGTCTCCCCCCGGCCGAAGCCGCTGCCCCGCCCGCCCCGCAGGCGGATCAGGGTGCCATCACTGACCCTGTCCACAATCAACGAAAAGCCGGTGCCCCGGGTTTCCAGCTGGCTCCAGGCCTGGCGCAGAGGCTGGGCATGGCGCATGCCGATGGCCTGGCAGACATCATCCAGGGTGCGGATACGCTCGACCCCCAGCATCAGCGGAAAGTCCGGTGCCAGTGCCAGGTACCCAGACGGCGCCCACCCACAAAAGGGCTCGGGAGCGGCGTTCAGTACGGCCTCCAGCCGCGCCTTCTCCTCCTCCAGAAAGGCGAGTTGCACATCCTCATCCATGCCCAGCAAGCTGGCCAGGGTCTGCCCCAGACCGCGCCGCGCAGCGCCCTGAGGGGGACGGCCCACGCCCTTGGTCGGATTGGTGGTTTCCGTCATGGCTCAGTTGTCCTCCCCAAAGCGATCACGGATCAGCGCCGCCAGGGCATCTTGGGCGGCCGCCGCCTGGGGGCCTTTGGCGATCAGCACAACACGGGTGCCCTGCGCCGCCGCCAGCATCATCAGCCCCATAATGGAACTGCCGCAGGCCTCCATCCCCTCCCGACACAAGGTCACCTGGGCATCGAAGCTGGCCGCCAGCGCGGCGAACTTGGCCGCCGCGCGCGCATGCAGGCCCTTGGCGTTGACGATCTCCAGGGTCAGCGGGTCCAGCGTCACGCTCCCCCCACTGGCGTCCTGCGCCTGATCCTGCGCCATCTGGGGATCCTTCGGGCTCATCGGCTCACCAAGTGGGAGGCAACGGTGATATAGCGCCGGCCAGCTTCCTGTGCCTGGGTGGCGGCGCTGTCCAGATCGGCCTCCGCGCGGACCTGGGCCAGCTTGATCAGAATGGGCAGGTTGACCCCGGCAATCACCTCGATCCGTCCGGGCTTCATCAGGCTGATGGCCAGGTTCGACGGCGTGCCGCCAAACATGTCGGTCAGCAGGATCACACCGCGCCCCTGATCTGTCTTGGTCACCCCGTCGCGGATTTCAGCGCGGCGCTGCTCCATATCATCGTCGGGGTCGATACACACGGCCACCACCCCAGCCTGCGGACCCACCACATGCTCCCAAGCGTTGATCAGGCTTCGGGCAAGATCGCCGTGGGTGACGATGACGATACCGATGGGGGCAAAGGTGGCGGACTGAGGCATTCGGGACCCAAGCGTCAAGGCGTGCGTCGGGGGCGGAGATCACCCCCCCAGGGTGTGGCTGGCCTGCCCAAGGGCCGCGTGGAGCAGCCGCACCCGATAACCGCCCTCAGACAACCATGTTGCCAGGGCGCTGGCAACATGGACGCTGCGATGGCGTCCCCCGGTGCAGCCAATGGACAGGGTGAGATAGCTTTTGCTCTCCTGCGCGTAGCGGGGCAGGATCAGTGTCAGAAGGTCGGTCAGCCGCGTCCAGAACGCCGCAAAGTCAGGATCATCCCGAACATAGGCGGCAACGTCTGGATCCTGCCCGGTCAGCGGCCGCAGCGCCGGATCATAGAACGGGTTGCGCAGAAAGCGCACATCGAACACCAGATCGCTGTCCCGAGGCACGCCCGCCTTGAAGCTGAAAGAGCGCACCAGGATGCTGAGCCCGTGGGCGGGGTCCAAGCTGAACTGACCCGTGATGGCGCCGCGCAGGTCGATGCTGTGGAGGTCGGTTGTGTCCAAATACACATTGGCCCGCACCTTCAGCGGCGCCAAGCGCTCGGCATCCAGGGCGATGCCATCGGGAATGGGACGATCATTGGCCAGGGGGTGTCGGCGCCTGGTCTCGCTGAAGCGGGCCTGGAGGCGGTCCGGCGCGCAATCCAGAAACAGCAGGCGCGCGGCGACATCCGGGCGGGCGCGCAGCGCCTCCACCGTGGCCAGCACGGCCCCAGCCTCAAACCCCTCCGTCCGGCTGTCGATGCCCAACGCCAGCGGGCGGGTGGCCGCCTGCGGGTCGGTGGGGGCAATGGCCGCGTCCAGCAGGCGCAGGGGGAGATTGTCAATGGCCTGATAGCCCAGGTCCTCCAGCGCCTTCAGGGCCGTGGACATCCCGGCGCCAGCCAGCCCGGTGATCAGGACAACCGGGCGCGGCGGAGCGGTGGCGGCCTGAGGTGCGCAGGGGCTGACCATGGTCATGCTGTCCGCCAACGTCGGTTCAGGGTCAGGTCCATCATGATCTCCACCTTGATCGCCGCCGAAGGGTCCGTGGGGTCCAGGTGATAGCGGGGCACCGGCAAGCCCAGCACCTGCACACATTCGCTCTCCGGCGGCAAGCGGTCGATATCCCGCCGATCCTCCAGATCGATCACTGCTGCCAACAGGCTATCCTGGACGACATCATCAATACGCAGAATGCCGATGCCGCGGATTTCCAATTGACCGCGCAGAGCCTCGGGCGGGGACAGGCGGACCCCCTCCCCGCGGCGCTGCAAAATCACCTGATCGTCACTGATAAGCCGGTGGCCCCGATCCATCAGCCGCAAGGCCAAATCTGACTTGCCGGAACCGCTGGGTCCCCGCAACAGGATGCCCATGCCGCGCACCTGCAACGCGCTGGCATGCATCAACTGGCGGGGGGTCGTTTCCGGATCATCGGCAGCAGGCTGAGACATGGCGGGCCAAGGGGCGATCGGGCGAGGTGGCGCGGGCGCGGGCGGTCTGCGACGGGTTATCTGGCGTGCGGGACCGGATGTCCACACCTGTGGTGCGACCAAGGCTTGCCGTCTTTTCAACAAACGCCAATAGTGGCCTCACACACTTATCTTTTCTCGGCCTGACACCCTTTGCAATGCTGTCCACCCTGTTTTCCTCGCCGGAGCCGCTGATCCTGGATCTGGGCAGCGCCATGACGCGCCTGATCGTGCCGGCCCGCGGCAGCGTGGTCAGCGAACCCACAGCCCTACTGCGGGAGGGCGCCGGGCCGGATCGGCGCTATGCCGAGGTTGGGCAGGCAGCGCTCACCCGCTGGCGGGGGGCTGACCGGTTTGATCCCGACTTGACGCTGGTGCGTCCCCTGATCCCGCCCCGCGATCCCGATGCGCCGGCGCTCACCGCGCTCCTAACCGCCTTGGCTGCCGTGGCCGATCCCCGGGCCGCCCGGCGTCGGTGGCGCCTGACCGTTGCCCGCCCGCCGCAGATGAGCGACGTTGCCGCTGCCGCTTGGTCCCAGGCGCTGCGCGGCCTGTCCGCCGAAGAACCGGTCTGGGTGGACATGATGCGGGCGGCTGCCATGGGGGCCGGGCTCAGCCCCCTGGATGCCGGGGCCGCCCTGGTGTTGGACGTGGGCGGCTGGCATGCCCGTGGCGCGCTGGTGGCCGACGGCGAGGTGCAGCAGGTGCGCCTGGCCGCGGCGGGCGGCATCACCCTGGACCGCGCCTTGATCCAGGCATTGCCCCGGGACCCGGCCTTGCAGCCAGATCTGGAGACCATTGCCGCGGTCCGTGCCGGCCTCAGCAGCCTGGAACCGCCGCGGGATGGGGAGGGCGCGCAGCATCTTGTGGGGGGCTACAGCCCGCGCGGCCGCTGGATCCGCCGGCTGGTGAGCGAGCGGTCCCTGGCGGCGGCGGCCCTGCCGGTGGTCTCCGTCCTGATCGACTTGGTCCGCGGCCTGCTGGAGACGGCACCGCCGGAATTGATGCCGGACCTCACGGATCGCGGCGTTCTGTTGGTGGGCGGAGCAGCGCGCACCCCGGGCCTGGATCGGATCCTCCGCGGCGCCCTGGACATCCCGGTGACCCTGGCCGAGGATCCCGAACTGTGCGTGGCCAAGGGCCTTTGGGCGGTTCACACCGGCGCGTTAAGTGCGACGGCAGCGGCGTGAGTCCCCCCTTGGGTCTGGGCGAAGACGCGTCAGGCTGACATCGGGCGCACAACCCGTGTCCGGTCGCGGACACATCGCCGGGCGGCGGCCGTCCGGGGATAGGCCCTCGGCTGTGCGGCCCTCAGCAGGCGCCAAGGCGGGCGGGACCGCGAAGGGTGTGCGAACCCTGCCGCCGCCGGCAACGATCGACACCGATCGAGAATCGGGAACCCGCGGTGGTTTACGGATGGTCGCTCGGATGATCCCCTTCAGAGCCCTGCGGGCTAGAGCCCGTCCCACCTCCCTTGACCACCCCACGCCCCCACCCGGCCACCCACGCCAGTATCATCGCAAGCGGCGGCCGGCCAAAGGTGCGCTAGGTGGGGGCGGCCAGTTTGGAGTGGGGGGCTGGTGCAGACTCTATCTCGCCGCGACGCGCGCTGAAGGCTCACCGCCCCGGACGGTGAACCCAAGCGGCCCCTGGTTGAAGCGGATTGTGGTGTGCGCCCCATGCAGCAGCGTCGGCGTCGGCCGTATTGCCAAACGCCGAGGCTGCCGGTGTTGGGGGCTGTACGGGCAGCAGGCCGTGGCTTAGGCCGCGGTCCAGCCGCCGTCCACCGGCAGGGCGATGCCGGTGACATTCTCAGCGGCGTCGGAGCACAAATACAACGCGGTGCCGGCCAACTGTTCGGTGGTGACGAACTTCTTGGTCCACTGGGCGGCCAGCAGCACGTCGCGCTTGACCTCCTCCTCGGTGATCCCCCGGCTTTTGGCGGTATCGGCCACCTGCCCCTCCACCAGCGGCGTGTAGACATAGCCCGGGCAGATGGCGTTGGCCGTGATGCCGGACTGGGCCAACTCCAGGGCGACGGTCTTGGTCAGCCCGAGGATGCCGTGCTTGGCGGCCACATAGGCGGACTTGAACGGGCTGGCCACCAGGCCATGGGCGGAGGCGACGTTGATGATCCGGCCCCAGCCCTTGTCCTTCATGTGCGGCACCGCCCGGCGGATGGTGTGGAAGGCGCTGGACAGGTTGATGGCGATGATGGCGTCCCACTTCTCTGGTTTGAACTCTTCCACCGGCTGGACGTTCTGGATGCCGGCATTGTTCACCAGGATGTCCACACCGCCCAATGCCTCGATGGTCTCATCCACCAGACCCACGACTTGATCGGGCTTGGACATGTCGGCCCCGTTGTAGAGGCATTTGACGCCCTTTGCCTCGATGGCTGCCCGCTCCTTCTCGATCTCGGCGGCATCGCCGAAGCCGTTGAGCATTATGTGGAGGCCGGCATCTGCAAAGCCCTGGGCAAGGCCGAGGCCGATACCGCTGGTGGAGCCGGTGATAAGCGCAACTTTTCCTGCGAGAGACATGACGAGCGGCCCTGGATACAAAGGGACAAACAGGCAAGGGAAGATCAGCGAACGCTCAGATAGGGCCCGCCCTGGGTCCGACCAGGGGACGGCGGCCACAAGCGGTCACGGTTGTGTCAAGACGCTGTCGATCCCGCGGGCTCGACAGGCAGCCGGCTGAGGGTATTGTGTCCAGCTAGGGTAGCCGTCGTGGCAACGCCATGGAGGGGATCATCCGAGCGACCATCAGTAAGCGACAGCAGGGGTGCCGATTCCAAATGGGTGTCCCTGCTGTAGGGTTGGCGCGCTTGGTCGCATCCCCTGGTGGGGGCAGGCTACCTAATTTCACTGGTGACAGAAATCTGAGAGAAAGGCTGCGCCATGGCGTCCGTGACTGATACCTCCCTGCTGGCCGATGTTGCCGTCTGTGGCGGCGGGATTTCCGGTCTCACCACCGCCCTGGGGCTGGCCCAGGCAGGGCTGAGCGTCGTCTGCGTGGACCGCATGGATCCAGCAGCACAGACGGCCGAGGGTCATGATGTGCGCACCACGGCCATTGCCCTGGGCTCGCGCCGGGTGCTGGAGAGCGTTGGCGTCTGGGAGAGCATGGCGCCGGATGCCAGCCCCATTGAGGAAATCCGCATTGCCGACGGAAACAGCAGCCAGACCCTGCACTTTGACCACACGGAAGTGGGTGACGAGCCCTTCGGGCACATCCTGGAGAACCGGATCCTGCGCCAACGCATGCACGAGGCGGCAGCCAGGCAAGCGGGCCTGACCCACCTGGCACCGGCGGAGACCCTGGGGTTGCGGGTGGACGAGGGCACGGCAACGGTCAGCCTGAGTGAGGGGCGCAGCCTGCGCGCGCGCCTGGTCATCGGGGCCGATGGCCGCGACAGCGCCATCCGCGAGGCGGCCGGGATAAGGCTGTGGAAGCGCGCCTATGACCGGCAGGCGGCCATTGTCTGCGTCATCGCTCACGAGAAACCCCACCAAGGGGTGGCGTTGGAGCATTTCCGCGCCGCGGGGCCCTTTGCGGTGCTGCCCATGACCGACGACCCCAAAACGGGCGAGCCCCGCAGCAGCATTGTTTGGTCGGAGGACGCCACGCTGGCCCCGTCTCTGTTGGAGGCCGACGAGGCCCAGTTCACGGCGGTTCTGCAGGATCGGGTAGGCACCTGGCTGGGGCGCATCAGATTGGCCAGCAGCCGCGCCCAATGGCAGATGCGGGTGCAACATGCCCGCAGCTACATCGCCCCCCGGCTGGCCCTGGTGGCCGATGCGGCCCATGCGATGCACCCCATCGCCGGGCAGGGCCTGAACCTGGGCATCCGCGATGTGGCCCAACTGATTTCCACCCTCACCGATGCTGCGGTCCGCGGGCAGGACATTGGCTCGCTGGACGTGCTACGGCGCTATCAGCGGGCGCGGCGGCTGGACAATTGGTCCATGCTGGCGGCAACGGATGGGCTAAACGCACTGTTCTCCAATGCCAATCGGCCG
>CAZCBM010000039.1:0-16899 GCA_964496805.1 uncultured Rhodospirillales bacterium | reverse complement strand
TCTTCCCGGGCAGCATAGAGGCCGCCGTTGATGACAACGAAGTGGAACAGCGAGAAGGTACCGATGGAGACAAAGGTGATGAACACCACGAACATCCGGAAGACCGTGCGCCAAGCTTTGGCCGCGCTTATAAACCGAATGAAGAACGCGATATATGTGGCGAGATAAATGTAATAAAAGAAGGTCAGACGATTGAAGACGACTGCGTTCCAGTCAGATAGCCAGTTATTGTGATTGACCAGGGTCCACAGCTCCTCATAGGTGTTGAGGCCGTCGTAGACGATTGTCAGCGCAATCAAGGCTGGCAGGCTTTTCCAGTTGGGTGGTCGCTTGAAGAAAAAGGCATAAAGCGCCAAAAACCAGACGAAATGAAAGAAGCCATCCTGGAGTTCAAACACCAACTCCATGGGCAGCATTTCGAACAGGGGATTCTGGCCGGACTTCATCGCTCCACCTCCGCACGCGCGCTCACAACATCGTCCGATCCGCTTGATCCATCCCGCTTCCGCTCCCCCTCCCCACCATCCCTGGCGGTCTGGACCCAAAGCGTTTCCGCGCAAGCGGAGCGGGCCAGGGGAGGCCCCGTTTTGGCGTCAGTTGCTCCAGCGCCAAGGTACGGGGCACACCGAGCCTGGGCAAGCCGTGACGGCTGCGTTAAGCGACAATTGAAGGCTCTGCGCCACTGCTGAGGGGCGTGGCCCCTGTCCCCGGCCCGTCGATCCGTTCAAGTCCTGTTGGTGTTCCGCCGTCCATGTCCTTGATGCGCAACATTGCCACTGTTGGTGGGCTGACCTTGCTGTCGCGGGTCAGTGGTTTTGCGCGAGACATGCTCTCTGCGGCCGTCCTTGGGGCGGGGCCAGTGTCCGACGCCTTTTTCGTCGCACTCAAGCTGCCAAACTTCTTCCGCCGGTTTTTTGCCGAGGGGGCGTTCGCAGCGGCCTTTGTCCCCATGGTCACCCGCAAGTTGGAGACGGAGGGGGCCGGGGCGGGACGGCTGTTTGCGGGTCAAGCCTTGGCCAGCCTCTTGGCTGTGGTGGTGCCGTTTACCATCCTGGTCATTCTCACCATGCCGTGGGTCATCACCCTCTTCGCGCCGGGCTTTGCGGAGGAGGGGGCACAGGTGGTGGACGGTGTGGACCGCCGTGCCTTGGCCATTGAGCTCTCCCGAATCACCTTTCCCTATTTGCCGCTGATCTGTGCGGTGGCGCTGATCGGGGGGGTGCTGAACGCGGTGGATCGGATGGCTCCGTTTGCGGCCGCGTCCATCCTGTTCAATTTGACCCTCATCACAGCAATGCTGGGGGTCTATCCGTTTCTCGCGCAGGAAGAAGACCCGCTGGCGGCCTACGCCCTGGCGTGGGGGGTGGCGGCTGCGGGCGTGGTTCAATTGGCTTGGATCACCTGGTTCGCCCGGCGGGCGCGGATGATGCCCAGCGCGCGGCGCCCGCGGCTCAACCGGGACATGGCACGCTTGGCCACGCTGGTGGCGCCAGGGGCCGTGGGCGCCGGGATCACACAGATCAATCTGTTCGTTGACATGATCCTCGCCAGCTTCCTGCCCACCGGGGCCATCACCTATCTCTATTATGCAGATCGGCTCAATCAACTGCCCCTGGGGGTGGTGGGCATTGCCATCGGGACTGCGTTGCTGCCCCAGCTCTCCCGCAGGTTGGCCGCCGAAGACGGGGCCGGGGCAGCCCACGCGTTCAGCCGGGCGCTGCAAGTCAGCCTTGTTCTTGGGTTGCCGGCGGGGGTGGGACTTCTGATCCTGCCGGACATCATCGTCGAGGCTCTGTTCGGCCGTGGCGAGTTCAAGGCAGAGGACGTGTTTCAGACCGCCATCGCGCTGGCAGCTTACGCGTTGGGTTTGCCCGCCTATATCCTGATCAAGGGGTTGAACACCGCCTATTTCGCGCGTCAGAACACGTTGTCGCCGATGCTGATCGGGGCCAGCATCACTGGCTGTAACATCGCGCTCAGCCTGCTGTTCATTTTCGTCCTGTTTCCCCCTGATATCGGCCATGTGGGCATCGCGCTTGCCACTGGCTTGACCGGCTGGATCCATGTGGTGTGGCTGGGCTTGGCCTTGCGGCGGGCAGGGTTCTTCACCCTTGATCGGCGTGCGCGGCTGGCGTTGCCGGGCATTGTCATGGCGACGCTGATCATGGCTGCGGTGTTGTTGGTGCTGCGCACGGCGACCGGCCTGTTCGGCTGGTCTGCCTTGATGGAGATGATCGTTTTGGTCAGCCTTGGCGCAGCGTTCTATGGGTCGCTGGTCTTCATCCTTCGGGGTTTTGCCTGGGATGATCTGCGCGGCCGGTAACAAGGGGCTGACCCGGGGGGCATCCGAGCGACCACCAGTGAGCGACAGCAGGGGCGCCGATTCCCAATCTGTGTCCACTGCTGTAGGGTGACCAGATAGCCGCGCCCTTTCCCGACCGGAGCCCCATGACCTCCGCCCTTCTTGATCCAGCCGTTGAGCACTTGGCCCGCCTCGTGGCCTATCCCACCGTGTCCCACGACAGCAATGTGGAGATGATCGGCTATGTGGCCGATGTGCTGTCCCACCTGGGCGCACGCACCGAGATCTCCATGGATGCCGGCGGGCACAAGGCCAACCTGTTCGCCACCGTGGGCCCGGAGGGGGACGGCGGCATCGTCCTCTCCGGGCATACCGATGTCGTTCCGGTGGCCGATCAGGCCTGGACCCGTCCGCCGTTCGAGTTGACGTCAGATGAGGCGGACCGGCTCTATGCCCGCGGGTCCTGTGACATGAAGGGGTTTATCGCAGCGTGCTTGGCGTTGGCCCCGCTGGCGGCCGCGTCCACCCTGGCGCGACCCCTGCATTTTGCCTTCACCTATGATGAGGAGGTGGGATGCCTGGGGGGGCGGGCGCTCACCGCGCAGTTGCAGGAACGGGGGCTGCGGCCCGGCATTGCCCTGATTGGGGAGCCCACGGAGATGCGGGTTATCCAGGGCCACAAGGGCTGCTACGAATACAAGGTGCATCTGACGGGGCGGGAGGGTCATGCGTCCCGACCGGAACAGGGGGTCAATGCCGTGGAGTATGCCGTGCGTTACTGCACGCGCCTGATGGACTTGGCAGCCCATCTGCGGGCCCATCCCCCCGCAGGGTCACCGTTCGATCCGCCGCATACGACCCTTCAGGTGGGCCGCCTCTCCGGCGGTACGGCCAGCAACATCATCGCGTCCCGGGCTGAGATTGAATGGGAGATGCGGCCGGTCCGCGCTGATGACGCAGCCTTCGTCAAGCGGGAGATCGCCGCCTTCACCGAGAAGGAACTGCTGCCCTCCATGCGGTCGGTGGATCCGGCGGCGACCATTGAGACCGAGATCATCGGGGAGGTGGTGGGTCTGGAACCCCTGGAGCATAGCGAGGCCATCGCGCTGGCTCAGGCGCTCACCGGAGAGTCACAACCGCCGGGCCTGATGCCGTTTGGGACAGAAGCTGGGTTGTTTCAGCAGATCGGGACGGCGGCCGTTGTCTGCGGGCCGGGGTCCATCGATCAGGCCCACAAGCCGGACGAGTACCTTGCGCGGGCACAATTGGATCGGGCCTGCCAGATGCTGGAGAAGCTGGCCGACCACCTGAGGGTCTGAGCCTGCCCCTGAACAGCCCCAGGGGTGCCTTTGAACCGCCCTGGACTCACCGCGCCTCTGCCGCTTGCCTACGGGACCCTCCGCTCGTTCGTCGCCTCAGGACAGGAGCCCCCGCCATGTCACGCTTTTGCGCGCTTGCCGTCTGCCTCGCCCTTTTGCTGGGGGGCGGGATCAGTGCCGCTCAGGCTCAGGTCTATGGTCAGCCGATCTACTCCTTGAATGGTCAGCCCATGAGTGCGGCGGATGCCGCGATGCTGATGAGCAACGGCCTTCCGCCCGGTAACTATCGGGTGGACGCCTTGGGATTTGTCTATGCGCCCGGCGCGTGGCAGCCTTTCATGCGGGTGCCGGTTCCGCAGGTCCCGCAGCCCCAGGCCGGCGGCTATCCCCCAGCGCACCCCGCCCAGCAACAAAATGGGCCCGGCACCGTCTATCTACCCGGTCTCGGCGGACGCCCGGGGTTCAGCGCGGGTATGATTGATGGCTGCGTCGTCACCGCCGACGGGTACGACAGCTGTAACTGAGCTTGCTTGACAGCAGATGCCCAAGGGCGAGACCATGGTTTGGCGACGGTGCTGCCGTGCTTTCGATGGGACGCCCGCTTGTTAGGGGTCCACGGGGCTCATGCGGCCGCCCTGTTTTGTTGCATGGCCGCTTGGGTTCCTTGGTATGAGGGGGGCCGGAGCGGCTCTCACTGGACCGACTGGACCCCCTGCTCCATGACTCGCACCCTCAATCTCCGCTGTGGCAGCGACATCCGTGATGGACTGAGACAGGCCGGTATCGAGGGGGACTTCCTGGAAGTAGCGGATCCCTGGTGTATGGGGCCGGTCCTGCCCGAGCCCAAGGCGCGGCGCCGGGCACGCCATCGCTTTCTGACCCAGGTGCTGGGCGCCCCGGAAGACGAGGTGGAAAGCAAGCTGGAGGCCGAGACCGCTGGGCTGCAAAGCCTGGACGATTATGAGCGGATCACTCTGTGGTTCGAGCATGATCTCTACGATCAGTTCATCCTGGCCCGCGTTCTGGCGGAGCTTCAATCGCGGCCAGAGGTCCGGGACAGAACGCGGCTGATCTGCATTGATCGCGCCCCTGGTCCCGCCCAAGGTCCTGAACGCTTCACAGGTCTGGGCCAACTCACGCCCCAGCAACTGGCATTGTTGCCAGACCAAGCCCGTCCCGTGACGGAGGCGATGACGGTGACCGGGCAGCGCTTGGTTGCAGCGCTGACCGCCCCATCTCCGCAGCGGCTTTTGGCCCTGATGCACGATTTGCAGGATGACCCCATGCCGGCGCTGCCCTTCCTGGCGCGGGCCATCGGCCGCTATTTGGCGGACTATCCCGATGACGTTACGGGCACCGCTCTCACCCATCGTCTGGTGCTGCGTCTGATGGCTGACGGAACCCGCACCCCTGGGGCGCTGTTTGCCAGGGTGCAGCATTTGGAGCCGGCCCCCTGGATGGGTGATCTGCAATTCTGGGCCTATCTGAAGGAACTGGCGGATGCGGAGGTGCCGGCAATCCGCAATCTGAGGGAATGGAAGGAACCTGTGGAGCTCACCGGCATGGGTTGGGCGTTGGCCACCGGGGCGGCGGACTGGTTCGATGCCAACGGCATCGACCGGTGGCACGGCGGCACCCATCTGAAAGGGGCTGTGCCAGCATGGCGGGTGCGCGGCACAGGCACTGACCTGACATTCATTGTCGGCTGACAGCCGGTTCGTTCTTTTTGGTGTGTTTTCTGGCTCGAAAGGGGCCTTTTCCGATGCGTTTGACCTTCTGTTTGCTGCTCACCGTGCTGGTGCTTCTCTGCCCTATTGCTCGTGCCCAGGATGTGCAGCCGGAGCCGGGCACGGGTCTGGCCTCGCCCACAGGCGCGGCTGTCGCTGAGACGTTCATGGTCGCGGCGGCTAATCCGCTGGCGGTGGATGCCGGTGTCGCCATGCTGGAGGCGGGGGGGTCGGCCGTGGATGCCATGGTGGCAACGCAGATGGTGCTGAACCTGGTGGAGCCCCAATCCAGCGGGATCGGGGGGGGCGCGTTTCTGGTCCTGTGGGACCCAACGGCCGCAGCGCTGACAACGCTGGATGGACGCGAAAAGGCCCCCATGGCGGCCACCGAGAGCCTTTTTCTGGATCAAGAAGGTCAGCCGCAGGGCTTCTGGGAGGCGCTGAATAGCGGTCGCTCCACAGGGGTTCCGGGAACGTTGGCGCTGATGGCGGAGGCCCATCGGCGCTGGGGCAAGCTGCCCTGGGCCGATGTCTTGCAGCCGGCGATTACCTTGGCTCGCGATGGCTTCCCGGTCAGCCCGAGGCTCGCCACCCTGATCCAGTTGACAGCCCCGCGGGGCCTGACCCGGCACCCGGCCACGCGAGCCTATTTCTTTGATGCCACCGGCGCACCGCTGGCGGTGGGCGCCACCCTGCGCAACCCAGCTTTCGCTGAGACCCTGACCCTGATCGCAACCCAGGGGCCGGAGGTGTTTTATCGCGGTGAGATTGCCCGGGATATCGTCGCGACCAATCGCGCCGATGGCGGGTTGCTGAGCCTGAAGGATCTCGCGGCCTATGAGGTGGTGGAACGGCCCCCGGTTTGTGCCCCCTATCGTGCCCATGACATCTGCGGGATGGGGCCGCCGTCTTCTGGTGGTGTCACGGTGGCGCAGATCCTGGCCATCAGCGAGTTGGCCGATGACCAAGACCCACCAGACTCCATCCACCAGTTGCATATCTTCCTGGAGGCGTCCCGCCTGGCCTTTGCTGATCGCAACCGATACCTGGCGGACAGTGATTTCGTCGCGGTGCCGTTGCCCGGCCTGTTGGACCCCGACTACTTGGCGCAGCGCGCGGCCCAGATCCGGACCGACGCCAGCCTGGGGCTCGCCCAGCCGGGCGTGCCCCCCGGCGCCCTGGATCCCGGCACTGACAGCACCCACGAAGTGCCAGGGACAAGCCACCTGTCAATCGTCGATGCCGATGGCATGGTGGTCAGCCTGACCACCACCATTGAGAGCGGCTTCGGCAACCGGTCCATGGTGCGTGGCTTCCTTTTGAACAATGAGATGACGGATTTCAGTTTCAGGCCTGTGGATGATCAGGGCCGCCCGGTGGCCAACCGCGTCCAGCCGGGCAAGCGCCCCCGCTCCAGCATGGCCCCGACCATTGTGCTGCGCGATGGCAAGCCTGTGATCGCAGCCGGCAGCCCCGGCGGATCGCGGATCATCGGCTATGTGGCCCGAGCCTTGGCCGGCATGATCTTCGAGGGGCTGGATCCTCAGCAGGCCGCCTCGCGCCCTCATGTCCTAAACCGCAACGGCGCGACAAATGTGGAGGCCGGCTTGCAGGCCATCGGCTTGGTGCCTGACCTGGAGCGCTTTGGCCACGAAACCGACGTTCGCGTGCTCAATAGTGGGTTGCACATCATCCATATTGAGCCTGATGGCACCCTGGTGGGGGGGGCAGATCCCCGGCGGGAGGGTGTGGCGCGGGGGCAGTGACCCGTGTGGGGCCATCGCGCTCACGCTTGCCCCGCTTTTGCCCCTGGCTTGCCCTTTGCCCCCAACCGCTCTTGGGTCTACAGTGCGGTGCATCACGCCCCTGCTGGAAGGAAGGAGCCCACCGGAATGCCACGCCGCCTTGTCATGGCCATCTGTCTGGTGTTGGGCCTTTGGGCACCTTTGACCACCCCCTTGGCGGCTCTGGAGGACCCCGGAGACGTCGTGGGGCAATGGTGTCTTGTGCAATGGGCTGAACCGGAGTTTCCGGGCAAGGTCTATGTCGGGCATCTTCGGGTTGATCCGGCGGATGCCGATGGCCTCTTTACCGGTGAGATGCTGATCCGGGATGAGAATGGCTTGAGCTTTGCCCGCCAATCCATGGTCTATGAGGTCAGCGACGGCGCTCTGATCGGCTACGGACGTATTGTCGAGGCGCAGTTCTGGGCGGCGGACACCATTCGGTTGGTGCTCCATGATGGGCACTTGGTGGGCGGCGGTGTGGACACCAATCGGGAGACGTTTCGGGCCGAGTTCAGGCCGGGGTCCTGTGAGGGGCTGTCGTCATGATCCGACTGGTGGCTGTGTTAGGTTTCATAATGGCGCTGGCCTCGCCGTGCCTTAGCCAAACGGAGGGCGATGCATCGGTTGCGGACCCTTGGGTGGGGGCCTGGTGCTTGTTGGCTTGGGACCAGTCGGAGATCACGGGCATCCAGTATGAGGGCACCCTGCATCTGCGCATGGCAGAGGATGGAGGGTACGAGGGCGAACTGCTGGTCCATGCCTCGGATGGACAGAGTTTCGGCCGCCAGGCGCTGAGCATCCGGGCCGAAGGGGACGATCTGTTCGCGGAAGGCACCCTGCTGGAGGGACAAAACTGGGTCGCCGACCGGCTGCTCTTGCGCCTGGAGGGCGATGTTATTGAGGCTGTGGGTCGGGATTTGTTGCCACAACGGATCGGTGCCCAATTCCGCCGGGGAGACTGCTTGAATGCGACCAGCTAAAGCACTGATATCAATCATTTTTTTGCTTCTTTTGCCGGGGGCGGCCCGGGCCGTGACCCTTCAGGAGGTGGCCGGAGACTGGTGCCTGGAGGTCATGGATGTGCCCGTTTTCCGGCCCTTGGTGTTCAAGGGATACATGACCATCGATCCGCCAGAAGGCGGCAGCGCGCAGACGGTGGGGGAGTTATATGTGGAAACCCTGGATGATGGCAGCTTCGGCCTACAGAGCCTTGTGCTGCGCGAAGGCGAGGGGGGCACCATTGACGCTCAGGGCACCATCATCCGCCAACAGAACTGGATCGAAGACACGCTGAGCATGCGTCTGGATAGTGAGGACCGTTTGGTGGGGGTGGGGTATGATCCCAACGGCACCTCTTTCAGCTATGTCTTTCGCCGCGGTGCCTGTGTCCGCGCCACCTCCTGAGCCTGAGGACGTCCATCCATGCGCGTGCTACTTGCCCCTCTGGTCCTGACGCTCTGCTGCCTCGCCCTGCCTGCCAGGGCGCAGACCCTGGGGGAAATGGTCGGGGAGTGGTGCTTACAGGACCTGACCTTCTCCATGCCCGTGGATGGCTCCTACAAATATGAGGGCTGGATCAGCCTGCCGGAGCGAACGGAGCCGTGGGAAGGCCGGATGTACATGACCGATGTGTTCTCCGGTGCTTATGGCCTGCAATCCATGGCCTTGAGCCCGGTGGGTGATGGCCGCCTGGAGGCCGTGGGCACGCTGTTGGAATTTGAGGCCTATGCCCCCGACACCTTGTTGCTGGCGCTTCGGCAGGGGCTGCTGGTTGGGGATGGGATCGATGCGGCCGGGCGCACGTTTCAGGTACAGTTTCGCCCCGGCAGTTGCCAATCCCCCACATCCTGAGCCCAGCCTTCTTCTGGGCTTCCCCCTCTTGGCTCTGTCCCCCCTGGCTCGTCTTCCATGCTCCGTCTGTTGACCGCCCTACTGGTCCTCCTGGGCCTCGCCACCAGCGCCCAAGGCCAGGGGATTGCCCGTCCCAGCTTTGCCTGCACACGGGCCACCACCGCCAATGAGATCGCCATTTGCGATAGCGTCCTTTTGGCCTGGATGGACCGCCAAATGGCCGCCCTTTATGCGGCCGTCCGGGCACGGGACGGAGATCCGGCAGTCGAGGCACAGCGGGCCTTTCATCGGGGCCTTCAGCGCTGCCGCGGCGACGCCGGCTGCCTGGAAACGGAAATGCTGAGGCGTATGGATGCGCTCGCCCGCCGTCTGGGGGCCCAGGGAACCGGTCGCTATGGCTGGAGCACGGCGGATGGCGGCGCCGGGGGCGCGTTGTATCTGGTGGCCCATCCTGGGGAGGCCGTCGCGCTGAGCCTGCTGACCCACAACGCCAGTCACACCTGTGACGTGGAAACCGAGGCGTTGAGGGTGAGCCAGGGTCGCATCGAGATCACCACGGAGACGGGCCAGCCCCCTTGCGTGCTGAGCCTGCGGCGAGCGGGACAGAGCATTACGGTGGATGGTGACATCTGCCCGTGGTTTTGCGGCATGCGGGCAACGCTGAATGGAACCTACACCCTCACCCCCTGAAGACGGCGCGGTGCAGCCCGACGCTCCCGCGACCCGACGGCCCAAGCGGCAACGGTCGCGGAGCCTGGGCGGTTGGGTGTCCCGCAGCCTGGGGATGCTCTGGCGTCTGGGGATCGCGGTTCCCATCAGCGGGGCGCTGTTTCTGCTCACGGCCCCGGACACGGTGTCGGGTCCCACAGCCCTTGGCGCGCAGGCCTCTCGCTTAGCAGCGGATCAGGGCCAGCCCTTGCGGATTGAGCGCCTGCGGCTGGATGGCCTGGGGTTTGTGGCCGATGGTGTTGCCTATGGCTCCCTCCAGGCCGAGCGTATCCAGATGCGGGCGCAGTGGGTGGATCTTGAGGAGTTGCCGGTCATCCTCAGCCTGCATCTGACGCGGCCGTCTGGCCTGATCCAGGTGGATCAGACGGGCGCGCTCAGCCTCATGGGTGTGGATCTTTCCCCCTCCCAGCCCATGCCGTCTGAGCCCGCTGCCGAAGCCCCACCCCTCGCGTTGCCCACCATTGAGAGCCTGCGGGTGGATGGCGGTGCCCTCACGCTGCTGACCCCAGAAGGGCCGGTTGTGGCTACCCTCGATGCAAGCGGGCAGGTGAAGGGGCAGGGGATCAGCGCTGCCGGCACCTTGAGGCTGATCCATGATACGGGCCGGGCCTATCTTTCGGGTGCGGTAACCCTGGATGGCCAAGGCAGCCTGCGGAACTTGGCCTTGGATGGCACGGTGCGCCTGCCGGAGATTGCCCCCTTGGCGATCCTGGCGGGGCTGCCAGGGGTAAGGGGCGCCCTGGCCCTGGATGCCCGCCTGCGCAGCGATGGCACCCGCGTGTTGGGAGATGCCGAGCTGGGCCTGATCGTGTCCGGCGAAGGTGGGCTGCTTGAAGCAGGCTCCCTGCAGGGGCGTTTCGCCGTCACGGGGCGTCTGGGGGAAAGGGCGGCTGTGAGTGTTTCGCTGCCCCAGCCGCTGGGTGTGCGGGCTGTCCTGTCGCCGGCGGGCCTGGCCTTGCTGGGACCTGAGATGGCCAACCTGTCGCAGTCAGGCGCGATTTCTGCCGCGCTGCACCCGGTGGGGTCTGCCCCCATAGCCCTGATTGGGGTGGAGGCGGGCCAGCTTTCCGCCCAGGTGGGGTTGGGCCTTGAGGCGGAGGCGTTTGGGGGGCGCCTGAGTCTTCCCCATGTGGGGATCAGCAGCCGATCAGCCGGTGGATGGCGGGCGGCCCTCGTGGGGCCAGTCTCCCTGGCCGTGCCTGGGGCGATCCTGGCGCCCCTGCTGCCGCCAGAGTGGGACGTGGGGGCCGCTGAGACCGTCTCCGTGCGGTTGGGACAGGACAAGCCACTGGCCGAAGCCCTTCTGGATGACGAGGCAGAGATCACCCTGCGGGGATCGGGACCGATGGCGGTTGCGGCCGGCGACGTCTCCTTGTTTTCAGCCGAGGCGGTGGGCGTGGTCCAGGAACCGGGCGGCGCGGCGCGCCTGCAAATGACCGGCGCGCGGTTGCCGCGCGTGCCGGGATTGGAGCGTGGCAGCCTGACCCTGGGTGCGGGGCAGGTTGTTCTCACCAAGTTTGGCCTGGCGGGGGTGGCCCAGGGGGTCACGCTGGAGGGTCTGGCCATCCCCGGGTTGGACGCTGCCGTTGATGCGCGTTTTCAGCGGGCCAGCCTGACGGATTTGCCCCAGGGCGGGCGCTTGGCGGCCCTGGAGGCCGCGCACCTCACCACCCGGATGGATGGGTCCCTGGTGGCGTTGGGGCCTGTGTCTGCAACCCTGTCCCAGGCCAGTGACGGCACGGGGCAGGTGACGTTCGCCGCTGAGGGCCGATTGAACCCGGCTGGCCGGCAGGGAACGGCGGTGCAGATCACCGCGGACGGCACGGCCTTGCTGACCCCTGACACTATTACCGCCTCCCCGGCACTGTGTATCTCGGCGCAGGGGCTGCCTGTGGAAGAGGGGCGCACGCGCCAATGCCCGTCCGTCACCCTGACCCATCAACGTCAAAGCGGCCGCAGCACCTTGGCGCTGACCCTGGCGAGCCAACGCCTGGCGCTTGCACCGGCGTTGCCCGGGGCTCAGCTATCGCTCCCCGTAACGGCGTTGACCCTGGTCACCGAGCCTGGGTCAGCCCCCTCCCTCAGCCTCTCCGCGCCGGGGGTGGACCTGCGTTTGGCCGACCCACCGCTCAGTCTGACGGGACTGACCCTGCGTGCGGAGATGACACCGGCAGTGGACCTCCGGCTGACCCAGGGGCGCTTGACCCATCGGGATGATCCCGCCTGGTTTGTGCCGCTGTCACTTACCGCGCGTCTGCGGGCACCGACCTTAGGCGCCCCGCTCTCAGTCAGCCTTAGAGCCGAGGGCGTGGACCGGGCCTTGATCGTGGAGGCCAATGGGTCGCTGGATGCTGCCACCGGCAGTGGGCAGGTGGACTGGACGATCTTTGAAATCCTGTTCGAGCCCGCCGTGCGCACCCTGGATCAGGTCAGTCCCCTCTTGAGCGGGATGGTCACCACCCTCACAGGGCGTTTCAGCGCCACGGGTCGCATACGGTTGCAGCGCTGGGTGCCGCGCGTCTCCACCAGATTGACGGTGATGGACATGGGGCTTGTTCGCAATGCACTGACGGCCAGTGGCATCAATGGCACCGTGGCCATTGACAGCCTTTCGCCCCTAAAGGTGACCATCCCTCAAACCGTCACCCTGGGCCTGATTGATGTGGGCGTGCCGCTGACCGGTGGACGCCTGACCTTCCGGGTGGACGGCAATGACATCGCCTTGGATGAGGCGCGGTTCGCGTGGCTGGGGGGCTTGGTTTTGGGCGGCGGGGCGCAATTGAACATCGCCCGCCAGACCAGTACCCTGACCCTGCGGGCACAGAATCTCAGCTTGACGCAGTTGTTGCAGGAGGTGGACGTGCCGGGCCTCACTGGCGACGGCCTGGTGAACGGCTCCCTGCCAATCCGGTGGGAGGACAACCGCCTGCAGGTGGTGGATGGCGTGTTGCGGGCCACTGACGGCGTGCTGCGCTATCAGCCGCAACAGGGGGCGTCGCCCTTTGCCGGGGCAGGGGCCCAAGCGCAACTGGTTGAAGAGGCGCTGCGCCACTTAAACTATAAGGAACTTGTGATCCGTCTGAATGGCCAAGAAGGCGCTGCACAGCAGATCACGCTTGCAGTGGACGGCTCAAACCCTGATTTTCAGCGGGGGCGCCCGGTGCGCCTGACCGTCAACCTGGAAGGCGCCCTGGATCGGCTGTTGCAGAATGCCATCGACAGCCAGAGCGTGGGTCGCCTCATCGAGCGCAGCCGAGAGGGCCAGTAACATCATGCGCACCGCCATTGTCGCCGCCATTCTGGTGCCGGGTCTGCTAACCCTGACCAGCGCTTGCAGCCCCACGGTCCAGGTGCAGGCACCGGATAAGCCCATTGAGATCAACCTGAACATCAAGATCGAGCAAGAGGTCCGGGTGCGCCTGGAGCGCGATGTCGAGGATGTCATCACTGAGAATCCGGACCTGTTCTGATCCCTTTGTCCCGAAGACATGTGACGGGAGGCTACCATCATGCGCCCCATTCTGACCCTTTTGACCCTTCTCCTGAGCCTTTCCTTGGGGATGATCGCCCCGGCCCATGCCGGCGAAGCTGATGATCTGCGCGCCACCGGGCAGGTGGGGGAACGCCCCGATGGACTGATGGGTCTGGTCTCATCCTCGGCGCCGGCCAGCATCCGACAGCGCATGGAGGCGGTGAACCAGGCTCGCCTGCAATTGTATCGTCAGCGCGCCGCTGAGGCCGGGCAGAGCCTCCAGACCTATCAGGCCATCGCCGGGCAGAAGATCATCCAGGGCAGCGTAAAGCCAGGCGAGTACTTCATGGACGCCAGCGGACAGTGGGTCCGAAAATGACGGTGGAAAGCCTGAACGTCGCGATCTTGGGGGCCAGCGGCTATACCGGGATTGAGGCCCTGCGCCTGCTGGTGGATCATCCCCAGGTGAGCATCACCGCCTTGACGGCCGAGCGCAATGCCGGGCAACCGGCGCGGGCGGTGTTTGGCAGTCTGGCTGCGGTGGATCTGCCTGACCTTGTGAAGATCGAGGATTTGGACCTGCGGCAGGTGGACACCGTCATTGCCTGCCTGCCCCATGCCACCACGCAGGAGGTGGTGAGCCAGTTGCCCTCTGATATGCCGGTGGTGGACCTGTCGGCGGACTTCCGCCTGCGGGACCCCGCCGCTTATGCCCACTGGTATGGCCGGGAACATCAGGCCCTGGGTCTTCAGACAGAGGCAGCCTATGGACTAACCGAGTTCAATCGGGAGGCGATCCGCTCGCGCCGCATTACCGCCTGCCCCGGATGCTACCCCACCTGCGTCCTCCTGGCGCTGCTCCCGCTGGTGGCTGCAAGGATCGTGGACTTGGATGACATCACGGTGGATGCCAAAACCGGCGTCAGCGGTGGTGGCCGTGGCTTGAAGCAAGGGATGCTGTTTGCTGAGGCTGGAGAGCGTGCCAGCGCCTACGGCTTGTCCGGCCATCGCCACATGGCAGAGATGGATCAGGAGTTGAGCCTTGCCGCTGGCCAATCGGTGACTGTTGGCTTCACCCCCCATTTGTTGCCCATGAGCAGGGGAATGCTTGCCACCTGTCATCTGCGAGGCGATGCCACACAGGTGCGGGCGGCGTTGCAGGCGGCCTATGCCGAGGAACCCTTTGTGCAGGTCCTCCCGGAGGGCGAGGCGGCAGACACCGGGGCGGTGCGGGGGACCAATCTTTGTCTGCTGTCGGTGCATGCGGATAGGCGCCCCGGGCGCGTCATCGTCCTCAGTGCCATCGACAATCTGACCAAGGGCAGCAGCGGCCAGGCCGTGCAGAACCTGAACCTGCGTCAAGGGTGGCCGGAGACACTCAGCCTGCCGTCCGTTGCCTTGTTCCCTTGAGAGGTCTCCGCCATGCCGCCGCTCATCCGTCCCCATGCCCTGTTCGATGGGCCCCAACGGTCTCCGGTGGTCGATCCCGGTAGTTTTCTGGCGGAAACTGCGGTACTGATCGGGGATGTGGTGAT
This sequence comes from uncultured Rhodospirillales bacterium, assembly GCA_964496805.1. Lineage (GTDB taxonomy): Bacteria > Pseudomonadota > Alphaproteobacteria > CAZCBM01 > CAZCBM01 > CAZCBM01. The sequence goes on along the minus strand of CAZCBM010000039.1, from coordinate 2,177 downwards.
CGGGCCAGAATGCGGCATCTGGTATGGCTGCGTGCTGCGGGGGGACGTCAATGAGATCCGCGTGGGGCGCCGGGTCAACATCCAGGATGGGACGGTGGTCCATGTCGCCAGCAAGGGGCAAGGGACCTACATCCATGATGGCGTGACCATTGGCCATCAGGCACTGGTTCATGCCTGCACGCTGGAGGAGGGGTCCTTTGTTGGCATGCAGGCCTGTGTCATGGACGACGTGCTTGTGGAGCGCACGGCAATGGTGGCCGCCGGTGCTCTGGTGACCCCCGGCAAGCGCATTCCTGCCGGCCAATTATGGGGCGGGCGGCCGGCGCGCTACATGCGCGATCTGACCGCCGAGGAGCTTGCGGCCAACCGTGCGCAGGCTGACTATTATTGGCGTCTGGCGCAAACCTACCTCTGAACCCGTGGTGCGTTTCCCGTGAACACACGAACTGTATTCCTGATTGTCCCCTTGACCCCTTAGCCGGCGCTGGGCGGATCCACCGAGGCCCCCACGACGATCTTGGCTCCTGCCCAGAGCCGATGTTGGCCGTCTCCACTGGTGGGGGCGTGGGGCTGGTGTTGAGCCTATCCCGGTGCAACGCGCTGCAAAGCGTCTATGCAAATCATTCTCATTGACAGCGTCCTGCCCTTGCCGTAGGCCACGGTGATGTTGCGAAGCAATCGCAACTCCTGACGGCTGGTGTCGGTCATTACCAACCGTCCCGCCCTTCATCTCCACCGCTTCCTATCTAAGGAGCCACCATGCCTCGCCTCTCCCGCTTCCTGGGATCCGCCCTGCTGGGGTTGAGCCTGTCTGCCCCGGCAGCCCTCGCCCAAGGCGAACTGAACCTCTATTCCTCCCGCCACTACGAGACCGATGAAGCCCTCTACAGCGACTTCGAGGCACAGACCGGCATCACCCTGAATCGCATCGAGGGTAATGCCGATGAACTGATCCAGCGGATTGTGCGCGAAGGTGACGCCAGCCCGGCGGATGTGCTGTTGACGGTGGACGCGGGCCGCATCTGGCGCGCTGACGAGGCAGGGATCCTGAGCCCCGTGCGCTCGGACGTTCTTGAGACACGGCTCCCCAGCCATCTGCGCCATCCCGAGGGCCACTGGTTTGGCTTCAGCCAGCGTGCACGCATCATTTTCTATGACAAGCAGGACGTGCCGAACCCTCCCCAGACCTATCAGGACCTGGCCGACCCGCAGTACAAGGGCCTGATCTGCACCCGCTCCAGCTCCAACATCTATATGTTGAGCTTAATGGCAGCCCTGATTGAGCATCTGGGCGCTGACGAGGCCAAGGCCTGGGCGGCGGCTGTCTTTGAAAATCGCGCCCGCGATCCCCAGGGCGGTGATACCGACCAACTGCGGGGTCTCGCCTCCGGCGAATGCGACATCGTCCTGTCCAACACCTACTACTTTGCCCGTGCCCTGCGGCGGGAGGTGGACGGCCTGGATGACGCGGCCCTGGCCCGCATCGGCTGGGTGTTCCCGAACCAATTCACCACCGGCGCCCATGTGAACATCTCTGCCGGTGCCGTTCTGGCCCATGCGCCCAACCGGGACAACGCGGTCAAGTTCCTGGAGTATCTGGCCAGTGAGTCCGCGCAGCGTTACTTCAGCGCTGGCAATGACGAGTATCCTGCGGTTCCCGGGGTTGGGCTGAGCGAGAGCGTGGCCAAGCTGGGCCTGTTCCGTCAGGATACGCTGAACCTGTCCATCTTGGGGCTCAACCAGACCCAGGCGCAGCGGCTTTATGATGAAGTCGGCTATGAGTGAACCGGCGGCAGCACGCCGCAGGATGCCTCTGCGCCATTGACCTGTGGACAGCCCCGGCTCACCTCCGGGGCTGTTTGCGTGTTCCACCGCCCCTCCCTCGCCCTCCCCTCGCACTGCCTAGCCTGACCCAACCGATGAGCGTCCTCACTCAAGCCCCATCGCTTCGCAGCCGCCGCCCCTGGCGTTGGCCTGAAAGCCTGGTCGTGGCGTCTGTCCTGGTGGCGGTGGTGGCGAGCCTGCCGGTGATGAGCGTTGTCTCCGCCGTGATCCGCCCGGATGAGGTGCCGGGCACCTGGGCGCATGTGGTCAATACGGTGCTGGCTCCGCTCTGTCGGTTACATGGAACCGAATGCTTGAAGCTACTGCCTGCAAAGGTCTTTTAAAACATGGAC
>CAZCBM010000038.1:0-16913 GCA_964496805.1 uncultured Rhodospirillales bacterium | reverse complement strand
CCTTCGTGTCGTTACTGGGCCTGGAGCGTGCGCGGGAGCAGGCACAGCACCTGACCCGCCAAGCCAAGGCCCACTTGGACGTGTTTGAGGATCGGGCACAGGCCTTGAAGGATGTGCTAGATTTCATAGCTAACAGAAAGAGCTGAATGCAACGTGTCGCACGCCTCATCGCGTGTCCCCTGGGGCACTGGCCTGGAACGGGATGGATGCCATCTCAGGGGGCTATGATGGAAGCTTGTCGCCTGCTTGCGCTGACGAAAGGACCCACGCCATGACCGACAGCGACAAGCCGCGCGCGTCGTCCGGCACCGATGCCCCGCAGATCTCCAACCGCACGCCGCTGCTGGATCGCATCCATCTGCCGGCTGACCTGCGTCAGTTGCCGGCGCGGGAGTTGCGGCAATTGGCCGACGAGTTGCGCCACGAGACCATCGACGCCGTTTCCTCCACCGGGGGCCATCTGGGGGCGGGCTTGGGTGTGGTGGAGCTTACGGTGGCCCTGCACTACGTGTTCAACACGCCCAAGGATCGCCTGATCTGGGATGTGGGGCATCAGGCCTATCCCCACAAAATCCTCACCGGGCGCCGCGACCGCATCCGCACCCTGCGCCAGGGCGAGGGGTTGTCCGGGTTCACCAAGCGCACCGAAAGCGACTATGACCCCTTCGGCGCCGGGCACAGTTCCACCAGCATCTCCGCCGGCTTGGGCATGGCGGTGGCGCGGGACTTGGCCGGTGGCACCAACCGGGTGGTGAGCGTCATCGGCGACGGCGCCATGACCGCTGGCATGGCCTATGAGGCCTTGAACAACGCCGGCGCGCTGAAATCCCGCATGCTGGTGGTGCTCAATGACAACGAGATGTCCATCGCGCCTCCTGTGGGCGCCCTCAGCAGCTATCTGACCCATCTGGTCAGCTCCCGGCCCTATTTGTCGCTGAAGTCCATCGCCAAAAATCTGGCGGAGCATTTTCCGGAGCCGCTGCGGCAAGCGACGGAACGGGCCAAGCAATTGGCCAACACCATCGCCCACGGCCCTAACCTGTTTGAAAGCCTGGGCTTTCGCTATCTGGGGCCAATCGATGGGCATGATCTGGATCAGTTGGTGCCATGCCTGCAGGCGATCCGCGATGCCGCCTATGACGGGCCGGTTCTGCTGCATGTGATCACGGAGAAGGGGCGCGGGTTTTCCCCCGCCCGCACCCAGAAGGAAAAGTGCCACGCTGTGGCCAAGTTCAACCCGGAGACGGGGGAACAGCACAAGCCAGCGCCCAAGGCCCCGACCTACACGCGGGTGTTTGCCGACAGCTTGATTGCGCTGGCGAAACAGGACCCGAAGATTGTCACCCTGACCGCGGCCATGCCGTCCGGGACCGGGGTGGATGTCTTTCAGAAGGCCTTTCCTGAGCGCAGCTTCGATGTCGGGATTGCCGAGCAGCATGCCGTGACCTTCGCCGCCGGGATGGCGACGGAGGGCTTCCGGCCCTTTGCCGCGATCTACTCCACGTTCCTGCAGCGGGCCTATGACCAGGTGGTGCACGATGTGGCGCTGCAAAAGCTGCCGGTGCGCTTTGCCATTGACCGGGCCGGCCTGGTGGGGGCGGATGGACAGACCCACGCCGGGGCTTTCGATATCGCCTATCTGGGCTGTTTGCCCAATATTGTGCTGATGGCCTGTGCCGATGAGGCGGACTTGGTGCGCATGGTGGCCACGGCCGCGCAGATTGACGATCGACCGTCGGCATTCCGGTTCCCCCGCGGGGAGGGGCTGGGCCTCACCTTGCCTGACCCCACGGAGACGCTGGAGATCGGGCGCGGCCGAATCGTGCGGGAGGGCACCGACATCGCCATTCTGTCCTATGGCGCGCGGTTGCCCCAGGCCCTTCAGGCCGCGGATCTGCTGGCGGCGGAGCATGGGCTACAGTGCACGGTGGCCGATGCCCGGTTCGCCAAGCCCTTGGATGAGGCGCTGATCTTGCAACTGGCCCGCCATCACGGCGCTTTGGTGACGCTGGAGGAAGGCTCGGTCGGCGGATTCGGCAGCCAAGTTCTGCATTTCCTGGCCTGGGCCGGAGTGTTGGACACCGGCCTCAAGGTGCGGCCCATGACGTTGCCTGATCGCTTCCAAGATCATCACAAGCCAGAGACGCAATATGCTGAGGCGGGGCTCGTGGCCGCCGACATCGTGCGCTTGGCCCAGTCCCTGCCTCTGACTGGCGGTCGTCGGGTCTGGCAGGAGGCCGGCGAGTAGAGTATTGACCGAACGATCTGCGTGTGTTCTCTTTTGTTCCGGTGAGCAAAATGGGAATGCAGGCGATGTCACGTGATCAGCGCGCAGTCGGTCGATCTCTGCCGGGACGGGGGGCAGCCTCCAATCCCGCCAATCGGTTTGAAGGGGAGGAGAGGCTGCCCGATCCGGAGCAGGCGGGCCAGCCGCCATCCCAGACAACGGTCATTTCTGAGCGGGTGAAGACAGCTCTTTCCTATAATGACAGCCCTGATATCGGGTTCGATCGGTCCCTCAACCCCTATAGGGGATGTGAGCACGGCTGCGTCTATTGTTATGCCCGGCCCACCCACGAGTATTTCGGTCTCTCGGCGGGCTTGGATTTCGAAACCAAGCTGTTTGCGAAAACCAATATCGATGATGTCTTACGACAGGAGGTGGCGGCCCCCCGCTATCGGCCCCGATTTGTGGCACTCAGTGGTGTGACCGATCCCTATCAGCCAGTGGAAAAGCACCTGGAATTGACCCGGCGGTGCCTGAACGTTCTGGCGGAAAGTGGGCATCCGGTGGAGATCATCACCAAAAACCCCATGGTCACCCGCGACGTGGACCTGTTGCGCCCGCTGGCGCGGCAGGGGGCGGTGAGAGTGTCATTGTCGGTGACCAGTCTGCGCGGCGATCTGGCCCGTCGGCTTGAGCCGCGGGTACCGCGACCGGATCTGCGATTGGCGGCGGTGAGCCAATTGGCGGCGGCTGGGGTGCCGGTGGGCGTCAACATTTCCCCCATCATTCCAGGACTGAATGACGAGGAGGTGCCGGCCTTGATCCGTGCGGCCCGGGACGCAGGCGCCCAATGGGTGCGCTGGATCTTGCTGCGACTGCCCCATGGGGTGAAGGGCGTGATGGCCGAGTGGCTGGAAGCCCACTACCCGGATCGGGCAGCCAAGGTGCTGAACAAGGTTCGCGAGGCGCGGGGCGGCCAGCTCAATGTCAGCCAGTTTGGGGAGCGCATGCGCGGCAGTGGGCAGCAGGTGGCGATGATTCGCCGCCTGTTCCAGACCCAGGCGGAGAAGGCGGGGCTTAGCCTCAAGCCACCCCCCTTGAGCGCGCTCAGCTTCCGTGCGCCCAGCGATCAACTGCAATTGCTGTGAACGGCCTACAGCAGGGGACGCCGGACAGGGATGCCCGGCCCGTGAGGTCCGTCAGCCGCCGCGATCCGGTCAGCCCCTCTTGAGCGGGCCGTCAGCGGGCAAACAGGGCCTCGGGGTCGGCCATGGATTTGAACTCCAGGGCGTTGCCGCTGGGATCGCGGATGAACAGCGTGGCCTGTTCGCCAGGCTGGCCCTCATGGCGCACAGTGGGCGGAATCAGGAAGGCCAACCCAGCTTGGGTCAGTCGATCGCGCAAGGCATCCCAGTCGCTGCGGCTCAGCACGGCCCCGAAGTGACGCACCGGCACCGTCTCCCCATCCACCGGATTGGTGGCGATGGCGGCGTCGGCCTCCGCGGACAGATGGGCCGTGATCTGATGGCCCCAGAAGTCGAAATCGATCCACAACGCGCTCTCCCGCCCCACACCGCATCCCAGCACCTCCGCATAGAAGTGCCGTGTGGCCTCCAGGTCACTGACCGGAAAGGCAAGATGGAAAGGGCAGGCAGGGGCCGGCAGGGGCTTAGGGCTGGACATGGGGGGACACCGTTGGGACACCGTGGGGACAATGAGACAAACAGCGTGAGCGTAGGCGTTCTCCGACCGCGCCGCCAGTCCCCGCCGCCGCGCTTTTTCCCCAACCGGCCCCCAGTGCTCTTCATCCTGTGCCTCTCACCCAGAGCCCATTCATTGGGGCAGGCTCGTCGGCCATGCTCTGGGCTCGGGACCCCATAGTGGTACCGGCACGGATGGCACTGGCGCGGGGGGGCACCCGAGCGACCACCAGAAAGCGACAGAAGGGGCACCGGTTCCAAAGCGGCGCGCCCGGCTGTAGGGTACAACAGCCAGGATTGCTAAGGTGTGGGGGTGTTTCCCTGGAGCCCGCCACCGCCCTTGTGATGGCCTGTGCCCGCTTCTGCTTTTCGATGATCTCAGGCTTGCCATGACCGATCCCGCCCCCTGGCACCAAGATATTGCCCTGCGGCGCCATCCCCAGGCCAAACGCCTGACCCTGCGCGCCGATCCGGTGCGCCGGCAGATCACCTGCACCGTGCCGGAGGCCGTCTCCAGCCGCGTGGTGGAGCGCTTTCTGATCCAGAACCGGCCATGGATTGAACGCCAGAAAGCGGCCTTTCCTGCCCCCTTTGTTTTGCGGGATGGGGCTGAGCTGCCGTTCCGGGGGGAGAGCCTGACCCTGCGGCTGACCCAGGCCCAGGGGCGCACGGTCCGCCGCGAGGGATCACAGCTTGTGGTGCCAGGCGGACCGCTCCGACCCGCAGACAGGCTGCGCCGCTGGCTGGCGACCGAAGCGTTGGCGCTGTTCAACCGCCAGGCCCGCCCCCTGGTGGCCAAGGCTGGTGTGCCAGAGCCGGTCCTGTCCGTGCGCGACCCCCGCACCCGATGGGGCAGTTGCTCGGCCAAGAACCGCATCTCCCTGAGTTGGCGTCTGGTCTTGGCGCCCGATCTTGTTTCAGGCTATGTGGTGGCGCACGAGGTGGCGCACCTGCGTCACCGCAATCACGGCCCGGCGTTCTGGGACCTTACCCGCACCCTGTGGCCGGAGACCGATGCCGCCGAGGCATGGTTGAAGGCCAATGGCGCCGGGCTGCATCGCATCCTGGCCGCGGATCAGTAAGGGTATCCTCCCACGACTGGGCGTCCGCTTACCCCCGCCCCGGCCGCTCCCGCTGCCACGGACCAAGACCGCCGCCACCGGAGGCCCATGGACCAGATCCAATTCGAGGATTTTCATCGCGTCGACATCCGGGTGGGGCGAATCACGGAGGCCGAGCCCTTCCCGGAGGCGCGCCGCCCGGCGCTCAAGCTGTGGGTGGACTTTGGCCCGGAGCTTGGGACCCGCAAGACCTCGGCCCAGATTACCCGGCATTACACGCCGGACTCTGTCGTGGGCCGCCAAGTCCTGGCTGTGGTCAACTTCCCGCCAAAGCAGATCGGCAAGTTTATGTCGGAGGTTCTGGTGTTGGGTGTCCCCGACGCCGACGGTGAAGTCGTGTTGCTGAGCCCCGATCAGGAAGTCCCACTCGGGGGGAAAATGTTTTGAACCGCCTGCTGATTACCCTCTGCCTGTTGCTGCTGGTGGCCAACGCGGTTCCGGCAAGGGCACAGTCCTCTCCGGCGGATCGTCTGGTGGATCGGGTGGACCGATTGACAGAAAACACTTTCGCCCGCCCCGACCTCGATTTGCCGTTGCGTCACACCTATGTCTATTATCTGGAGTCGCTGTTGGTCAGTGTGCGGCCGGAGAGCCTGCGCCCCGCCATGGAGCGCATCTTGGCAACGGAGACCGGCGGGCGGCCGGTGGACCTGTCCACCCTGGCCAATGACATAACCTTGGACATGCTGGGCTCGGTGCGGCTGGCGGCGGGCCAAGTGCTTGCCACGCTGGACGGCGCGCCGGTCCAGGCGCAGACCCTGATTGCCCTGGATCAGGCCGGGCTGTTTCAGGAGGACCCCTATGTGGGCCAGTTGTTGGCGGCCCATGCCGCGACGTTGCTGGTGCTCTCCGGTGAGCCGTCGTTGGCGGATGCCCTGGCGGAGTCTGTGGACGATCCCTATGGCCGCTTGGTCTGGCAGTTGGCCGGGCTGGAACTGGCCATCCGCGCCGGCGACCGCGCTGCGGCGCGATCGCGCCTGGCCACGGCAGCAACAACCTTTGCGCTGATCGATGATCCGGACAACCGGGTTTACTACGCTGGGTTGCTGGCCACCTTGGCGAAGATGCTGGGGCAGGATGACCTGGCCCAGCAGATGCGCCGCGAGGAGTTGGACGCTTTGGAAACCGTGGTGTCGGAGGGGGGCGCCCTGGACTATGGCGCGCTGGGCCTGGTCCGCCGGACGCTGATGGAGGAGGGGGTGGAGACCGCCGCCCGGCGGCTGCGCGGGGTGGAGGGCTTGGTGCCCCCCACGCTCAAGCTGGCCCTAACGGCCGTCATTGCCGATCATCGCACCGGCCGCCTCCCGCCCTATGTCCTCACCGCTGAACCGGACGTGGCGTTTCAGTACGCCCTGACGCTCAGTGAGCTGGCCATCATGACCCACCTGACCCGCTTGGCCAGCGCGCCGTAAGCTGGGGGCAGTTGGGTGTTTGCCTTGCTGAAGGGGGCCGGCCCTTCACAAACGCACCGGCGTCAGGGGATCACATCCCGCACAGAGGTTGGCGGCGGCGGCGCCCCAAAGGATCCGCCGGAGGCTGGTCCGTCACCCGGTGTGGACAGGCCCAAGGCGGCGGCATCGCCCAGGAACTCCGCCAGCAAGCGAAAGAGGGCTGGGTCACCGGTCACCAACTCATCCACTGTGGCGAATGCTGCCAGCCCGTAGCGGCCGCCCAAGCTCGGATCCGCGGGGGCCAACCCGTCGGGCGCTGGCGGAACCCCACTGCCGAGGTAGGCCGCCAGCCCATGGGCGAAATACTCCGCGCCCAAGGCCAGATTGTCCAAGTCCCCGCGCAGAAACTCCTCTCGGGCCACAGCGTCATAGGCCGCGCGCTGAAGGGCGCGCGCCCAAGCTTGCTCGGTGGGCAGGATGGCGCCTGGATAGAGGATTCGGGCCAGGCGATAGACGCTGCGATCCCCGCGTTGACCTGGGGCGATATCCTGGGCCTTCAGCACGAAAAGGGTGCACCCCGGCACCGGCAGGCCCGGCCGCCGCTCCAGCGGTTCCAGGGGGTCGTCCAAGGAACTGACGATGATCGCAACGCCATCTCGCTCCAGGATGCGCTGAACCCGGCTGCCCCGGGTGCGGTCCCCCGCCACAAGGACCTCCAGCACGCCCATCAGGTGTTGGCGCTGCTGCCGGTCCACCCGGCGATCCCACAACCAGACCAGCCCGTGGCTGGCGTCCACCCGCGCAAACCGGGACAGGACATCGCTGTTGGCGCAGGCCTGCACGGGGGCCGGGATAACCATGATCAGCAGAAGAAGACGGAGCAGGCTGAGGCGCATCAAACCATCCAGGAGGCGTCGGACCGAGGCAAACAGGGCTGCACCCTGCCTGCCGCCGGTGGCCTAGACAAGCCCCCCGCGCCCGCGCTGTCCCCCCCGTTGGCGGGGATCCAGGGTCCGTTGCAGCCCATCCCCCAGCAGGTTGAAGGCCAGAACGGTCAGGAAGATGGCCAGGCCCGGCGCCACCGCCTGCAGCGGGGCATTGGTCACCAGCGCCTGGGCATCGGTCAGCATCAGGCCCCAACTGACATCAGGGGTCTGGATGCCAAGTCCCAAGAAGCTGAGCACGCTCTCCAGCAGAATGATGCTTCCGGCGGACAGGGTGGTGGCAATGATGATGGGGGCGGTGATGTTGGGCAGGATGTGGCGCAGCAGGATCTGCGCGGTGGGTGTCCCCAGCGCCCGGGCCGCCCGCACATAGTCCCTGCCAGCGGCCGCCACCACGGCCCCGCGCACCAGTCTGGCCGTGGTGGTCCAGCCGAACAGAATGATGGTGAGGATCAGCCGGACGGAGTCACTTACGGTCATGCCTTGGTCGAGGCCCAGTTTCTCCAGGTCCAGCGCCCCGACGACGATCAGCACCGGCAGCAGGGGCAGCGCAATCACACCATCGGTGAAGCGCATCAGCAGGGCGTCCAGTCGTCCACCGGCCTGACCGGCCAACAGCCCAATGGCGGTGCCCAGCAGGGCCGCCCCCAGCGCGCCCACCACCCCCACCAGCAGGGACACCTGACCGCCATAGAGCAGCCGGGCGAACACGTCCCGCCCCAGGGCATCGGTCCCCAGCCAATGGGTGGGGTCAGGATCGGCGTTGCCGTTGAAGATGTCCTCCTCGGTGGCAGAGACACCGGCCCAGCTCTCAAAGGCGGGGGCCAGGGCGCTGGCCACGGCCATCACCAGCAGAGTGGCCAGACAGACCCAGGACACCCAATCCAGGGACGGCAGTCGCCAGCGTCGGCGTGAGGGGGCGATGGTGTCGGATAGGGGCGGGGCAGTGGTCACAGGCCGGCCCCCAGGCGCACACGGGGATCCAGCAGGGTATAGGCCAGATCCCCCAGCAGATTGGCCACCACGATGGCGCTGGTGACAATCAACAGCGCCACCAACGCAACGTTGAAATCACTGTTGTTGATGGCGTTGAACATCTCCAGGCCCATGCCGCGCCAGCCGAACACCTGCTCTGTCACCAGGGCCCCGCTGAACAGCGATCCCAGGCTTAGGGCCACAATCGTGATCAGTGGCAGCAGTGCATTGGGCAAGGCATGGCGCCAGAGCACCCGACGCCGGGAGGCACCGGTGGCGCGGGCGGTGCGGACGTAGTCCTGCCCCAGTTCCTCAATCAAGGCGCCGCGCAGAAACCGCACGTAGACCCCGATGCCGCTGACCGTCAGCACCAGGAGTGGCAGAAGAGCCTGTTTGATGGGCGCGTAGGGGTCTTCGGCGATACGGTCCAGCCCCATGCCGGTGGCCTGAACCCAGTTCAACTGGACGGCGAACAGCAGCATCAGCAGGATCGCCAGATAGAACGGGGGGATGGAGAAGCCAGCAAAGGCGGACAGGTTCACAAGGCTGTCCGGCCAGCGCCCCTGGCGGGCCGCGGCCATTACCGCAAGCGGGACGGCAATGGCCAGGGCCAGGGCCACACTCAGGCCCACCAGGATCAGGCTGTTGGTCAATGCCGGGCCAATGACCTGCATCACCGGCACATTGAACTCCCGCGAGAAGCCAAAATCCCCCCGCAAGGCGTCCACGGCCCATTGCGCCCAGCGGGCGGGCAGGGGGTCATCCAGGCGATAATAGGCCCGCAGGCGGGCACGATCGGCGGGGGTGAAATCCGGGTTGCCAGCGGCGATCAAATCGATGGGATCGCCCGGCATCAGACCGATCAGGCAATAGACAACGAAGGAGATCAAGGCGACCAGCAGGACGCCCTCGCCCAGCCGCAAAGTCAGGTAGCGCAGCACGGCGCCTCACGCAGTTATGAACTCAGACCTGTCCCCCAGGGAGAGGGGTTACCCCATCAATGCGCCAACTGCCATCCTGCTGCTGTTCCATGAAATAGCGATAGGTGACGACACTGCCATCTTGTCCCCGGATGGTGACATCGTGAAAGGGGCGAGCATCTTGGGTTCCCGCCGCCACAAACCGGGCCTCGGCATTGCGGTAGATGGGGCCGTATCCGCGCTCCACCATGGTCATAAAGGTGGGCCAGTCGCGGAACATCGCGCGGATGGAGGGGCTGGCGTAGCTGAACGCATCGATGCCGTCGGTGCGGTTAAACGCATCCAACTGGCTCAGAATCACCTGTTGTTGGGCGCTGATTGTCTCCTCGCCAGACTGGGCGAGGGTCGGCGGCGCGACCAAGGCGGCCAGCAGCAGCAAGGGGGCAGCAAGGCGGCGGAGGGCGAGGAGCATCGGCTGGTCTCCGGCTGGGCAGGGAGGCAGGGGGGGAAGGAGGAGGCCGCCGTCTGCGGCCCGTTCCTTACAGTGACGCAGGAGATAGGCCGCAAGTTGCAGGAGGGGAGGTCCACCGGCGGGCGTGCCAACGCGGGAGCCTGCGCCATGCCGTCACCGTGCCGTCACCGTGCCTTCCCTGTGCCGTCACCGCTCCGTCGCCGGGCCTCCGCCGCGCTGCGGTCCGGATCGTGGGGCGCGTCCGCCCCATGACCCTCGGTCAAGTCGCCCGAGGGCGCCAAGGATCGGGGACCGCCTCCCCCTCTTGGCCAGCCCCACAGCAGGGGACACCGATTTGGAATCGTTGTCGCGGCTGTCGCTTTCTGGTGGTCGCTCGGATGATCCCCTCCGTGGCGTTGCCACTCTGGGGTCCTACGCTCCATGTCCGGCCTTGAGGTAGGCAGACGGGCAGAACGGCGGTGGGTGCGGGCTCAGGCCTCATCATTGGACTGGGCGTGGTAGCCCTTGATGCGCCATTCGCCGGCGCCATCCTGCTCCACTTCGACCCAGGCCCGAACGCTGCCTTCACCGCTAATCACCAGCACGTCCTGGAAGACGAGGCCGCCAACGCGCTTGACGCTCAGATACAGCACCTTGGCGGGGTTCAGCAGGGCGGGATAATCCTGGCTCACGCTCCGCGCGAACCGCTCGGCACTGCGATGGCGCCGGCGCTCATCGCGGCTCATCAGGGCATAGGCGGCCTCAATGTCGCCCTCTGCCAGGGCCGCCACATGGGCCTCCACCACCAAACGAATGGGCTCCGCCGCTCCGTCGGGCCGGTTCCCGAAGGCGTTGGCTGGCAAGCTCACCGTGAGGGTCACCAGGAACAGCAGGAACGCGCGCAAACTCATCATGCAAAGGCCTCCGGTACTGTAAGCCGGGAGCGCCTGATGGGGGGTGAGCGCCCCGACTGCTGCTGAAAACACAAGATCAGACCGGCAAGCCTAGCATGAAACAGTCCAAACGGAAGCACTATAAGCAATGATTGTGCGTCGCAGCGCGGCGCCTTGTCCCCAACGGAACGGGGCACCACTCTTGGAGCGTACACGCTCGCCTCGAGGTCGCCCATGTCGCCATCCCTGATCGTTTATCACGACGGCTCCTGCCCCCTCTGCCAGAGGGAGATTGCATTCTTCCGCCGCCGGTTGGGGACGCAGCAAGAGGTCCAGTTCACGGATGTTGCAGAACCGGCGTGGCAACCAACCCCAGACCTGACCCGTGACCAGGCCATGGCTCGGTTTCATGTGCGCGATCAGGACGGCACCCTGCTGAGCGGGGCGCCCGCCTTTATCCGGCTGTGGCGGCAGACACCGGGGGTGCGCTGGGCCGGCCGGCTGGCCGCGGTGCCCCCGCTGCCCTGGGTGCTGGAGCGTGCTTATCGGGGATTTCTGAAGGTTCGCCCGTGGATGCAGCGACGCCTGGGGCGCGGCACCGCCCTATCCTGCGAGGCCAACGCCTGTCAGCGCGGTCCCTCATCGTCCAGCCACTGAAGGATCGTGGTGGCCACCAGCCGCCAGTCGTCCTCAATGATGATCTGATCTGCAAGCCCCAAGGCGGCCAACGCTGCCCCATGGGCCTGCGGTTCCCCATGCAGACCGGCCACCCCCAGGATCAGTGTCGGCCCGGCGGGTTGACGCTGGCGCTTGGCCTCGTGGGCGGCGCGCAAGCCCGTGCTGCTGTCCTCCACCATCACCACGGGGCCCGTGGCGCCGGCGCTTTCCATGGCGGTGAGGTACACTTCCGGGTCGGGTTTGGATCGCCGCGCGCTATGCAGGGCGCTGAGGCATTGTTCCAGCGTCTTGGCCAGTCCGGGCTGCGCCTCATCCATGCCGGTAACGGCTGCTTCCACGCGGTCGGCCTCGGAATTGGTGGCGAGCCGCAGTTCCGCCCGGGTGGCCAAACGGGTTAACCCCTCCGCCAGATGGGCCGCCGGGGGGACCCCAGCCCGAAACCGGGGGAACAGCCGTTGATTGTGTCGGTCCAGCAGTTCCTGCAACGGCATCTGGGCCGCACTCACCCCCAATACCTCCAACAATTCGTGGTGATAGGTGGGCAGGGTACGTCCGTGGTGGCGCATCAATTGGGGATGGATCACCGCGGGATCGAGGCCGGTCATCTCTGCCATCACCGCGGTCAAATTGGCGTAGCCAATGGGCTCCGTGGCCGCCAGGGTGCCGTCGAAATCCAGCAGCACCAGGGGTCGTTCCGATCCGTTTTTCATCCTGCCTCTTGCCCTTGTCGGCGATGACTTCCATACTGCGGCTCAACGGGAAGCCTGCTTTCCCCGGGGGCGTCAAGCCCTGGGAGCAAGCCTCCGCGGAGTTCCCCGCCTGATCCGTTCGAGCCGGCAGGCAGTGTGGCCCCATCACCCCAACCACCTGAAGGCCTGCCCCGTCGCTGCCCCCAAGAGGGTCAGCCCGCCGGGGCCTGTACTTTGCTATGCGTCAAGCCTCAAAACCGCCGTCCCAGCGCCAGTTGCGCGTGGGGGAGACCGTGCGCCATGCGCTGTCCGGCATCCTCATGCGCGGCGTCAGCCAGGAGCCTGAACTGTCGCGGCCCATCACCGTGACGGAGGTTCGGTGTAGCCCCGACCTGCGTCATGCCACGGTGTTCTTCAGCCTGTTGGGCCAGGAGGAGGAGCAGGCGCCGTTGGCCACGGTCCAGGAAGCCCTGAAGCGCTCCGCCAAATGGCTGCGCGGCCAACTGGCGGGTCAACTGACCATGAAGTACCTGCCTGAACTGCATTTCGAGCCAGACACGCGCTTTGCCGAGGCCGCGCGCATTGACCGGCTGCTGCGCGATGCCCGGGCCGAAGAGGGGGAGGAAGGGCCGGCCCCGGACCCCCACGAGGCGCCCGACGAGGAGCCCCACGAGGACCGTGACGGCTCTGACATCGCCCCAGAGACAGATTTCACCCCCGATGAGGAGCGCTGAAGATGGCCCCCCGAGGACGCCGCCGCCGCGGCAAGCCCGTGCATGGCTGGCTGTTGATTGACAAGCCCATGGAATGGACCAGCAGTGATGTGGTCAACAAGGTCCGCCGCCACCTGAATGCCCAGAAGGCCGGGCATGGTGGCACCCTGGACCCCATGGCCACCGGCCTGCTGGCCATCGCCTTTGGGGAAGCCACCAAGACGGTGGGCTACGCCCTCCATGGCCGCAAGGGCTATGATTTCTCCGTGCGGTTCGGTCAGGCCACCAGCACCGATGATGCAGAAGGGGAGGTCGTCGCCACCAGCGATGTGCGCCCCTCCGCGGAGGCCATTGAGGCGGCTCTGCCCGCCTTTGTGGGCGACGTCATGCAGCGCCCGCCGGCGTTCAGCGCCATCAAGGTGGACGGCCAGCGCGCCTATGACCTGGCCCGCGCCGGTGAGGTTGTTGAACTGGAGGCCCGCCCCGTCATTTGCCATGGGTTGGCCTTTCAGGGGTTCGAGGAGGATGGCGCTGCACGCCTGCGGGTGGACTGCGGCCCCGGTTACTATGTTCGTTCCCTGGCCCGCGACTTGGCCGAGGCTGTTGGCAGCGTCGGGCATGTGACCCGCCTGCGACGGGACCGGGTGGCTGGGTTGACGCTGGATAACGCTATTCGCCTGAAGGATTTCCTGGACCTTGAGCCCGAGGAGGCTATACAGGAAGTCTTGCAGCCGATTGAGGCCGTGCTGGACGACATCCCGGCCGTGACCCTGTCGCTGCAAGAAGCACAGTTGCTGCGCCAGGGCCAACCGGTCCGACTGCTCCGCAAACAAGATCGTCAACGGGTGGTGGATCTCTCGGCTGAGGCCGCGGAGGAAGAGGCCACCGTTGTTGCTCTCGCGGACGGCCGGGCCGTGGCGTTGGCGACGGTGGAGGGGCCGACCCTGAAACCGCTGCGCGTGTTCAATACCTGAGCGTGGTTCGCCCAAGCGACGGTTGCCCAGACCCTGGGGCGCCAACCCCCAAAGTCTGTTGGCGCAAACCTGAACACATCATCGACCGCCATGATCAGGGACCTTCTCCGGTCCCTCTCAAGCCATGGTTTATCCCCCCCTTACGCTGCATATGGGAGCGCATCACGATGTCGATCACAGCCGAGCGCAAGACCGCGCTGATCGAAGAATACGCAACGGAGCCTGGCGATACAGGCTCCCCGGAAGTTCAGGTGGCGATCCTGACCGAACGGATTTCCAACCTGACCGAGCATCTCAAGGACCACAAGGGCGACAACCACAGCCGCCGTGGCCTGATTGCCATGGTGGGTAAGCGCCGGTCCCTGCTGGACTACCTCAAGCGCAAGAACGTGACCCGCTATCAGGTGCTCATCAAGCGTCTGGGCATTCGCCGGTAAGGCGGCCTGGGGCGGTCTGTGCCACGGTCCACCCTGAACCGCTTAACAGCCAAGGCAGAGCCTATGCATTGGGGCTCTGCCTTCTTTTTGTTTGATTGTTTCTAAGGATGCCTATGGCCAGTTCGACCCTTTCCCGATAGCCTTCAACACGGTTGGAAATGGTCGGATTTTTGGTGTGTCGCATTCTTGCCTTCGGGTCCCATCCCTGACGACCCCGCCGATACGGGGCCGCTGGCTGCCCGTCCTGCTTGCTGTCTGGATCCTTTTGGTTCCCTCAGCCCGTGCCGGCGAGGCCGTGGTGCGCTTTGTGGAAGGGAGCATGACGGACCTGTTTGAGATGCAGGTCTCCCCGGGCTGTGCGCTTCAGCCTGTTCGGTTCAGTCTGATCCTGGACGACTCCAAGGGTATCCTGATCTTTGATACGTCCGCCGGACGCCCGGGCTACGCCGCCGCGCGCAAGTTACGGATCATCGCCGGCAGCCGCCACGTCCGCGACCCGCTGCCGGAGGTGCCGGACGGGGCCACCGTCATGGACTTGCCCCTGGTAAGCCTGCCTGTGGAGGACATTCTGGCCTTCACCATTGACCTGGACGACCAACTCGCCGACCGCCGCCGCCGGACGCTGGTGACGGGGGCCGAATTGGAGGGCACGGTGGCGGATTTATTGCTGGACCTCAATGGCCAGCAGGCCTTGTATCAGGGCCGTTTCAACGCCCGTGGGGAGGCCCGCATCCCCTTGCCCGGCTGTGCAGTGAGTTAAGCCTGCTACAGCAGCGCATACCGATTCCAAATCGGTGTCCCCTGCTGAAAGCGGTACGTGAGAGCCCCCAACCGCTTGCGCACGTCCTGCCTGCCGCAGCCGCTTCAGGTGCCCACGGGCCGTTGCGGGTAGGCTATTGCGCGGGTGAGATACACAGCATTTTAGGCGATCCCGCCCCCTGACCAGTGGCGGCGTTAAGGCACTTTAATGGGGTGCGCCGACCCTCCGAGACATCAGCCCTTCCCTTGATGTCAGGAGGATGCGCGCCATGCGACTTTTGTCCGTTCTTCCCATGCTGGCAGTGCTGCTGCTGGCAGCCTTGCACCTTTCCAGCACCCCGGTTCAGGCCCGCATCTTCAAGGCCAGCGCCACCATGACCGCCCGGGTAACCATCGTCCGTCAGGAGGCACCTGCCTTCACGGAGCGCCAGCAGGTGGCCGGCCACTGGGTCTGGGTGGAGCTTTACCGATGAGCCGCCTGGATCAGCGCCGCCAGCCGGCATTCGCCATCACCGAACAGGTCCGCCACGTCCGCCGGGGTGGCCGGCTGCGGCAAGATTTGGTCGCAGCAGCGCCGAACGGCGCAGCCCTGGCAGGGGTGTCCGGGCGTAATGTCCCGTCGCGCCGCCCTTAATCGCCGCCGCCGAGGGTCCTGCCCGTCCTCCTGCCACAGGCTGTGGGCGATCCCGGCGGAAGATGCAGGCCGGGCAAGGCTGGGATGGGGCGCCTGAAGCCACGCCCCATGGGCCGGATCAGCCGCCAGCTGCAAAATATCCCCCGCTGTGACCCGGCGGGCAGGGACGCAGGGGGTCAGCGCCTGATGGTCAACGGTCCATGGGCCGCCAAAGCCCTGGTCGTCCGCTGCGGCCAGGCCGCTGCCCAGGGTCAGATCACCGATCAGCCGATATTTATGCTCGACCCCGCCAAACAGGGCGTCCCGCACGGTCACGATCAGCCCCAGATAGGGCGGAGGGGAGGCGGGCAGGGCAGTACCCAGGTCCAGGCGATGCTGCCCCGGGTCCAGGGTGGTCAGCAGGGTCTCGGTCACCGCTGAGGCGCCGAGGGGGCGAGTGTGAAGCCAGACCTCTGTGGCATGGGCACACACAACCCTCAGGGACCCGGCGTCTGCGGTGAGCGTTGTCTCCAGGGCAATCCCGTCGCGGCCGCTCTCCCGCCATTGTGGGATCAGCGTTGCATCGCCAATCTGAACCTCTGTCGGCGCCTGATCCGGGGGGCAGGCGTGCAGGAATAGCTGCAACCACGCCCGGGCATCGTGGGTGAAGTGAATGGCCGGATCGGTGTGCCCGGCGGGATGGCGGACCAGCCCGCCGGACACCGTCAGCCCCGGGGCGGCGGCGCCATTTAGCCCGATATTGAGCCCGGTGTCCCCGTCCCGCGCCAGGTCCGGACCAGACAGGCTGAGCACGGTCTCCACCTCCTCAGTCACCTCGCCGCCCCGATGAAGGCGTACCCGATGGGGGGCGAGAACGGCCAGCCACGGGGTCATGAGGAGGCAGTGGCCAGCGCCTCGGCCAAGGCAATCCAGCCCCGGAGCGGGACGGATTCCGCCCGATCCGTGGGGGTGAGACCAGCCGCCACCAGCATCGCTTCGGCGTCCGGCAGAACTGGCTTCAAGCTGGTCTTGAGCATCTTCCGGCGCTGACCGAACCCGGCTGCGGTGAGTTGTTCCAGCGCCCGGACAACATCCGGGGCCGGGCGATCGGCCAGGGGGGTGAAGTGCACCACCGCCGAGCGCACGGAGGGCGGGGGCGTGAAGGCGGCCGGCGGCAAGGTGAGGGCGATCTTGGCGCGGGTGAGGGCCTGGGTGATCACCGCAAGCCGCCCGTAGTCTTTGGTGCCGGGTTTGGCGACAATGCGCTCCGCCACTTCCAACTGAAACATCAGGGTCAGGCTGGTCAGGTGCTCAATGCGGTGCAGCCAGCCAATCAGCAATTCGGTTGCCACATGATAGGGGAGGTTGGCGATGATGGCGCGGGGGGCGGGCACCAACGCGGCGGGGTCAACCTCCCGTGCGTCCCCC
>CAZCBM010000037.1:0-16990 GCA_964496805.1 uncultured Rhodospirillales bacterium | reverse complement strand
CTCTACCGTCATACCAACACCAACAAATATCGTGCGCCGCTGTCCGGTCCGGTCTGGAAACAACTGGCCCCCCGCAACACAAAGCGCAGGCAATCCCCAGCCGCCAGCCGGTGGGTCTGCTCCGCCACCGTCACCGACAACTGTCCCTCCAGCAGGATCAGGTGATGCTCCAACCCCGGCCGCGCGGCCCGGTCGTAGGAGATGGTTTGGCCGGAGGCGATCTCCCCCTCCAGCACCTCGGCCCTCAGCCCTGGCCCAGGGGGCGAGACCAGCCGCCGGCGAAAGCCCACACTGGGATCCTCCCACACGGCCTGATCGGCGGCGCGGCTCAGCGCCGGCGCCTGCGCCTCAACCTCGCTCAACAACTGGGAGAGGCTTAGCCCATAGACACCGCAGAGCTTGTCCAGCGTGGTGGCGGTGGCGCTCACCGACTGGGTCTCCAACCGGGAGAGGGTCGCCCGGCTGACACCAGAGGCGGCTGCCACAGCCTCCAGGGACCATCCCCGGTCCTGACGCAAGCGGCGCAGGCGCTCTGCGATCCTTTGATCAAGGGACTCTGACGAAGCGTTTCTCATATTTGAGAAATATTCTCAATTTCGCCCATCGTCAAGACTCGCCATCAGGTCTCTGGCGCTGATCCCTCGGCCATGGCACACTCCAACGCAACTTTGTTTCGCCCTGCCCCGCTCCGTTGGGGCTCCTCCCGAACAGAAGGTCCCCTTCCTTGTCTCAGCGCCGTCCTGCTGTCGCCCGCCGCCCCCGCGTTGCTCTGGTTGCCTGCGTCAAGGAGGTGGACCGCCATCCGTTTCATTGCGTGGGCGACAAGTATCTGCGGGCGCTGACGGAGGTTGCGGACGCGATCCCCGTCTTGATCCCAGCCATTGGCCTGGAGGCCATGGAGGACCTGCTGGATGACCTGGACGGGCTCGTGCTCACCGGCAGCCCGTCCAACATCTGCCCCAGCCACTACGGCAAGCCCCCGTTGGATCAGCGTCGCGACCCCCGGCGGGATGGCACCACCCTGCCGCTGGTCCGCCATGCCCACGGGCGCAAAATGCCGGTCCTGGGGATCTGCCGGGGCGCGCAAGAGATGCTGGTGGCCCTGGGCGGCAGCCTGCACCAGTCCTTGGCCGACGTGCCAGGGCGCATGGATCATTTCCGCGGCCTCCACGTGAGCACAGAGCAAATGTATGCCCCCTTCCATGGGGTGACGCTGGCGGAGCATGGGCTATTGCAGCAAGTAACCGGTCGCCGGGCCATCACCGTCAATTCGATCCATATCCAGGGCTTTGACCAAATCCCGGAGGCCGTGGTGGTGGATGCCTGGGCACCGGATGGGCAGCCGGAGGCGATCCGCGCCCGCGACCCCTGCCATTTCTTCCTGGGGGTCCAATGGCATCCGGAATGGCAATTCTGGCGCGATCCCCACAGCCCCCGGCTGTTCGGTGCCTTCGGAGACGCTTGCCGGCGCTTTGCCGCCTCCCACCTGCCGCCCGTGCGCGCGCCGCTGGCCCTGGCGGCCGAATAGGGCTAAAGGGCGTGCGCGCTTGGTTGCATCGCCCTGCTGTAGTCTAACGGGGGTCGCCCAGGTGATCCGCTCTGTGGCGTTGCCACTGCGGGGTCCTATGCACTAGGGACACTGGCGGGTGCGCCCTCGCCCGGGTCGGGCGATCCTGCTGGCGCAATTGGGGCTCTTGGCCCTCATCCCCCGATCCCTCCCCCCATTGGCCCACAAGGAGCGCGAGCCCATGCGCGTGTGCAGCTGGAACATTAACTCCGTGCGTCTGCGCATCAATTTGGTGGAGAAGCTGGTCCGGGAATTCGATCCTGATGTGCTCTGCCTGCAAGAAACCAAGTGTTCCAATGGCGAGTTCCCCCTGGCCAAAATGAAGGCCCTGGGGCTGATCCACTGCGTCTATGAGGGGATGCGCGCCTATAATGGCGTTGCCATCTGTTCCAAGCGTCCCCTCGCCGACAAACAGATCTACAATTGGTGCGGTCAGAAGGACGCTCGACATATCGCCGCCACGCACGAGGAAACAGGGATTGAGGTCCATTGCCTCTATGTCCCCTCTGGCGGCGACGTGCCGGACACAGCGACCAACAAGAAGTTCGTCCACAAGCTCCAGTTCCTGAAAGACCAGGCGAAGTGGTGGGCCGAACATCGCCGGCCGGACCAGAAGGTGATCATCACCGGTGATCTCAACGTGGCCCCTCTGGAGAACGATGTCTGGAGCCATAAGCAAATGCTGGACGTGATCAGCCACACGCCGGTGGAGGTTGAGCATCTCAGCGCCTGGCAGCAAACGCTGGGCTTTGTGGACAGTCATCGACAGATCACACCGCCGGATGAAAAGCTCTATAGCTGGTGGAGCTATCGCGCCAAGGACTGGCAGACCAGCAACCGCGGGCGACGGCTGGACCATCTCTGGCTGACCCCGGGTCTGGCACCGCAGTTGAAAGGCGCGTTCGTCCATCCTGATGCCAGGGGATGGCTGCCCAAGCCCAGCGACCATGTGCCAATCTTTGCCGACCTTGCCCCGCGCTGAGCCGAAACCGCGTCGGCGTGACCAAGGGCCGACAGCGGTGGACACCGCCTTGGAATCGGGGCCCATGGCCTTAGTCTATTGGTGGTCGCTCGGATGATCCCCTCTGGGGCATCGTCCCCTGGGGGTCCTACGCTCTGGGTCCCTTCGGGTAACCCTTCCCACTGGACCGGCGATAAAGGACCGGTATTGCCATGGACATCACGCCCCAAATCACCACCGATGCCCAGGTCATCCAGGGCTATGGCCCGGGCTTTTTCCGGGTGTCTCATCGCCTGTGGACCCAGCCGCTGCTGGTGGCCCCGGCCCTGACCCAGGCGTGGGACAGGCCAGGTACCGACGCGGGGAGCCTTGAGCCGCTGGCGACCCACCCCCTGCCGGGGACGGACAACCCCGTGGAAGTGATCCTGCTGGGCATGGGGGATACACAACACTTCGTTCCCCCTTCCGTGCGCCAAGTCGTGACCCGCCACGGGGCCACCCTGGAGTTCATGGCCACAGGGGCTGCCTGTCGCACCTACAATGTGCTGCTGGCCGAAGGACGAGGCGTGCTGGCCGCGCTGCTGCCCTTGTCTGGCACCGTGCCGTCGTCGGTGCTCTCCGGCCAAGATACCGAGCGGCCGGACTGAACGAACCGTTAACACCCCCGTGGTAAGACTAGCGGGGTGTGTGAGCGATGGCGCCACCCGTCCCGTGGGCGACCGGGACGGGCCGGCAGCCCTGTGGGAGTGCCGGATATGCCCCGACTGTGGTTTCCCCTGGTTGTATTGTGGTTGTTGAGCCTGCCGCTGTTGACCCAGCCGGCCGCAGCAGAGGAAGAGGCGGACGAAAGCCCGATCAGCTATGTGGGCACGGACAAGATGTTCATCCCCCTGCATGATCCAGGCTACAATCGCACGTTGATTGCCCAATTCAATGTGGGCGTTGAACCCAACAATCACAGCCGCATGGCCGCCAAGATGCCCATCGTGCGCGGCATCATCATGATGGAACTTCAAGGGCTGACGCCGGCGGCAACAACGACACCCCAGGGCGTGGAAACCATCCGCGATACGGTCCGCACCGTTTTGGAACAGCAGGTCACGGACATTCCGGTCCACGATCTGCTGATCAAGGAACTGTTCGTCTACTGAGCCTTGTTGGCCCCGCCTCTGGGCCGGGGCCTATGACGATTCGCTTGGTCCCTCCGCCATGGCCCCACAGCAGTGGACACAGATTGGGGATCGGTTCCCATGATGTCGCGCCCGGGTGGCCGCTCGGATGACCCTCTCCGTGGCGTTGCTGCTTGGGGGACCGACGCTGCGGCGCCCGTCCTTGCCCTCAGTCCTGATCCCGTTGGACGCTGATGCCGGAGGCTCGCAAAATCACATCATACACGGGACCGAAAATCTGTGGGACGTCGCGGAACACCACATTATCCGCACGCACCGTATAGGTCCCCTCCAACCCAGAACTCGGCGGGACCGCCGTTCGCTCTATATAGACGCAGCGATAATCGTCTGCGATGAAGCAAAACAGATAGCGGTTGGCATCTGGGCGTTCTGTGACGGGATTGATCCCAGCAACCCCATTGACGATAACATAATTGATCTCGGCACGACCCACCTTCTGTGGATACAGTGCCGCCACCTCAACCTCTTTGGTGTCCAGCTTCGGCTCACCAGTCTCCGGGTCGGGGATGAGCCGGCGTAATTCCAGGATGCCCGTTTCTCTTGCCCGCGTCAGACCCGGTGTGACCATCCCCGTATTGAAGCCATCGCTGATGGAGCCCGGTGGCACGGGCAAAGGCGGCCCAGCCAGTTCCGCGGTCCGCGCCGTATAAAGCGACCGCAGGTCCGCTGTTTCCCCCTGGGGGCAAAGCGCCACCTGATCGGGATCGCTGATGGGTTTGCCGACGATGGGCTGACGATCCACCAGGCACAGCTTGATCTCCACCCCACCGTCCGGCAGTGCGGCCAGGGTCCGGCGCCCCCAGTCCGATCCAACCCAAATGTCTTGGAAGCGCAGCGCCCCATTGCCGGCAGCCAGCAGGCTGGACAACCCCCAGCCCACGGCCAGGATCAACAGGGCGCCGCGGCTGACCATGCCCGCGCGCCGGCCCATGCGGTTCACCGGACGCTCCAGCAGCAGGAAGAACACCAGCACACCCACGGCCAGCAGGACGGCCACGGGCACCCCCACATCGCCCACCAGCCGGGGAAAGCGCACGATCTCCGCCAGGGGCAACGCCCGCTGGCCCCATCCTTCCAGCCCGTCGATCAACCCCAACCAGGACAGCGGAAGGGTCAGCAGCATTGCCGGCAGAAAACTAAGTCCCCAGACCAACGCCCACCCCAGGATCAGCAGCAACAGGATGCCATGGGCCTGGGACAGGTGGCGGGCCCGCACCACCCGAAGATAGATCAAGGCCAGCGCCACACCGGCCCCAAAGGACAGGGCCAGGAAGGACGGCAGGGCAGACAGCCGAACCGGACCGGCCAGCCACAGGCCGACACTGCCCATCACCATAGGCAGGCTGACACACAGCGCCAGGGCCAGGCCCGCCGCGGTGCGGGGCAGCAGAAGGGTCTTGGCAGCCATCGGGGTCCCCCGGGGAACGCAGATCAGGAAGGCCAGACGGCCCGCTGCCGAGGTTTCGGCGGGTCGTGACCGGCGGCCCTGGTTGCGGCGGACTTCGCCTGTCCGCTCCCCCAGTGTCAACAGCGCTGGCGGCACGCCCCCGCGTACAGCCCCCAGCGCGCTGTCAGATCCGCTCCAATTGCCACCCATAGAGGCGTTGGAGGTACCCCACCAAGGCATCCTCGAAGCCGGGCTCGCCGGCCCGGATCAACTGCATCCGGGTGGCACCGGGGGGATCATCCGGCAGCGGGGCGGCCGGCACATCGATCCCAGGGAGACCTTGGACTTCGCTCAGCACGTCCTGGGCCTGGGTCCGGGCGTCCCGGTCCACCGGTTCCAGGCTGAGGCGGCCGGTGTCGGTTATGGTGAGGGTCCCCAAGGCCACAAGCGGGGCCTTGGGATGGGCTTTGGCAGCCACATGATACCGGGCCATGCTCCAGTTCCCTTGGATCGGGCTCAGTGGCGCGGGCCGAAGCTGGCCGCCATCGGCAATGCGTCGCCGCGCCCGGTGGGGGTCGGGGCACCGGTGCTGACCGTTACATCAACGGTGGCGCCATCGGCCTCCTCACCCATGCGGTCGTTGTAGCGCGGCTTGGGCGGCGCCTTCTCAACCGGCGCGGCACCCTCTGCCGCCCAACCGCCCAACGGCTTCTCGCCACCGGCTTCTCGCAGACGGTCTGCCAATTTTTCCGGCGACATACGGCCGTAGTGGCGCAGCCAGCCCACACCATCGGCACCGGCATCGCGGGCATCGCGCTCAATCACCTGAGCCTCATAGGCACGATGGCCCATGGCGGCCGCAACGGCAGAGCTGTTGCGCGGGATGATGGCAAACAGGCGCCCTGCTTCCTTGCGCGGGTCACCCTCCGGCAGGTCCTGCCAAGTCCGGCTAAGGTGGGATTGCAGGACGTGGGTGAGTTCGTGGGTGACCGTGTCCCAGCCCTGGTTGAGGGTATGGAACGGGCCATCCCGGTTGGTGTTCAAGGCCACCTCGATCTCACCGGTCTGCAAATTCTCCGAGCAGCTGCCATAGAGCATGCCGCCATCCGCCCGGCGCGGCTCATTGAAGAAGCTCAGCGTGATCTTGTCCCGCGGGATCTCATACTCCTCCAACAGAAGGTCCATGGTCCGGGCCATGATGGCTTCACGGTCCTTCTGGGAGGTCTTGTGCCAGCTCTGGGCCGGCGTGCCATGCTCGCGCAGCTTGTCGAACAACGGATCCTGAGCCATGCGCAGGGTCACCCGTTCGGTCTTGTCCTGCACCCAGTCCCGATAGTCTTCGGGCACGTCCACCAGGCGGGAGAGCCGGAACGGCAAACCCTCGGGGAACCCTCCTTCGGGCATCTCCACCCCTTCCGGGCCATCCCTGCCCCCCATGTACCAGTATTCTGGCCGTGGCAGTTGCTCCAGCACCTCGACAATGGAGTCCCGGGAAACGCGGTTTTTGATATCCATGTCGGACAGTTGGGCGAAGGCGCGGGTGGCCACCTCTGGCGCCCGATCGCCCGCCTTGGCCAGGGCCTTGGCCAGGGTCCCGTCGTTGATTGCCTCAATCAACTGCTCGCCCGTCACCTGAGGTTGCTCGGCTGGCGGTGGTGCATCCGGGATGCTGGAGGCGATGCGATGGCCCGGGACCGGCTCGGCGATCTGACGGAACGGTTGGGTCATGCTGGCAGGACGTCGGCTGTCGTCGCTCTTGGGCCAGCGCCGGCGGCGGGAATTGGATGCAGTCGCCACGGGTGCGCCTCCCTTCTTGGGGTTTTGGGGCCTTGGGATCTTGGGGCCTTGGGGTCGCGACGGTGGAACGCCGAAACGAAGGCCAAGGGCAGAGCCTGACCTGGGATAAGGAAATTACAAAGCCCGTTGTTCAAGCTTTCGCTATTGATCAACTAGGGTCTTGTGATTGCGCTGGCACGCAACACGCGCCACAAAGAGCAAAAGCGCCATTGGCGCCCCACAATGCCGGCATCTGAACCGGGAGGAACCGTCGCCATGGGCCTGAGCCGCTTCCAGCACCTCAAGCAGGAACTTATCGATGCCGCCGTTGAGCGGGCCCGCACCAGCCTGCCGGCTGACCGGGCCGAGGACGCCTGCGAAGCCCTGCGCCAGATCTTCCGCTTCGTCCCCCCCCGAGACCTGGCCGGTTGGTCCCAGAGCGATGTCTACGCCGCTGGTCTGGCGCTGTGGCAGTTCATCCAGGCTCGCCCCCCCGGCAAGGCGCTGGTCCGGGTCAGCAATCCCACAGTCCGCGATCAGGGCTGGCACTCCACCCATACCATCCTGGAGGTGGTGAGCCCCGACATGCCGTTCCTGGTGGACAGCATGAAGGCCGCGGTGAATCGCCATGGGCTGACGGTGCATCTGATCATTCACCCCATTATGGTGGTGGAGCGGGATGGGGACGGTCGGCTCACCCGGCTGGTGGGGGCCGTAAACGCCGGTGACGGCGCGGCAGGGACGCAGACCGAGACGGAGTCCGTCCTGCACCTGCAGATTGATCACGTGAGCGATCCAGCGGAACAACAAGCCCTGGTGGACGATGTCCACGGCGTTCTGAGCGATATCCGCACCGCCGTTGCCGACTGGCACACCATGCGCGACGCCGTCAGCGACATCATTGGGGAGGTCAAGAACCTCCCTCAGCAGTACCAGGGCAAGCCGATCCAAATGGCGACGGAGTTCTTGCGCTGGCTGGGAGACAACAATTTCACCTTCCTGGGCTACCGCGAGTATACCGCCCATCTGGACGGCCCGGCCCCTCGGTTATTGCCCATCGAGGCCAGCGGCTTGGGGATCCTGCGCGATCCGGAAGTGCAGGTCTTCGGCGGGCTGCGCAGTGCTGGGGTCACCAGCCCCCAAACCCAGGCCTTTCTGCGCCAGTCCGACCTGATGATGGTGACCAAGAGTTCCCTGGTCTCCCGCATCCATCGGGCGGTGCCCATGGATGTGGTGGCCATCAAGCGGTTCAGCCGTGACGGAGCCTTGGTGGGGGAGCGGCTGTATGTTGGCCTGTTCACCAGTTCCGCCTATGCCCGCAGCGCCAGCCAGGTACCCTTCCTGGCGGACAAGGTGGATTGGATCCTGGACAAGAGCGGCCTACCCCGCACCTCCCACGGCGCCAAGAAACTCAGCCATATCCTGGACACCTACCCCCGGGATGAGTTGTTCCAGATCGGCACCGACAAGCTCTATGAGATCGCTCTTGGCATTCTGCACATGCAGGATCGACAGCAGACCACGGTATTCCTGCGGGTTGACCCCTTTGAGCGCTATGTCAGCGCGCTGACCTTTGTCCCCCGCGAGCGCTACGACACCCACCTGCGGCTGCGGATGCAACGGATCCTGGAAGAGGAGTTGGGCGGTACCTCCAGCCAGTTCTATACCAACCTGGACGACAACCAGCTGGCGCGGATCCACTTTGTTATCTCCACCACCCCCGGCCACCTGCCGGAGATCGATGACGAGTTGATCGAAACCAAGATCATCAACGCCGCCCGATCCTGGCAGGATATGGTGGAAGAGGCGCTGATCGATCAGGTGGGGGAGGAGCGGGCACGCAGCCTGCTGGCCAAGTACGATGGCGCCTTCTCCTCCAACTATCGCGAGCGCAGCGACGCCCGCACCGCGATCTTTGATATGGAGCAGCTGGAGCAGTTGGAGCGGGGAGAGCCCCTGCGCATCAATCTCTATCGCCCGGTGGATGCCGGCCCCCGCCAATTGGCCCTGAAGGTCTATCTCAAAGGGGCACCAGTGGTGCTGAGCGACGTCCTGCCGACCCTGGAGAATATGGGCCTGCGGGTGCTGCAAGAGGTGCCTTTTGAGGTCTTTGCCAGTGATCTGGACCGCCGCTGCCATATCCATGATTTTATGGTGGAGGTGCCCGACGACCCCATCGTGGAGCAACTGGTCAGCCTGAAGGACCTGTTTCACGAGGCCTTCCGGGCGGTGTGGTTGGGCGCCATCGAGAATGACGCCTTCAATGCCCTGGTGCTGGCCGCTGGGCTGGACTGGCGGGAGGTGGTGATCCTGCGCGCCTTGGCGCGGTATTTGCGCCAAGCCCGTATTCCCTTCAGCCAGGGCAAACTGGCCCGCGCGCTGGCCCAGGCGCCGGAGATTGCGCGCCAGATGGTGCAGTTGTTCCATTGGCGCCTGGACCCTGCCCGCCGCCAGAATGAAGACGCCGCGGTCGCCGCCGACCATGAAGCCGCAGAGACCGTCCAACGGATCAATGACCTGCTGGCCGATGTCGCCGATGTCAGCGACGACCAGATCCTTCGCCGCTTCCTCAACCTGACCGAATGCGTGCTGCGCACAAACTACTACCAAGTGTCAGATGACGGCCTGCCAAAGGCCCACCTGTCGCTCAAGCTGGATGGCTACAGCCTCGTGGGCCTGCCAGAGCCACGGTTGTGGCGGGAGATCTTCGTCTATTCGCCGCTGGTGGAGGCCATCCACCTGCGGGGCGGCCCGGTGGCCCGCGGCGGGCTGCGCTGGTCCGACCGGCGAGAAGACTTCCGCACAGAGGTCCTGGGCCTCGTGAAAGCGCAGATGGTCAAGAACTCGGTCATCGTGCCCGTGGGCAGCAAGGGCGGCTTCTATGTCAAGGACCTGCCAGCGGACCGGGATGGCAGGCAGCAAAAGGGCATTGAAGGCTATCAGACCTTCCTGCGGGGGATGCTGGACATCACCGACAATGTGAAGGATGGCGTCCTGGTGCCGCCATCCCGGGTGGTCCGTACCGACGGGGACGATCCCTATTTGGTGGTGGCGGCAGACAAGGGCACCGCCACCTTCAGCGACATCGCCAACGGGGTGTCCGCCGACTATGATTTTTGGCTGTCCGATGGCTTCGCGTCAGGCGGGTCCGCCGGGTACGACCACAAGGGGATGGGCATCACCGCCCGCGGCGCCTGGGAGAGCGTCAAACGCCACTTTCGGGAGATGGGGCATGACACCCAGACCCAACCCTTCACTGTCATCGGCGTGGGTGACATGTCCGGCGACGTCTTTGGCAATGGGATGTTGCTGAGCGATCAGATCAAGCTGATCGCCGCCTTCAACCACCTGCACATCTTCGTCGATCCCGATCCCGACCCGGCCCGTAGCTTCACGGAGCGCAAGCGGCTGTTCGACCTGCCTCGCTCCAACTGGGCAGACTATGACGAAACGCTGCTGAGCCAGGGCGGGCGGATCTATCCCCGCAGTGCCAAGAAGGTCAGCTTGACCCCCCAGATTCAGGCCATGACTGGCCTGGAGGCCAAGGAGGTCAGCCCCAACGATCTGTTGCAGGCCCTGCTTCAGTCCGCCTGCGACCTGATGTGGTTCGGCGGCATCGGCACCTATGTCCGATCGGAGGATGAGACCAATGAAGAGGTGGGCGACAAGGCCAACGATGCCATTCGCATCACCGGGCGGATGCTGAAGGCCAAGGTGGTGGGCGAGGGCGCCAATCTGGGCATGACCCAATATGGCCGCATCGAATATGCGCAGAATGGCGGCCGGCTGAACACCGACTTCATCGACAACTCCGCCGGGGTCGATACCTCCGACCACGAGGTCAACATCAAGATTCTGCTGAAGGGGGAACTGGATGCTGGCCGGCTCAGCCTGGAGGATCGCAACAGCCTGCTGGAGGCGATGACAGACGACGTCGCCCATCTCGTGCTTCAAGACAATTACCGCCAGTCCGGCGCCCTGACGCTGGAGGAATGCCACAGCGGCAGCAACCTGGGGGACCATGAGCGCTTCATGAGGCGCCTTGAGCAGGCCGGGCGCCTGAACCGCGCGGTGGAGGACCTGCCGGATGACGAGGACCTTGCCCAGCGCCGGGCGGTGGGTCGGGGCCTCACCCGGCCGGAGTTGGCCGTGCTGCTGTGCTACGCCAAGATCGACCTCTATGATAAGCTCCTACACAGTGATCTGCCGGACGATCCGGACACCCAAGCCGAAGCGTTCGCCTATTTCCCCGCAGCGCTGCGGGAGCGCTACCCCGAGGCGATCACCAGCCACCCCCTGAAGCGAGAGATCATCTGCACGGTTCTGGCCAATGAACTGGTCAATCGCCTGGGCATCTCCGCCGTTTCCGACTTGTGCGACAGTCTTTCGGCGGAGCCGGCGCGCATCGTGCGCGCCTATCTGGTGGCGCGGGCGGTGTTTGATGTGAAGCCGCTGTGGGACGAGATCGATGGGTTGGACAACCAGATCCCGGCCAGCGGCCAGACCGCCATGTTGATCCAGATCAACCGTCTGCTGCATCAGGCCATCGGCTGGCTGGTGATGCATGGTGCCCGGCCGTTGCCCATCTCCGGCACCGCCCAGGAGTTGCGCGGCGGCGTGGAGACCCTGATCAGTGGCATCGAGTCCATGGTCAGCCCAGGCTCAAAAACCCGCCGCCGGCAGCGGGCTGAAGCCTTGTGCCAAGAAGGTGTGCCCAGCGATGAAGCCATGCACTATGCCCTGCTGCCGCTGTTCGCGGCGGCCTTGGACATCACCCATCTGGCGCAGGTCACCAATCGCGACCTGATGGAAACCGCCACCACCTGGTTCAGCGTCGGTGATCGGTTCAGCCTTCAGTGGTTGCGCGATCAAGCCCAGACAATCAGCGGCAATGACCCCTGGCAACAGGCCGCTGTGGGCAGTTTGGTGGACGAAATGTACCTCTCCCAGAGCCAACTGACGCAAGCCGTCCTGGCCTCCAGCAGCACCTGCAGCGGCTATGAGGGTGTTGATGCGTGGCGTGCTGCCGTGGGTACTGAGGCGGAGCGGGTGCGGACGCTGCTGGGTGAGTTGCGGGCCGCGCCGGGCGGTTTCGATCTGGCGCGCCTTGCCGTGGCCAGCCGGCGCATCGGCGATCTGGCACGCCTCCCGGCCGTCAGTCTCCCGGCCGTCACCGTGGACGCGTAAGGGCCGGTCGCCCCGGCAAGCGATGCGGTGGGCCATGGGATGGACCATGCCCGACCGGGGAGCGCCAGCAGCGACACAAACGGGCGGCCCCCGCTGCCGGGTACCGTCTGCCGGGGCGGAACAGCTAACCTGGGTGGCTGGCCCCAGGGCGGTTGCCTGGGTGTCAGAGCAATATCCTCAGACGTCGCAACACCCTATCCGGCAAGCCCCCAACCGCGTCAGCGCATCATCATCCGGGTCCGGGTGGCATTGGCATAATATCCGGTCCAACTATGCCAATTCAGCCCCTGGCCGTAGCTGGTATTGCCCCATTGGCCGTTGATGTTGACGCTGTGGCAACTGCCGTACCACCAGCCACCCAGATAACTGGCCGCACAGCCTCCCTGCTCCGGCGTGGAGAAACTGCGGCCCAAATGATAGGTAAAATCAGTGCCCAGCGGGCCGCCGGCATGGGTTCCGGCAAGTGTGTAGCCGCTGGACGGGGCGCCCACGGTGAACCCCGTATAGGTGACGTGCCGCATTTCGTTGCTGTAGGTCACCTCGATGCGCAGTTCTCCTGCCCCGGTGCCATGAACGCTCAGCGCGCGCATCCGGTCCAGCCCCAGCCAATGATTGCCGCCAGCACTCCCGAAACCACCCTGATAGGTGGCATAGGTTTGTTGGAAGTTGGAGGAGGACTCCCGGGACTGGAACACGGTCCAGCCGCCGCCCGCCGTGGCTTGGTCACACCATGCGGTGAAGGCGCTCAAGCCGCCGCCGCCATCGGGATCAAGGCTGTAGGTGCCGTTGTCGGTGCATCCGGCATCGCGATGGGCCTGGCAATCCACCCGCGTCAGGGCGCAACTGGGGGTGGGCGTGGGCGTCGGGCTTGGGCTGGGGCTTGGAAGGGGAGAGGGGCTCGCGGCAGGCCCCGGCGTTGCCCGCGTCCCATCGATGCTGCTGGCCACATCGATAAAGAGCCCGCTGGTGCTGTTGCCCACCTGATCCACCGCCGCGAGGCTTCCCAGCGCCACCAACCCCACCACCAACCCATAGGTCAAAGCCGTAGCGCCCCGATCCGCCATTGCGGTGGTCGCTCGACGTCCTTTGCCTTGCTGTCGTTCGTTACCCATGAAGAGCCCCCACACCACTGCCACCAGTCCTTAAGACCTTGTCCGTCAGTCATCGGAGAAGGTCAAGAGAGGGCGCTGGAGCATAGGCCCCCAAAGGGACAACGCCGCGGAGGGGGTCATCCGAGCGACCACCTGCAAACGACACCAGGGGAACCGATCCCACATCGGTGTCCGCTGGTGTAGAGGGCTGTCCGACCTGACTTGACCAACCCATGCAACCGCATCACCGCAATGGGGGCCGGGTGGTGGCGATGGGCAGGCGTTGACCCTATCCCGGCGCACGGCTCTCCCACAGACCGCTGCTATCGGCCGGTCGGTCCGCAGGCTGCCTCGCGCGACCGCTTGGCTCCCTCCTGGCCAGGGCCTATCCTGCGGGCTTGTTGTCCCTGACCCCAGGAAAGAGCGCTGTCCCCCCATGGCTGAGCCCGCGCCCACCGCCGAGTCCCCGCTGCCCTTCATCCCATTGAGGGTTCACACCCAGTATTCGCTGGCGGAAGGGGCGATTCGGATCAAGGGCCTGATGGCCCATTGCCAGGCCAACGCCATCCCCGCCGTGGCCATGACCGACAGTGCCAACCTGTTCGGCGCCATGGATCTGTCTTTGTCTGCCCAGGATGCCGGCGTGCAGCCCATTCTGGGCCTGGAATTGCCCATCAGCCTGCCGCCACTGCTGGCCGAGGGCACGGAACGACGGGATCCCACCCGCCTCTATGACCGTGACCGACTGGTGCTGCTGGCCCAGACGCAGGCAGGATGGGTCAACCTGATGGCCCTGGTCAGCGAGGCCTATCTGGACAGTGCCGACCCCCATGGTCCGCTGCTGCCGCTGTCCCGCCTCAGTCCCCAGGCGACCCAGGACCTGATCTGCCTCACCGGCGGCCTGGACGGGCCGCTCTGTACCCTACTGGCCCACGGCAAGCGGGAGGCCGCGGGTGACCTGCTGGACCAACTCCAGGCGCTGTTTGGCGACCGCCTGTATGTGGAGATCACCCGCACCGGCCGGGACATCGAAACCCGTACCGAGCCCATGCTGGTGGAGATGGCGGATCACCGGAACCTGCCGCTGGTGGCCACCAACCCCGCCTATTTCCTGACACCGGAGTTGCACGACGCCCATGACGCGCTGCTGTGCATTGCCCATGGGGCCTATCTGTCTCAGGACGAGCGCCCCAAGGCCCAGGCAACGCAGTATCTGAAATCCGCCGACGAGATGCGGTTGCTGTTCGCCGACCTGCCCGATGCGTTGGACAATACCGCTGTCATCGCCCGGCGCTGCGCGCATTTCATCGGCCCGGTGAAACCCATTCTGCCCCGCTTTCCCACCGGCGACGGCCGCACAGAGTCGGAGGAACTGGCCCACCAGGCACGGGAAGGGCTGCAACGCCGGCTGGACGCCCAGGGGGGCAGCGACGACGCCCAGGCCTATTGGGATCGGCTTCAATTTGAGTTGGGCGTCATCGATGGCATGGGCTTCCCCGGCTACTTTCTGATCGTGTCCGACTTCATCAAATGGGCCAAGAGCCAGGGCATCCCGGTGGGGCCCGGCCGGGGATCCGGGGCGGCGTCCGTGGTGGCCTGGTCACTGACCATCACAGATCTGGACCCCCTGCGCTTCAGCTTGCTGTTCGAGCGCTTCTTGAACCCCGAGCGGGTGTCCATGCCCGACTTCGACGTGGATTTCTGTCAGGAACGGCGGGACGAGGTGATCCGCTATGTTCGGGATCGCTATGGCCATGACCGTGTGGCCGCCATCATCACCTTCGGGGCCTTGAAGGCCAAGGCGGTGATCAAGGACGTGGGCCGGGTGATGCAGATGCCCTACGGCCAAGTGGACCGCTTGTCCAAGCTGATCCCGGACAATCCTGCAAACCCCGTGCCCTTGTCCAAGGCCATCGCAGAGGAACCAGAGTTGCAGGCGGCCGCCGCGCGGGAGGAAGTGGTGGCTGACCTCTTTGCCATGGCGCAAAAGCTGGAAGGTCTTTACCGCCACGCCTCCACCCATGCCGCCGGCATCGTCATCGGCGACCGCCCCTTGCCGGAGCTTGTCCCGCTTTACCGCGATCCGCGGACCGATATGCCGGTCAGCCAATTCAACATGAAGCATGTGGAAATGGCCGGCTTGGTGAAATTCGACTTCCTGGGCCTGAAGACCCTGACCGTCATCCAAGAGGCACTGCGCCTTGCGGCCAAGCGCGGGCATCAGATCGACCTGGAGACCCTGCCGCTGGATGATCCGGCCAGCTACCGCCTGCTGGCCAGGGCAGAAAGCACCGGCGTGTTTCAGTTGGAAAGCAGCGGCATGAAGGATGTCCTGCGGCAACTGCGCCCCGACCGATTTGAGGACATCATCGCCCTGGTCGCCCTCTATCGTCCCGGGCCGATGGACAACATCCCCCGCTACATCAAAATCAAAAACGGCGAGGAACAACCCGACTATATGCATCCGCTGCTGCAGCCGATCCTGGAGGAGACGCTGGGCATCATGATCTATCAGGAACAGGTGATGCAGGCGGCTCAGATCTTGGCCGGCTACTCCCTGGGCGGCGCCGACTTGCTGCGGCGGGCCATGGGCAAAAAGATCAAGGAGGCGATGGACGCCGAGCGGGAGAAGTTCACCAAGGGTGCCGTGGAAAACGGCGTCGATGGGCAGCAGGCCTCCGCCATTTTCGATCAGATTGCCAAGTTTGCCGGCTACGGCTTCAACAAGGCCCACGCGGCAGCCTATGCCCTGATCGCGTATCAGACCGCCTTTCTGAAGGCCAATCACCCGGTGGCCTTCATGGCCGCCACCATGACCTTTGACCTGAACGACACCGACAAGCTGGGCTTTTTCAAGCAGGAGGTGGACCGGCTTGGCATTGACGTCCTGCCCCCGGACATCAATGCCAGTCAGGTGCTGTTCGACGATGAGGAATTGGCCGATGGAACCCTGGCGCTGCGCTATGCCCTGGCGGGGATCAAGGGGGTCGGCAAGGCGGCCATGGAGGCCATCGTTGCCGAGCGACGGGCCAACGGCCCGTTTAAGGATATCGGCGACTTCGCCGCCCGCGCCCCGGCGGGGGTCGTAAACCGCAAACTGCTGGAAAACCTGATCCGCGCTGGGGCCTTCGACAGTCTGGAGCCCTCCCGCCGACGCCTGTTTGACCAAGTGGACAAGATCCTGCGTCACACGCAAGCCGCGGCGGTGGAGCGGGAGAGCCAGCAAGAGAGCATCTTCGGGTTGTTGGGGGATGGCGAGAAAGGCGCGGTCTCCGCCTTGCCGCCACTGAGCCTGGAACCCCTGCGAGACTGGCCACTGGTGGAACGCCTGGAGCAGGAGCGCCTGGCCATCGGCTTCTTCCTCTCCGCCCATCCCCTGGATGCGTATGCCGATGGGCTGGACAGCCTCAGGGTCTCCTCGCTTGCAGAGGTGCGCGCTGGCACCTCCGCCACTTGCCGGCTGGCGGTGATCCTGGGGGAGAAGCGGGAGCGGGTCTCCGCCCGCGGCAACCGTTTTGCCTTCGTGCAGATTTCCGACGCCTCCGGTGCGGGCGAAGTGACGGTGTTCAGCGAGATCCTGGCAACGGCGCGGGAGGTGCTCACCCCAGGGCGGGCAGTGCTGCTGCGGGCGGAGGTCCAGCGGCCGGAGGGCGCGGAGAAGCCCAAGCCCGGCGAGGAGGAGGGCGGTGCGGCGGAGGTCCGGCTCACCGCCACCGGTGTGGAGGATTTGGAAACCGCTCTGGCCAATCAGAGCGGTGTGGCGGAGATACGGTTGGAAACGCCGGCGGCGGTGGCCGGCCTGCATGCCGCCTTGGCCAAAGCCGAGGAGGG
>CAZCBM010000036.1:0-17039 GCA_964496805.1 uncultured Rhodospirillales bacterium | reverse complement strand
CAAAAGGCGGATTTCGCTGAGATCTTCCGCATCATGCGCGGCCTGCCGGTGACCATCCGCCTGCTGGACCCGCCGCTTCACGAGTTTCTGCCGCACGAGGCGGAGTTTGCTGACGTGGCCGCCGCCGCCGGTGTGGATATCCCGCGTCTGCGCGAGCGGGTGGAGCAGTTGTCCGAGGCCAACCCCATGCTGGGGCACCGCGGCTGCCGCTTGGGCATCAGCTACCCTGAGATCTATGAGATGCAGGCGCGCGCCATCTTTGAGGCGGCGGCCATGGTTCAGCGGGAGCTGGGCGAGACCGTCGAGCCGGAGATCATGATTCCTCTGGTGGCCACCCGCCGGGAGTTGGAGCTTCTCCGCGCCTTGGTGGACCAGATTGCCCAGGAGGTTCAGGGCCGAACCGACACCAGCATTGCCTATCTGGTGGGCACCATGATCGAGTTGCCGCGGGCCTGCCTGCGGGCCGGAGAGATCGCTGAGGATGCCCAATTCTTCAGCTTCGGCACCAACGATTTGACCCAGACCACCCTGGGGCTTAGCCGCGACGATGCTGGCGCCTTCCTCGGCACCTATGTGGAGCATGGCATCTATCCCGTTGATCCCTTCGTCAGCCTGGATATCGAGGGGCCTGGGGAGTTGATCCAACTGGCCACCGAGCGAGGCCGGGCCACCCGCCCTGACATCAAGCTGGGGATCTGTGGGGAGCATGGGGGGGACCCCGCCTCCATCCACTTCTGCGAAACGCAGGCGCTGGATTATGTCAGCTGTTCACCCTATCGCGTGCCTGTTGCCCGTCTGGCAGCCGCACAAGCCGCCCTGATGGTGGACTGAGCCCCGCCAATACCGGCTGCCTGAAGCCAAGCGGCTGCCCCGCGAAGAGCGCTGGCCTTGACGAGGCCCTGCCCCTTTGAGGGGCAGGCGCCACAGCAGGTGACATCGATTTGGAATCGGTGCCTGTGCCGTAGATCCTTGGTGATCGCTCGGAGGATCCCCTTCGTGGCGTTGTCCCTTGGGGGTCCCACGCTCTATCGGGGCGATGCAGCCTCCATCAGCCCCAAGGGGTCCGGCAGATACTCCCGTCCATGGGCCTGACAATAGTCGATGAAGGCCCGCAGAACCGGCGAAATCTGGCGGTTGGCCAGCCATTTCACGGCCCAGACGCGCATGATCGGCATCCCCTCCAGCGCCAGCACGCGGAGGCGGCCGTCTGCTAACTCAGAGCCGATGGTATGGGCCGAGAGGCATGCCACCCCCAGGCCAGCCATCACTGCCTGTTTGATGGTCTCATTGCCACCGAAGGTCATGGTGCGGGCAAAGACCTCTGAAGGGTCAGTGCCCAAATGGCGCTCAAAGGCCCGCCGGGATCCCGACCCCTCCTCCCGCAGCAGCAGGGTTTCGCGGGCCAACCGACCCAGATCCACCCGCTCCAGCGCCGCCAATGGATGATCCTTGCTGGCCACCAGCAGGAGCGGATGGGGCGCGAAGTTCACCCGCTCCAGCGCCTCACTGTCCGGTTCGCTCCCCATGATGGCCACATCAATGCGGTAATCCAGCAAGGCACGGCCGATGACCGCTTTGTTGCCCACCTCCAGGGTGAGTTCGCAGGAGGGATGGTGCTTGAGGAAACCGGCCACCAACGAGGGGGCGAAGTACTTTGCCGTGGAGACAACCCCCAGTTTGACCCGGCCCGCCTGTCCCTGGGCGATGGCGCGCACTGACTGCTGACATTCCTCCAGGACTGCATTGATGCGCTGGTGAGCCCGGATCAGGGCGTAGCCCGCGTCCGTGGGCGCAAATCCTTCCTGCGTACGCTCGATCACCTGAACCTGAATCTTATCCTCCAGCGCCTTGATCTGCGCGGAGACGGCCGGCGGCGTCAGGCCCAACAGGTCTGCCGTGGCCACCAAACTGCGATGTTCAGCCAGCGCCTGAAGTGTGCGTAGTTGTCGCAGCGTGAGATTCCACATAACATTTTACGCCCTTGAGGCTGGCATCCGTGCCGCCCGATGTGATTACCCCACCTTGAGGAAATGCTCATTAACTCAGGGTTTTAACCCAAGAGTCCGGAGCATCGCAGGGGACACGGGCCTGGCCCCCCACAGCTCAGCCGGCCCGGCAACAAAATCGGATTTAAGGCCAGTTCTGATTTTTTAAATTGTTCTGCTGTCCCCCACCCTGTCAAGCTTTCCCTATGGAAACTGAAAGATGACAGTTTGCAGCGCAATATCCACAGCCCTGTAAGGTGTCGTCAGATTCGTATCCGCAAACGAAAAAACCTATTGCCGTGATCGGACGGCATGCACCGATATCCTTTGCACTGTCAAAGGACATCAGTGCTCAGGGAGGACAGTGCAGAGATGGCCATTTCTCTTTCTGAGAAGCTGAACGCATGGGCGAATGGCACCACGGACCGCAGCGCCATTTGCGCCATTGTGGACGCGCTTGCCGGTGCCGCCGATGTGGTCGCCGCCCGCATCGCCCTGGGCGCCCTAGGGGGTGATCTCGCCGCCGCCGGTGCGCACAATGCCGATGGGGATGCCCAGAAGGCACTGGATGTCCTGGCGGACGAGGTGTTCGCGCAGGCGTTGGGCAAGGCCCCGGTGCGCAGTGTAATCAGCGAGGAACAGGAAGACCGGGTGATCCTGGATGCGTCGGCCCCGCTGGACATCGCCATCGATCCGCTGGATGGCTCCTCCAACATCGCCACCAACGCGCCCATCGGGACCATTTTCTCCCTCATGCCCGCAAGCGATGCCCTGCTGCCCGGCCGACGCCAAGTGGCCGCCGGTTTCTTTGTCTACGGACCGCGCACTGACCTGATCCTGACCGTGGGCGACGGAACCTGGGCGTTCACCCGGGATCCCCGGGACGGCACCTTCCGCTTGGTGAACGATGCGGTCCGCATCCCGGAAGAAACCAAGGAGTTCGCGATCAACGCCTCCAACGCCCGTCACTGGACCCCACCGATCCGCGCCTACATCGAAGGCTGCCTGGAGGGGGCCAGTGGATCACGGGGCAAGGACTTTAACATGCGCTGGATTGCGTCCCTGGTGGCCGACACCAGCCGCATCCTCACCCGCGGGGGTATCTTCCTGTACCCACGGGATGCCCGATCCGGCTACCAGCAGGGCCGGTTGCGACTGCTGTATGAGTGCAATCCGATTGCCATGATCGTCGAACAGGCGGGAGGCGCGGCCACCACCGGCCGCGAACGGGTCATGGACCTGCAGCCCGCTGGCCTGCATGAACGCTGCCCCCTGATCTTCGGCTCCGCGAAGGAAGTGGCGGTGGTCGAGCACTACAAGGGCGCCGAGCATGTCGCCGATCGCTCGCCCTTGTTCCGCACCCGCACCCTGTTTGCGGACTGAGGCCGCCGCTGGCTGGCCCAGATCCCTCCTTGCCCCGATTTCTCCCCCGATCCCTCCGTTGCGTGCCCATCACCGCCCGTTGAGCCCGCCCAGGCTCCCCCAGGCAGCCGCCCGAAGCAGGAACCATCGCCATGTCGGAACGTCATCCCATCATCGCCATCACCGGCTCCTCCGGGGCGGGCACGACTTCTGTGTCCAAAACCTTCAGGCGGATCTTTGACCGGGAAGGCCTCAGTGCTGTCTTCATCGAAGGCGATGCCTTTCACGCCTTTGACCGTATGGAAATGCGTGCCCGCGTGGCCGAGGAGGAAGCCAAGGGCAACGCGTCCTTCAGCCATTTTGGGGCTGAGGCCAACCTTCTGCCGGAACTGGAGGCCGTGTTCCGCGAATATAGCGAGACCGGCACCGGTCGTACCCGTCATTACGTCCATGACCAGAAGGAGGCTGAACAGTACGGCGTTGAGCCAGGCAAGTTCACGCCCTGGGAAGATTTCCAGGAAGGTACCGACCTGCTGTTCTATGAAGGCCTGCATGGTGCCGTGGTCAACGATACGGTGGACTTGGCCCGCTTTACTGACTTGAAGATTGGCGTTGTCCCCGTCATCAATCTGGAATGGATCCAGAAATTGCACCGTGATCGGGAAGCGCGGGGGTACAACACCGATGCTGTCACCAATACGATCCTGCGGCGGATGCCGGACTATATCACCACCATCTGCCCGCAGTTCAGCCATACGGACGTAAACTTCCAACGGGTGCCCACCGTGGACACCTCCAACCCCTTCATCGCCAAGTGGATCCCCACGGCAGATGAATCCATGGTTGTCATCCGCTTCCGCAACCCGCGGGGCATCGACTTCCCCTATCTGCTGTCGATGCTGGACGGCAGTTTCATGAGCCGGGCCAACTCCATTGTCGTCCCTGGCGGCAAGATGGAATTGGCCATGCAATTGATCCTGACCCCAAAGATCCTGCGCCTGGTCGAGCGCGCCCGCCGCCTGCGCTGATTTGCCAAGAGGGTCCCCCGTGATGAGCACTCCCGCCCCCCAGCCCGTCCGCCCTGCGCCTGACACCCGCACCCTGGCCAATGCGCTGCGCGCCCTGTCCATGGATGCCGTTCAGAAGGCCAACTCCGGCCATCCCGGCATGCCCATGGGCATGGCCGACGTCGCCACCGTCCTCTACCGCGATTTCCTGCGGTTTGATCCCACAGACCCGCAGTGGCCGGACCGGGATCGTTTCGTGCTGTCCGCCGGCCATGGGTCCATGCTGCTCTACGCCCTGCTGCACCTGACCGGATACCCCGATTTCCCCATCAGCCAATTGCAGAACTTTCGGCAGTTGGGGTCGCGAACCGCCGGGCATCCGGAGTATGGCCACGGTGAAGGGATCGAGACCACAACCGGGCCGCTGGGCCAGGGGTTGGCCACGGCCGTGGGCATGGCCCTGGCAGAGCGGGTGCTGAATGCGCGTTTCGGCAACGACTTGGTGGACCATTTCACGTATGTCATCGCTGGTGACGGCTGCCTGATGGAGGGCGTCAGTCACGAGGCCATAGACCTGGCCGGGCATCTGAAGCTCAGCCGCCTGATCGTGCTGTTCGATGACAACGAAATCTCCATCGACGGCGCCACCGCCCTGTCCACCAGTTGTGACCAACTCAAGCGCTTTGAGGCGGCAGGCTGGGGAGTCGCCCGCATCGATGGGCACGATCCGGAGGCCATCCATCAAGCCATTGCAGCGGCGGTGGCCGATGATCGACCCAGCCTGATCGCGTGCCGGACGGTGATCGGGTTCGGTGCCCCCACCAAACAGGGCACAGCCGCGACCCATGGCGCCCCGTTGGGCGATGCAGAGATTGCAGCAACGCGCGAGGCCCTGGGATGGACCGCAGCCCCATTTGAAATCCCTCAGGAGATCGCCGACGCCTGGACCGCCATCGGCGCCCGTGGTGCTGCCGACCGCAAAGCATGGCAACAGCGGCTTGCCGCCGCCCCGGAGGCAGTGAACCAGCGCTTCAGGGCAACCCATGGCGACGCTGCGCCCGACGCCCGGACGCAGGCACTGGCGGCCATTCGCGCCAAATTTGCTGGCGACCGACCGAAACTGGCCACCCGGGTCAGCAGCCAGCAGGTGATCGAAGCCTTGATCACCGCCGACGAGACCATCCTCGGGGGCTCCGCTGACCTCTCCGGTTCCAACGGCACCATGGTCAAGGGCACCCACCGCCCGGTGACAGCCCCTCAGTATGATGGCTCTTACCTCCATTATGGGGTGCGCGAGTTCGGCATGGCGGCGGCGATGAACGGCATCGCCCTGCACCGTGGATTGGTCCCCTATGGTGGCACCTTCCTGGTGTTTGCCGATTACTCCCGGCCAGCGATCCGGCTGGCCGCGCTGATGGGGGTCCAGGTGATCCATGTGCTGACCCACGACAGCATCGGGTTGGGCGAGGATGGCCCCACCCACCAACCGGTGGAGCATTTGGCCAGCTTCCGCGCGATGCCCAACTGTCGGGTGTTCCGCCCCTGTGACGCGGTGGAGACCGCTGAGGCCTGGGCCTGTGCCATGGCGTTCACAACGGGACCCAGCCTGCTGATCCTCAGCCGCCAGGGCCTGCCCACATGGGAGCGTTCAGGGAACGACAACCAGTCTGCTGGCGGCGCCTATGTGCTGCGGGAGGCCGCTGGCGGAGCCCGTGCCTTGACGCTGCTGGCCACTGGGTCGGAAGTGGTTCAGGCGATGGAGGCAGCCGCCGTTCTGGAGGCTGACGGCGTGCCCACGGCCGTGGTCTCCATGCCTTGCTGGGAGGTGTTTGCCGCCCGCCCCGCCGCGGAGCAAGAGGCGGTTCTGGGGACAGCGCCGCGCCTGGCCATCGAAGCGGCCTGTGCCACGGGCTGGCACCAGTGGCTGCGCCCCGGTGATCGCTTCATGGGCATGGAGAGCTTTGGGGCCAGTGGTCCGGCCGGCGATCTCTACGCCCATTTCGGTCTGACCACCGGTCATGTCGTCGAGGCCGCCAAGGCCCTTCTGAGCGCGGAGTAAGCATCATGTTGTCTGGTCGCCGCTTTGCCGGCGACGGCGTCGCTTACGAGGTCGCCGACGTCGAGAATATGGGCATCCCCCTGGCCCGCCCCCGCACCCTTACCGGCCATACGGTGCTGGTCCGGGCGGACCTGAACGTGCCCATGCGCGATGGCAAGGTCACAGACCGTTCACGCCTGGAGCAAGTGCTGCCCACGGTGCGCCAATTGCGCAATGCCGGTGCCCGGACCCTGCTCCTGAGCCATCTGGGCCGTCCCAAGGGCACCCCGGACCCAACGTTGAGCCTGCGCACCCTGCTGCCCGTGCTGGAAGGGATGCTGGACGGCCCTGTCACTTTCCTGGAGGAGCCGCTGGCGCAAGCGGCACCGGACAGGATCCAGGCCCTGCCTGCCGATGCGGTGGTGCTGGTGGAGAATGTCCGGTTTCATCCGGGGGAAGAGGCAAATGATCGCGAGTATGCCAAGGCACTGGCGCGGCTAGGCACCTGGTACATCAACGATGCCTTTTCCTGCGCCCATCGCGCCCATGCCAGTACCGAGGCGCTGGCCGACCTGTTGCCCGCCGCCGCCGGCCCGTTGATGCGCCAGGAACTGGAGGCGCTGGCCCGGGTGCTGGAGGACCCAGAGCGCCCGGTGGCCGCCATGGTTGGGGGCGCCAAGGTCTCCACCAAGATCTCGGTTATCGAGCACCTGTTGCCCCGTATGGATCGGCTGGTGATCGGCGGCGGCATGGCCAACACCTTCCTGGCCGCCATGGGTCATGATGTTGGACGTTCGCTCTATGAGCCCGATGCCATCGACTTGGCCAACAGCATCATGGAGAAGGCCCAGACGCTGAACTGTAATCTGTTGGTGCCCCTGGACGTGGTGGTGGCAACGGAGTTCCGCGCCCACGCGGAAAGCCATGTGGTGACGGTGGACAAAATCCCCTCAGACGCCATGGCCCTGGATATCGGCCCCCGCACCATCGCCCATGTCTCCCAGATGTTGACCCACTGCCGAACGCTCCTGTGGAATGGCCCCATGGGTGCGTTTGAACTGCGCCCGTTCGACATCGGCACTGCCACCCTGGCCAGTTTCGCCGCCGAGGCGACAGAGCAGGGGACAATGGTCACCGTCGCGGGCGGGGGTGACACCGTGGCCGCCCTTAACACCGCTGATGTTGCTGAGCGATTGAGCCATGTTTCCCTGGCAGGCGGCGCCTTCCTGGAATGGCTGGAGGGCAAGACCCTGCCAGGCATCGCCGCCCTTCAACGCCAGATGGCCCGCGCTGGCACTCCCTGACCTGCCCTGCCCCCTCGCCCAAAAAAATGGAGCATCCCATGGCCCTGATCTCCCTCCGTCAATTGCTGGATCACGCCGCCGAAAACAGCTACGGCGTGCCCGCGTTCAACATCAACAATATGGAACAGGGTCTGGCCATCGTGCGCGCTGCGGCCAGTGTGGATGCACCAGTGATCCTCCAGGCCTCCCGCGGGGCGCGCAAATACGCCGGCGACGTGATGCTGCAGGCCATGGTCAA
Source organism: uncultured Rhodospirillales bacterium (assembly GCA_964496805.1). Taxonomy (GTDB): domain Bacteria; phylum Pseudomonadota; class Alphaproteobacteria; order CAZCBM01; family CAZCBM01; genus CAZCBM01. Next base: position 9,105 of record CAZCBM010000036.1, on the reverse strand, counting down.
CGCCCTGTCCGCAATGTTCCCCAAGGTGCCCATCTGCCTGCACCAAGACCACGGCAATGATGAGCAGACCTGCCTCAGCGCCATCCAGCATGGCTTCACCAGCGTCATGATGGACGGCTCCTTGGAGGCCGACGCCAAGACCCCCGCCAGCTATGACTACAATGTCGACATCACCAAGCGGGTTACGGACATGGCCCATTGGGTCGGGGCATCTGTTGAAGGCGAATTGGGAGTCCTGGGATCGTTGGAAACCGGCGAAGGCGAGCAGGAAGACGGCCATGGCGCCGAAGGCAAACTGAGCCACGACCAACTGCTCACTGATCCGGACCAAGCAGTGGACTTCGTGGCCAACACCCAGGTGGATGCCCTGGCCATCGCCATGGGCACCAGCCACGGCGCCTATAAATTCAGCCGCAAGCCCGATGGCGACATCCTGGCCATGCACGTGATCGAGGCCATCAATAAGAAGCTGCCGGGGGTCCACCTGGTGATGCATGGCTCCTCCAGCGTCCCACAGGAATTGCAGGATGCCTTCAACGCGGCCGGTGGCCAGATGCCCCAAACATGGGGCGTGCCGGTGGAGGAAATCGAGCGCGGCATTCGCCACGGCGTGCGCAAGGTTAACATCGACACCGACTGCCGCATCGCCATGGCCGCCGCCATGCGCAAGGTGGGCCAGGACAAGCCGTCTGAGTTTGACCCGCGCAAGTTCCTTGTGCCCGCGATGGATGCCTTGGAAGCACTCTGCCGGGATCGCTTCGAGCGGTTTGGCTGCGCGGGGCAAGCCAGCGGCATCACCATCATCTCCCTGGCGGATATGGCCAAGCGCTACGCGGACGGCACGCTGACCCACCGGGTCACGGCTGCGGCCGCCTGAGGCGGTGGTCTGAGCCTTCTTGCTGCCCTGCTTCGGGGATGAGCCAGGGGGCGGGCGCCGCCCCCATCCAGACCTCTGGATCCGACCCCCTCGATCCAGACCTCTGGATCGGCACCCCCCAGGATACTGGCCTCTGGATACTGGCCTCCGCATCCTGCACCCTGGACAGCGACCCCACCCCCCTCTGGAGCTTTGCCCGTGAGCCTGATCATCGCCCCGTCCATCCTGTCCGCCGACTTCTCCCGCCTAAAGGAGGAGGTCCAGGCCGTTGAGCGCGCTGGCGCCGACTGGATCCATCTGGACGTCATGGACGGCCACTTCGTGCCCAACCTGACCTTCGGCCCGCCCGTGGTGAAAGCCCTACGCCCCCACACCGACAAGATCTTCGATGTCCATTTGATGATCGCGCCTGCCGATCCGTATCTGGAGGCCTTCGCGGAAGCAGGGGCGGACATCATCACGGTTCATGCCGAGGCCGGCCCTCACCTGGACCGCTCCCTGCAAGCGATCCGCGCATTGGGCAAGAAGGCTGGCGTCTCGCTCAACCCCCATACCTCAGAAAGCGTGCTGGCATATGTGATGGATCGGGTGGACCTGATCCTGCTGATGACCGTGAACCCTGGCTTTGGGGGCCAGAGCTTCATTGAGCCGGTGTTGGAGAAGGTGCGACGGGTGCGGCAGATGATCGGTGACAGGGACATCCGACTGGAGGTGGATGGCGGCGTGTCGCCAACCACTGTCGCTGCGGTCACCGAGGCTGGTGCCGACACGCTCGTGGCAGGGTCGGCTGTCTTCAAGGGCGGGACTGAGGACGCCTACCGCGCCAACATCCAGGCCCTGCGTGACAACGCGCACCGCCCGACCGATAGGGCCTGACCCAATGGCAGCCCTGTTGTTTGATCTGGACGGCACGTTGGTCAACTCGTTGCCCGACATCGCCGAGAGCCTCAATACCCTGCTGACCGAGCAGGGCCAGCCGACGCTGAGTGAAGCGACGGTGCGTCTGATGATCGGCAATGGCGTGCCCAAACTGGTGGAGCGGGCCTTTCCACACGTCGCTCCAGTCGATAAGGACCCGCTCGTCCGGCGCTTCCTGGAAATCTATGAGCCCCGCGCCACCCGGCTCACCCGCCCCTTCGCCGGGGTGGAAGACACCTTGGCAAGGCTGGCGGCTCAGGGCCACTCCATGGCTGTGGTCACCAACAAGCCCACTGGACCCGCGCAGAAGATCGTCGGCGATTTGGGTCTGGCGGCGTGGCTGCCGGTGGTGGTGGGCAGTGAGCCCGGATTGCCCAAGAAACCCGATCCGGCCATGCTGGCGCGGGCCATCGACCTGTTGGCCGCCGAGGGCCAACAAGCGCTGCTGGTGGGGGACAGTGCCGCCGATGCCGGCGCCGCTGCGGCCCACGGCTGCCCCTGTGTGATTGTCAGCTATGGCTATGCCAAGGTGGATCCCCACAGTCTGGGCGCTGAGGCGGTGGTGGACCGGTTTGATGCCCTGGCCACTGTGCTGCCCGCCCTGCTTGCGGAGGCCGCCGCATGAGCCAGCTTCAGGCCCTGATCTTTGATGTGGATGGCACCCTGGCAGAAACCGAGGACCTGCATCGGGAGGCCTTTAACCAGACCTTCCAAGACTTTGGGTTGGCCTGGCATTGGGACCGTCCCACCTACATCCGTCTGCTGGCCGTCACTGGTGGCAAGGAACGCATGCGCCACTTCATAGCTGAGGATGCCCCGCCCGCCCCGGGCGATATCCTGGAGAAGGTGCCGGCGCTGCACCAGCACAAAACCCGCCTGTATGCCGAGGCGGTGGCCGCTGGCCATTTGCCCCTGAGGCCCGGGGTTCATCGGCTCATCCAGGAGGCCAGGGAGGCGGGTATAGGCTTGGCCATCGCCACCACCACCTCCTTTGCCAACATCGAGGCCCTGATCGGCGCCACGTTGGGACCTGACGCCATGGGGTGGTTCGATGCCATCGGCGCCGGCGATATGGTTGCTGCCAAAAAGCCGGCACCGGACGTCTACGCCCTGGCCCTGGAGAAACTGGGCCTGCCGGCGACGCGATGCCTCGCCGTGGAAGATTCCCTCAACGGCATCCGCTCAGCCCGTGCCGCGGGGCTGGAGGTGTTGGTCACGCGGTCCCCCTTCACCGCTGGCGACGACCTGTCCGAGGGGACCCTGGTGGTGGACGATCTGGACCATGGCCCCGATGGCCGCCCGCTGCACCTCAGCGATCTCTCGCGTCTGCTGACCGAAGCAGCCTCTTCCTCCTCCCCTCCCCCTCAGCCGTGAGACCCTCCCCCATGACTTTGCGCATTGGCATCAGTGGCCTTGGCCGGATTGGCCGCCTCGTACTGCGCGCGCGCTATGAACTGGCGCGCGACGACATTGTCATCGCCGCGATCAATGATACCGGTGCCCCAGCAACCCAGGCCCATCTGCTGGAGTATGACAGCACCCATGGCCGCTGGAAGGCCGATATCGATGGCACCGACGACGCCTTCACCATCAATGGCGAGCGTATCCCACGGATGTCTTCACGCGCACCGGAGGATATCGACTGGGCCGGTCATGGGGTGGATGTGGTGCTGGACTGCACTGGCGCCTTCCGCGACCGCGCCGGCGCCGAGCGCCATCTGGGGGCCAGGGGGGGCAAGAAGGTCCTGATCTCTGCGCCAGCGGAGGGCGAGGATCGCACTGTCGTCTACGGCGTCAATCACCTGGATCTGACCGCCGATGACCGGATTGTCAGTTGTGCCTCCTGCACCACCAACGGCCTCGCCCCCGTGGCCAAGGTGCTGGACGACCTGCTGGGGATCGAACACGGCTTCTGCACCACCATCCACAGCTACACCAGTGACCAGCAGTTACTGGACAACAAGCACAGCGATCTCCACCGCGCCCGCGGCGCCGCACAGAACCTGGTGCCCACCAAAACCGGTGCTGCCAAGGCCGTGGGGCGGGTGCTACCCGGCCTGCAAGGGCGCTTGGATGGGGTGGCGATCCGTGTGCCCACCGCCAACGTCTCCCTGGTGGATCTGAAGATTTTGGCCAGCCGCAAGGCCGACAAAGACACCATTGCCGAGGCCATGAAGGCCGCGGAGGCCGGCCCCATGGCCGGGGTGTTGGGCACCTATGACAAGCCCCTGGTCAGTGGTGATTTCAATCACGACAGCCGCTCTTCGGTCTTCGCCCTCAAGGAGACCAAGGTCATTGGCGATCACTTCGTCCGGGTGATGAGTTGGTACGACAATGAATGGGCGTTCAGCGTCCGCATGCTGGATGTGGCTCAGGCCATGAATGACGCGGGCTGATCAGCCTTGGTCTGCGGGGCGCCCTGGGGGCGCCCCGCTCGGTTCCCCTCCCCGTCCCGCCGCCCTGCTTCACTGCCCCCTTCACCGCCCATCCTATCCGCACCACGGAGCCGTCTGCCCCACCAACGGGTCATCCCCCATTTCTGAGCGTCCCGTGGACCCGCACGACCCTGGGCCGCGATGCCTCCCGGCGCCAGGAGCGCCAGGGGAAAGACCAGACCGATCGCAAAACCCCCTCCAACGCTGAGAGAATTGGACCCCAGAGCCATGTCCCCGACCCCCCAGCGCCACACCAAGATTGTTGCCACCTTGGGTCCCGCCCTGGACGCGCCCGGCCGGTTGGCCGACGCGTTCGAGGCCGGGGTGTCCGTTGTTCGGCTGAACTTTTCCCACGGCAGCGTGGCGGATCATCGGCGGCGCCTGGCAGCGGTGCGGGAGATCGAACAGCAAACCGGACGGGTGATCGGGGTGTTGGGCGACATCCAGGGGCCGAAGTTCCGGCTGGGGCGGTTCGCGGAGGACAAAATTGCGGTCAGCCCTGGTCAACGCCTGACCCTGGACCTGGATGAAACCCCCGGGTCCGACGCCCGGGTGTGCCTTCCCCATCCCTCCATCTTTGCGTCCGTGCAGGCCGGGGACCAACTGCTGGTGGATGATGGCAAGGTTCGCCTGCAGGTGCTGGAGGCCGGCGCAGACCGCATGGTGGTGGAGGTCGTGGTGGGCACCGGCTTGTCCAGCAACAAGGGCGTCAACCTGCCCAACACCACCTTGAACGAGTCCGTCCTGACCCCCAAGGATCGCCAGGACATCGCGGCCGCCGTGGAGATGGGCTGCGACTGGCTGGCCCTGTCCTTTGTGCAATCGGCACGGGATGTCCTTGAGGCACGGTCCCTGGTGGGCGATGCCTGCGCCCTGGTGGCCAAGATCGAGAAGCCCCAGGCGGTGACGGACATCGACGCCATCCTGGAGGCGGCCGACGGCTTGATGATCGCCCGCGGGGACTTGGGCGTGGAGGTGCCACCGGAGGAGGTCCCCGCCATCCAAAAACGCCTGGTGAGCCTGGCGCGGGCCAAGGCCAAGCCGGTGATCGTTGCAACCCAGATGCTGGAGAGCATGATTTCCGCGCCCATCCCCACCCGGGCCGAGGCCAGCGATGTCGCCACGGCCGTCTATGACGGCACCGATGCCGTGATGCTGTCTGCGGAAAGTGCGGTGGGCGACTATCCCCTGGAAGCGATCCGGATGATGGATCGGATCCTGCGCCAGACCGAGCAGGAGGCGATCTATCGTCAGATGATCACCAGTTCCCGCCCGGCACTGTCCAAGCGCGGCTCGGACAATCTGATGCGGGCCGCGGTGAACGTGGCAGAGGCGCTGAATGCCCCGTCCCTGGTGAGCTACTCCACCCACGGATCAACGGCATTGCGTGCCGCCCGTGAACGCCCCGACCTGCCCATCATCTGTCTGACCGCCCAGTTGTCTACGGCGCGACGGCTGGCCCTGTCCTACGGCATCGAACCCATGGTCAGCGCCGATGCGGGCAGCGTAGAGGACATGGTTCAGTTTGCCCGCGACGCAGCCATAGCCCTCAACCATGCCCAAACGGGGGACAGGATCGTGGTCACGGCGGGCATGCCCTTTGGCCGGCCAGGCAACACCAACCTGCTGCACATCGCGCTGCTTTGACGCTGGATCAGGGGGGCTTGGCCTGACCCTCTCCCAGGCTGAACCCGGGGAGCCACTCAGCCGGACCGTCCTCGTAGTGTTCTTGCTTCCAGATGGGCACGCGCTTCTTCAACTCCTCAATGCAATAGCGCGTGGCATCGAAGGCAGGCGCGCGGGCCGCACAGCTGGCCGCGATCAGGACACTGGCCTGACCGATGGCGCAGAACCCCTGATAATGGGCAAACCACAGTTTCAGCGGCAATGGACTGGCGGCAAACGCCTCCGCGGCGATGGTGCCCATGGTCCGGCTGGCCAACGGCTCGTACACGTCGTAGCTGACACCGCTCACCGGGCGACCCAGATTGTGGTTCCGAACCACCCCCAGGAACGGCAGGATCGCGCCATGGGCCGGATCATCCACAAACGCCAGCGCCTCCTCCAAGGACAGCGGGGTCTCGCTGACGAATACCCGCGCCTTGTCGCTGTCCAGCGAGGGGGGCGACGGCGGCGCGGTGGGCTCTTGCATGACGTCAGCCTCCACAGACAGGCGGCAGGATGGCCAGGGTCTGATCGCCCTCGATGACGGCATCTCCCGGCAATACCTGATCGTCGGTGGCCAGCGCCGCGGCCTGGACCAGGGCATCATCGCTGAACTCAGGGAAGCGCTGAGCCAGCGCTTCGCTTACCGCCTGTTTCACCGCGGCCATGTCGGCACCCACCGGCACCCTGACGCGCAGCGGGTCCGCCGTCTGATATTGCCGGAAGGCCCCAAACAGTTTCAGTGTCACCGTGGCAGTGGGAAAGCTCTGATCGCCAGCCATGGTCTCACGCTTCCTTCCCGCGGTCGCCGGAGGCAATGTTGAGCGAATGGGGCAGGATGGGCAGCAGGCTCTCCCATCCCTCGTCCACCGCCTTGGGGTTGCCCGGCATGGTGATCACCAGGGTGTCCCCCATCAGTCCCGCCACAGACCGGGAACACCAGGAAAGATTGATGAAGTGCTCACCGTGATCGCGCAGCATCTCGCCGATACCGGGCAGCATTCGGTCGCAGACGGCCGTCACCGCCTCCGGGGTCACATCCCGGGGGCTAAAGCCGGTACCGCCGCTGGTGAGGATCAGGCGCGGATCATGCTGCGCCTTGATCTGCTTGAGGTGCGCTTCAATGCTGGCGCGGTCATCGGGGATTACCGTCTGGTCGATCACCTCAGCCCCGGCGGCTTCCAGCACCCGCCGCAGGGCCGGTCCAGAGCGATCCTCATACTCGCCGCGGGAGGCACGGTCCGACAGCACCAGGATGGCCGCCGTCACCCCCCCCAACGGCACAAACTCGGCCGTCATCGCCTGAACCCAGTCCGGCACGCCGCTGGGGGCCAACCAAACACCGCTCTTGCCGCCGGCCTTCAGAAGCAGCTTAATCTCTCCCATCCGCAAGTCCGGCTCTGTCCCCTTGGACAGATCATAGACCGTCATCAGCGCACCGGTGGCACCGGCCAGGGCCTCCATCTCAACCCCTGTCTTGGCAACACAGGTGGCCAAGCAATAGGCTGTGATCGTGGCGGTGGACGGGTCCAAGTCCCAGGCAATATGGACCGCGTCCAACGGCAGGGGATGGCACAGCGGGATGATCTCCGGGGTTTTCTTAGCCGCCAAGACCCCCGCCACCTCTGCCAGCGATAGCGCATCCCCCTTGGGCAGAGCCTTGTCCTGGATCAGTTGGAAGACGGTCGGCCCCACATGGATGCTGCCGGTGGCGATGGCGGTGCGCCGGGTGGGGAGCTTGCCCCCCACATTGATCATGCGGAAGCTCTGTTGCAGGTCAGGCAGGCGCAGCTTGCCCACCAGTTTGCGTGCTGTCATGGCCTGGATCAGCCCCCCACGCTGGCAAGGTGGGGGGTGGCGCCCGTGTCCCCTTCATGCAGGAAGTGGCTGATTTTCTTCAATCCCATCAGGCGCTGCACCCGGTCCTGCAGGGCGACCAAATCCCCATCAGACTGCAAATAGGGGCGCAGGTCGTGGCCACCATCGCCGAACAGGCACAGACGCAGTTTCCCCAGGGCAGTGACCCGCAGGCGATTGCACGTGCTGCAAAAATCCCGGCTGTAGGGGGCGATCAGCCCGATGCTGCCGCGATGATCGCCGTGGGTGAACACCTTGGCCGGCCCCTCCCCTTCCTGCCGCGGACGCTGTGTCCACCCGTTCTCCGCCAAGTGGTTCAACACATGATCACCAGAAAGGTGGAACTTCTCGAAATACGACTTGGAAAGCCCCGTCTCCATCAACTCGATGAAGCGCAGGGAGATGTCGCGATCGCGCACAAAGGCACAGAAGTCACCAAGGGCCCTGTCATTGACCCCCTTCAACAGCACCACATTCAGCTTGATGGATTTGAAACCGGCTGCTTCCGCGGCATCCACCCCGGCCAGCACCTTCTTCAGCTTGTCATGGCCAGTAAGCTCATGGAACGTACGGGCGTCCAGGCTGTCCACCGAGATGTTGATGGCGTTCAACCCGGCGTCGCGCCAGCGCTGGGCATTCTCCTCCAGCCGGTAGGCGTTGGTGGTGAAGGCTACGGTGCGGATGCCAGGTGTCTGCGCGACGGCCCTGGCGATGTCTTCGAAATCTTGGCGCACGGTGGGCTCACCACCGGTGAGGCGGATCTTCCACATGCCCAGCCCGGCGAAGGCGCTCACCAAGCGCTGGACCTCGTCAATCCGGAGGAAATCCTGCCGGCCCACCTTCTGGTAGCCGTTGGGCAGGCAATAGGTGCAACGGAAATTGCACACATCAGTGAGGCTGAGGCGCAGGTACGGAAACCGGCGCCCGAACCCATCGCTCAGGCGGTCCATCTTCATGGGACGTAACGCTCCTTTCCAAACACGGGAGGCCCTGACGTTTCCGCCCAGAACCCGTCGGCCACAACAAGGGCGAATGCCCTGGCTGGGTCGAGGCCCCATCCCCCTGCCGGCGACGTGGTTTTCGCCAGGGTAGGACATGAGGCTTCGGAGCCGCCGCTCTCGCGGCAACACCCTGAAACTATCGAGCCGAACGCAGCCCTGTAAAGGGGGATTCATACCGGGGATGCTATGCGCCACGCCCAAAAAGTCAGCACCACCGCAAACCGGCAGAGCGCATGCCCGTTAAACAGACAGCAAGCGGGCAGCGGCGGCCCGTGCTTCAGCGGTCACCTCCGCGCCGGACAGCATCCGGGCGATCTCTTCCTGGCGCTCATCGGCGGACAGGGGCCGGACG
>CAZCBM010000035.1:2674-17334 GCA_964496805.1 uncultured Rhodospirillales bacterium | reverse complement strand
TGGCGGAGAGACAGGGATTCGAACCCTGGATAGGGGGTTGCCCTATACACGCGTTCCAGGCGTGCGCCTTCAACCACTCGGCCACCTCTCCGGGGGAAGCATTTGCGTTGGCTATGTCCCTAGGCGTCCTCGCGCCAAGCCATGCTAGAGGCGACAGACGCTCAACACCGCCGACAGATGGACCCCGGACCCAATCGGTCAAAGAGGGACGCTGCCATGCTGCTTCCGTCAGGAATGACCCTGACGCTCCCAAACTATCCAGGCAGAGAGGCGATGACAAGCACCCTCTTTCCTCCACAGCGTCAGCGCTGCCTCGCATCCGTTAGGCCCGATCGAAGCCACCACCATGGCACCACCGCTAGGCGACCCTGGTGGGCCCTAGATTCCTTTGCCTAGCAAAGAAGGCACCACCGGCCCACTCCCTCTCTTGGCCACCCACGGGAGGACCCTATCAATGAGGGGGCCGGCCGAAGTAACGCCAGGAGGAGGGAGCGGGCTGGCTCAGACTGATCAGAAAATGCGCCGGCGCTTGGCCTCAGGCCAGCGTTGCCAGATGCTTCTTACCCTGGTGAATCTCATCGGCCAACCAGCCCTGGAAACGCTGGAGCCCGAAAGCCCGACCAACCTGCATCGTGGTGGGGCTGTCAAACCGATTGACAATGACCCTCTCCAAGCCGATGGCACGAAGCGACTCAACCCCGTTCTTGCGGGTCAGGAGCGGCAATTGCGTATCCGGAATGGCTAGTTTCACCCAGTCCACCGACAGTCGCCCGAGGCGCAAATACTGGGCACTCTCCAGGGTGACACCATCCAGCGTGACCCGGAACCCCTTGTTCTGGAGCGCCTTGATCCGACGCAAGGATTCACCGATGTCGCGGAAAACATCCCCCACTTGAAGTTCAATGAGGGTCTGACTTGCTGCATCATTTTCAAGCAGTTTCCCGAGGTATACCTTGAAAATGGGATCGCCCAAGGTCTGCAAGGTGACGTTCAGGGCGGTTGCTTTTATGCGCGCAACGCCACCTTGACGGATCTGATGCTCGATTACCTTGATGTCCAGCAAATAGAGGAAGGCTGAAAACAAGGGGGAGTGAGCGTCGATGTTCACTTCAGGAAACAATTGCCGTCGGATCTGAGGCAGGCTGGTGAATACCTCGTCAAACAGAGGTTCACCCGTTTCGTTCTGGGCAAAGTCGAAGGCGGTCTGGCTGCGCAAATAGGGGCCCAGATCCACATCCTCCAGCACCTTCTCCATCCGTGCCAGCAACTGGATGGAGAGCGGACCGCGCATGGGGCGGATCTCATTGGTGTCGCCGCCTTCCGCCAAGGTTACATAGTGATTGGTGCGCTCCCGCAAGGCGGCATAGTCGGTGGGCACCTGATACACCTGGGCGTCCACAGACAAGCCTTCTTCATCGTCGCTGGCATTCAGGGCGGTCAGCAGTGTTTCCACAAACCGCTCTGGCTTCGCCACCTTATCGGCCCGCAACACAACAAACATGTCGCCATTGGCCATGATGAAAAGTTGCCCAGCGAGGGGCTTCACCAAATCCTGCACCACAGTGGAGAGCAGCTTGACTTGGTTACTCTCCAGGTCTCCACCTTTGCGGGCCAAGCGCAGGTTCACCACCCTATAGGCCTGCTCCGAACGGATCAGACGACGGCAGAGAACAATAATGTCCTGTTCAGCGCTCACTATGGGTCTCGCAGGCGGGTTCTCGCTGGCCCTTGGGCCGGACGGTCGCTCCGTTTTCGAAGCACCTCTTTCCTTAGTGCCCGTTCCCTATTGCTAACCCCTTAAGAGCCAAGGCCTTTTTCAAAAAATACCGCACCCGTGCTGCTGTTCTGTGCCCTTTCAGGCGCTGGGCTGACAAAAACCACCATCGCGGTACAGAAGCGGCAACGTCATCTCAGGCTGGTCAATCACCTGGATAACCTGTCCCACCAAGATGCTATGGGTCCCATACTCCAAGGTCGCCTCCCGTTGGCAGATGAGGCTGGCCAACGCCCCTGAGAGGACCGGTAGTCCCTCCGGCCCGGCGAGCCATAGACCGGTGCGGAAACGCTCTTCCATATCATCGCCAAAGGCCATGACCTTGGCCACCTCCTCTTGCTGATGGGTGAGTAGGTTGATGGCGAAGCTTCCGTAGTCCATGAGCGCCCCGTGGGACCGCGCGGACCTGTTCACACAGACCAACATGGAGGGCGGATCCAAGGACACGGAGGTCACACTGGACGCGGTCAATCCGGTGAAACGCTGCGGCCCCTCCCCCTGGGTCTGGTCCAGCGTCGTGATGACGCTCACAGGGTAGGCAACCTGGCGCAACGCCCGGCGAAGGCCCTCGGCAATGTCAGGATCGGTGGTGGCCATTGTGGTCATGGGAAGCATCATCCCACTGGGCGAGGGTCCAAACGGGAAAGGGTGCGCACGGTTGATGCGCACCCTGTTGATCAAAGGTCAACCGTCCTTGGGTCGGCATGGCAGCCGTGGCTCCCAGACGTTCTATACCGGGCTACAATCAGTGCAGATCAGCCCAGACGCGGCGCTTCACGGCGTACATAACGGCCGCAAACATCACCAGGAACAGCATCACCCGTGCCCCAATACGCTTGCGGTCCTCCAGGGTCGGCTCTGCGGTCCACATCAGGAAATGGGACACATCGGCAGCCATCTGGTCAACGCTTGGGCTAGGCTGGCCCTCAGGGTACTCGACCTGCCCGTCAACCACCAAAGGCTGGCTCATGGCGATACGCCCACCGGGATAATAGTGGTTCAGGACATCGCCATCTTCGGTCTCGAAATAGCCGGTGAGCAGGCTACGGATGTAATCTGCACCACCATGGCGGGCCTTCGCCATCAGGCTGAGGTCCGGAGGCACAACACCGTGGGTTTCGGCGGCTGCTTCCAGTCGCTCTTCCGTGTTGTACATGTTCGGGAAGTGGCTGGCGGCTGTGAGCCGACCAAAGGTGTTCATGCAGTTGTCATAGATCAGCTCATCCACAGGGAAGCCGTCGTCATCCAACAGCGCGCCGCACATGAGATCGCCGTAGGTTTGACCGTGGCTCCGGGCGATGCCCTTGACCTCGTCTTCGCTGAACCCCAGGGCCTCCAGATTGCGGTAGCTCACATGGCGCAGGGTGTGACAGCTCATGCAGGCCTGTTCGTACACCATGAAGCCGCGCTGTAGGGAGGCCTGGTCGAACTGACCAAAGGGGCCATCGAAGCTCCAGTCGTAGTGGTGAGGCTCCCAATTCAGGTCGGGATTGTCGCCACCGCCGGCGGCGACCAGCGGCTGGCTTGCCAAGCCCAGCAGCAGCGCTGTGGCAGAGGCGAGGCGGATCAGGGGACGCAACATCAGGTCTCTCCAGAAGCGAAATCTCTGTGGGGGCCGCGGCGCCCACCCAGGACGGGAAGTGTGTTCCCAGGGTTAGGGACCGCGGCGCCCCAGTCATGAGTCAGTCAGGTCTCAGCTCAGTCGGCCTTGTTCAGGCTGGGCTTGGCAGGGGCCGGCACAGCGCCACCATGTCCACCACCCTTCAGCACGGCCTCGGAGATCGATGCCGGCAACGGCTTGGTGTCTTCGATGCGGCTGAGCATCGGCAGGAGGACCAAGAAGTGGAAGAAGTAGTAGGCCGTGGCGATCTGGCTCAGCGTCACCCAGATGCCCTCCGCCGGCTTACCACCACAGACGCCCAACAGCAGGCACACACCCAGGAACACGAAGAAGGCGATGCGATAGATCGGACGATAGTTGGCGGACCGCACGGGGGAGCGGTCGAGCCACGGCAGGACGAACAGCACGGCGATGGAGCCGAACATGGCGATCACACCCCCCAGCTTCGCCGGGATCAGGGTGATCCCAAAGACACCGATGTCGAAGGTGATGGCACGCAGGATCGCATAGAAGGGCAGGAAGTACCATTCAGGCACAATGTGCGCCGGTGTCACCAGCGGATCGGCCGGAATGTAGTTGTCCGGGTGGCCGAGATAGTTCGGAGCATAGAATACGAAGGCCGCGAAAAAGATCAGGAACACGCTCAAGCCGAACAGATCCTTGATCGTATAGTAGGGGTGGAACGGAATGGTGTCTGCTTCCGACTTCGGCTCAACGCCCGTTGGGTTGTTGGAGCCGGTGATGTGCAACGCCACGATGTGCAGGAACACAACGGCGAAGATCACAAACGGCAGCAGGTAGTGCAGAGCAAACATCCGGTTCAGGGTCGGGTTATCGACGCTGAAACCGCCCCACAGCCAAACCGTGATGCTCTCGCCCACCAACGGGATGGCACCAAACAGCCCGGTGATCACGGTTGCCCCCCAGAAGCTCATCTGGCCCCAAGGCAGCACATATCCCATGAAAGCGGTGGCCATCATCAGCAGCAGGATGACCACACCCAGCATCCACAGCAGTTCCCGCGGAGACTTGTAGGATCCGTAGTAGAGCCCGCGAAACATGTGGATGTAGACCACGATGAAGAACATCGACGCCCCGTTGGCATGGACGTAGCGCAGCAACCAGCCGAAGTTGACGTCGCGCATGATCTTCTCAACGCTGTCAAACGCGCCAGCCGTTGAGGCGTTATAGTGCATGGCCAGGCCAATGCCGGTGACGATCATGACGATCAACATCACCAGCGCCAGCGCCCCGAAATTCCAAAGGTAGTTGAAATTCCTCGGGCTCGGAAAACGCCCATATTCCTTGGTCATCAGCGTGAACAACGGCAAGCGCTGGTCCACCCAACGCACCACCGGGTTCTGGAATTCGCTGTCGTGCAGTCCTGGTCCGGACATTGAGGTCTCCCGTTCTCTTCTTTCGGGATGGCGGTAGCGCCTGCGACCGGCGCCCTGCCCCATCCAGCAGGTCCAAAAAGGGTCAGCCGATACGGATCACGGTGTCAGACGTGAACTCGTAGGGCGGGACATCCAGGTTCCGCGGCGCCGGCCCTTCGATGATCCGTCCTGAGGCATCGTAGTGACTGCCGTGGCAGGGGCAGTACCAGCCGCCAAACTTGCCGCGCTCGTCCGTCGGCTTCTGCCCCAAGGGAACACAGCCCAGATGGGTACACACGCCGATCACCACCAAGGTGTCTTCGTGGCCAGCCTTGGTGCGGACGCTGTCCGCCACCTGCTGATCGGTTTTCACTTCCGGCAGCAGTGTCTCCAGGGCAGCCATCTCCTCCTCCGTCCGGCGGCGGACAAAGACAGGCTTACCACGCCATTTGACCGTGATGGCCTGACCCACGTCCAGCGCGGACACATCCACGTCGATGCTGGCCAGCGCCAACGTCCCGGCGTCGGGGTTCATCTGGTCAACCATCATCCACGCCACGGACCCAACGGCAACGGCGCCCATGCCGGCGGCCGTGAAGTAGAGGAAGTCGCGGCGGGAAGCGTCGATTTCGGCCTGGCTCGTGGGCGCGCCGGAGGGGGCTGCGGTGTCAGACATGGAGGTCAACCGTCCTTGGCTTCAAAAACGTACAATGAGGCAATGGCGCCGAGGCACCTTGTGATCCTGGTTTCGCCGGGACCCTACCGCACCGCTTTCCCGCCGTCACACGGCCAAACGGCCGCAGAGGGCACAACACATAAGCCAAGCAAAACCTGTGGACCCTAAACTAGGCGAGACCGGCCCTGCTCACGAGCGGCAAACTGACGCGCAGTGACTGCTTATAAGGTCATCGCGACAGAACCAAACCCCCTCTGCGCCGCGCTCTCTTTCCGCCGCGCGTTTGGCGTTCGGACAGGAGGCGGCACGCTGCGCAAACGCGCCAACCAACTGAGGGCTTCCGAAAGAGATGCCTTAAATAGAAGGCACCAACACCCCAAAGCGCAACATTTCCGCCCAAGCCACCCCACGGGCGCCCCATCTCCGCGCGAGCGCGCCCAGCCTACACTTTGCCGCGTCTCTTGCCTTTCAGTGGCGGGTAGGGCATACACACGGGTCATGGGCTTGGATACCAACGCATCTGTGTTTGCGGATCGAGGTTCCCGCCATTCCCCCTTCTGTTTACGTCAGACGCCGGTTGCAGCGTGGCCTATCCATCGCTGACAGACCGGCTGAGCCAATTGCCTGGACGCGATCGCCATGAAAGCCGACATCCATCCCGACTACCACGAGATCACCGTGGTCATGACCGACGGCACTGAGTTCAAGACCCGTTCCACCTGGGGTGAGCCCGGCGCGGTGCTGCGCCTGGAAACCGACCCCAGCAGCCACCCCGCCTGGAACGGCGGCGAAAGCCGGGTGATGAACTCCAACAAGGTCACCAAGTTCTCTGACAAGTTCGGGGCCTTCGGCCTGAAGATGTGAGGCTTGGCCGTTCTCTCCCTGGGACCTTTGTTCCGCGGGGTAGACCGCCCCGCCCATCCGGGAAGGGCTGCCAATAGGCGTATGGACAGCCGCTGCCTCCTTTTTTTTGGGCAGCGGCTTTCGCCGTTTCGGACAGACCATCTTTGGTACCCCGCTGATAACAGGCCCGCGCTGGACAGGGGCAGAGATGCCGGTGCCGATTACCACCTCTGCCAGAGCGTAGGACCCCAAAGGGGCATCGCCACGGAGCGGATCATGCGAGCGACCACCAGAAAGCTGCCGCAGTGGACACCGATGCCAAATCGGTGTCCACTGCTTTAGGCGGCGATGATCAAAAAACACGGCTGTTTTCAGCACTTTTTGCTTAACGCGCGCCACCCCGCTCCGGTAGTCTGCGAACAGTCCATTCTGATGTCGATGGCACCAGGTGCCCAGCCAGCCTCGACCCTCTCTCCCCGCCTTTGGGACTGCAATGCAATCGCCGCCCACGCCGGCGACCGTCTCAGAGCGTCCGGGGGCATCTCAGCCGGGCAACCGGCTTCTGGGCAACCCACCGGGCATCCGCCGCCCGCCCTCGGTGCCCTCTCCCTCGGCATGCCGGCACGTCACTGTTGCCCCTGCTGTAAACCCCGTGGATCTGAGATCTACAGATGACCACTGACCCTGCCGCCTCCCCCGCCTCACAGTCCGCTGCCCCTGAGTCTGCCGCCGACAGCTATGGCGAGGACAGCATCAAGGTGCTGCGAGGCCTGGACGCTGTCCGCAAGCGCCCCGGCATGTATATCGGGGACACCGATGATGGCACGGGCCTGCACCACATGGTCTATGAGGTGGTGGACAACGCCATCGACGAGGCACTGGCCGGCCATTGCACCCTGGTGGAAGTCACGCTGAACCCCGATGGCAGCGTCACCGTGCGGGACGATGGCCGCGGGATCCCCACCGGCATCCACCACGAGGAAGGGGTCTCCGCCGCGCAGGTGATCATGACTCAACTGCACGCCGGCGGGAAGTTTGACCAGAACAGCTACAAGGTGTCCGGTGGCCTCCACGGCGTCGGGGTGTCCGTTGTCAACGCGCTGTCCGCGCGCCTGAATCTGGTCATCTGGCGGGAGGGACACCGCTGGGAGATGGAGTTTCGCCACGGCGACCCGGTGGCCGATCTGGTCAAGGTGGGTCCCTCCGAGGGGCGCACGGGCACTGAGATCACCTTTCTGCCGTCCACCGAAACCTTCACCCAGGTGGAGTTCAATCGCAACACGCTGGAACACCGCCTGCGGGAGTTGGCGTTCCTGAACAGCGGCGTCCATCTGCAACTGGCGGACAATCGGCCAACGGAGCCGGTGGTGCAGGACCTGCACTACGAAGGCGGCCTGATCGAGTTCGTGCGCTACCTCGACCGCTCCAAGAACGCCTTGATCCCGGCCCCTATCATGGTCCGGCAAGACGTGGACGGCATCGGCGTCGAAGCGGCCATGGCGTGGAACGACAGCTTCCACGAGACCATGCTGTGCTTCACCAACAACATCCCTCAGCGGGACGGCGGCACCCATCTGGCGGGTTTCCGCGGGGCCCTGACCCGGACCTTGAACACCTATGCCCAAGCCGAAGGCCTGCTGAAGAAGGAGAAGGTGAGCCTCACCGGGGATGATATGCGCGAAGGCATGACCTGCGTGCTGTCCGTGAAGGTGCCCGACCCGAAATTCAGCAGCCAGACCAAAGACAAGCTGGTGAGCAGCGAGGTGCGGCCAGCCGTGGAAACAGCCATCTCGGCCGCGTTGTCGGAATGGTTCGATGAACACCCGGCCGATGCCAAGCGCATCATCGGCAAGGCGGTGGAAGCCGCCGCCGCGCGGGAGGCCGCCCGGAAGGCACGCGAGTTGACCCGCCGCAAATCGGCGCTGGACATGGCCTCCCTGCCCGGCAAGCTCGCCGATTGTCAGGAGCGCGATCCTGCCAAGTCAGAACTGTTTATCGTCGAGGGTGACAGCGCCGGCGGCAGCGCAAAACAAGCCCGGGATCGCAAGTTCCAAGCCATTCTGCCGCTGCGCGGCAAAATCCTCAATGTGGAGCGCGCCCGGTTCGATCGAATGCTGTCCAGTCAGGAAATCGGCACGCTGATCTCTGCCCTGGGAACGTCCATCGGCCCTGATGAATTCAATATCGAGAAGCTGCGATATCACAAAATCATCATCATGACGGACGCCGATGTCGACGGCAGCCACATCCGGACCCTGCTGTTGACCTTCTTCTTCCGCCAAATGCCGAGCATCATTGAGCGGGGGCATCTCTTCATTGCCCAGCCGCCCTTGTACCGGTTGAAACGGGGTCGCTCCGGCGTCTATCTCAAGGATGACCGGGCCCTGGATACCCATCTGATCGACAGCGGCACCGATGGGTTGGCGCTGCGCACGGATGATGGTCAGGTGATTGCCGGAGCGGACCTGGTGGCCAGCACCACCCGCGCCCGCCATCTGTCCCAGGCCATCGACACCCTGACCCGCTCCGTGGGGTATCGCAGCATCGTGGAACAGGCCGCCGTCAGTGGCGTGTATCAGGCGGCGCGGAATGATGGGGACATGCAGGCGGCTCTGGACCGGCTGGTGATCCGTTTGAATGCAGGCGAGCGACCGGAGAACCGGGGCTGGCAGGCGCACCTGGACGACACCGGCGCGGTTGAGGTGCATCGCCTGCTGCGCGGGGTCACAGACCGCTATCGCCTGGAACGCAAGATCCTGGACACCAGCGAGGCCCAGCGCCTGGCCGATGCGGCGGAGGAACTCGTTGGCCTCTATGGTGATGCGGCAACGCTGGAGAGGCGGGGCGATCCGCAGGCCGTGATCCGCGGCCCCAGTGAGCTTTACGATGCCGTGATCCGCATCGCCCGCAAAGGGGTAGAGGTTCAGCGCTATAAGGGCTTGGGTGAAATGAACCCAGATCAGCTATGGGAAACGACGCTGGACCCCAATGCCCGGACGCTGCTGCAGGTCCGCGTTGACCATCTTGACGAAGCGGCGGACCTCTTCAGCACCCTCATGGGTGATGTGGTGGAACCTCGCCGCGACTTCATCCAAACCAACGCGCTGGATGTGGCCAACCTGGACGTCTGATGCCTTGGCGAGCCGGCCCCCTGCCGGCTTCGCCTTCGTCAGTCCAGAGTGGCCATCGGTTATTCAACGAAGGTAACCGTGGCCACGGCGCGGTCAATCTTGTCCTGTTCCCAGGTCACAGGCTCGCTTGGGATGGCATTGGGATCGTCCAGCTCGATCATCGTCCCCTGCCCGGCGGTTAGGGTCTGGCTGCCGCTCACGGTGGTCACAGAGACCTCGCCATCCAGGACCAAAACCCCATAGCCGTCGTCGATTTCCCCGCCCCAGAAGATGGTGCCCCGCACACCCAGCGTGGCCACAGGCGTGGTGATGGTGACATTGCCGCCGGTGGGTCCTTCAATCTGGCCCCCGACAAACAGGAAGGCACCGGTCACGTTGACCGACAGGCTGCCGCCTTCGGCACCGGGCTCGTAGACGAATTCGTCGATCAGCAGACTGGCATTCTCGCCCAGCGTCAGCGCTGTGCCGTCCGCCAGAGTCCCCTTGAAGCGGGCGTCAGCGCCAGTTTCGATGGTGTCCTCAAACAGCATCGGGGCCTGAACGGCCAGCGATCGCTCCTGACCCTGATAGTCGGCCACGACACGGGCCTGGACCTGCTCCACAGCGCCAACCTCCGGGCGGTCGGCGGCCAGAGCGATGGAAGAAACAGCAAAGGTGGCAAGCAGGCTGGCGGTCAGAATGGGGGTGCGATGACCCATGGGAATCCTCCTCATCAAGCCGTTGGGCGAAGATCAATCAGGCAACACGGGGGGCGGGCGAGGGTTCCCTGCGCGCCGGTGTGTCAGCCCCTGTAGCCTTAACGGATGACGCGGCGCCAGAGTTGCGGCTGTCTCGTGCCCATTTTGCTGCGGCCAGGGTGTCCATGGGCTTGGCGAAAGCGTAGCCCTGCCCCAACAGGCAGCCCATGTCCTGCAGGGTCTGGATGTCTTCCGGGCGCTCCAAGCCTTCCGCCACCACCTTCATGTCCAAATCCTGCCCCAGGGATAGGACGGATTTGACCAGCCGCTGGGTAATGGCATCCTCAGAAACCGCGTTGATGAAACTGCGGTCCAGCTTCAGGACCGTTGCCGGCAACACCCGGACATAGGACAGGTTGGCATAGCCGGTTCCGAAATCATCGATGGCAACCCCAAATCCCAGCGCTTTGAGGGCATGCAGGCAATCGGCCGCCTCCTGCTCATTGGCCATAAGCGCGGTTTCGGTGATCTCCAGGGTCACTCGCCACGGAGGGATCGCCCGCGACCGGGTGGCCTCCCGCAGGTGGCGCATCAGTTGTTCGGGCTGAGCCAAATCATGGGCGGACAGATTGACGTTGAGACGTGGCGCCTTGCGGCTGCCGGGGTCCAGGCTCAGCGCCAGATCAATCGTTCTGAGCCCGTCCAGGGCCGCTTCAACCATCCAGGTTGTGATTTGGGGCATCAGGCCCGAAGCCTCGGCCACCGGAATGAAGCGCGCCGGGCTGATCCGGCCCAGCGTGGGATGATCCCAACGGATCAGCGCCTCGAAACCATGAAGTTGGCGATCATTCAGGCGTACAACGGGCTGGAAATGAACATCGAACTGCCCGTCCTCCAGTCCGGACAGAATGTCGTTCTCCAACTCCAGCGACTTTGCGGCACTGTCCAGCAGCTTGCCCCCAATGGCGCAAGGGGCGCTGGTGAATACCGTCGCCTCGCGCTCTGCCCGCAACTCCCGAACCGTGCTCATGGCTGCCCGGAAGCGCACCAGGATGGTTTCCAGGCAGGCGCGAATCACCGGGTCAACCGTTTCCAGGCGCTTGGTTATCTGGTCCCGGCTAACGCCGTAGAGGGTGCAGTCCTCCAGCGCCACAACGGTGGCGCTGCGCGCACCACCATCGATGATCGCCATTTCACCCACCAATTGCCCCCGGCCATGTTCGCCCAAGACAACGGCATCGGGACCGTCGCTGCTGTAAATGCGAACGCGCCCTTTCTCGATAAAATAGGCCACATCGCCGGCTTCGCCGACGCGGAACAGCACCGTTCCGGCCTTCAAGTGAACTGCACGGGGCATGGCGGAGATGTGTTAGGGAGAGGGACCGAAGATGGTAAGGCTCACACTGTTCCAAGCCCCCATTAACGATCTATTGACTTCCGCCCTCTCCCCGGTCTGGAGCCCCCTGAATGCGACGCACGAAACGATGGCAGGTCTTTGCCGCCGGGCTGCTGGTTCTGGGCGCCTTGGTGGTGGTGAGGGCGATGGCTCCGGCCCCCTTCCTGGCCCTACAGGCCTATGGCTTTGACAGCTATCAAGCGCTGCATCCCTATCCCGCCACGGACGCTCCCGTCCTGGTCCTGGACATTGACGATCGCAGCCTGGAGGCCCTTGGCCAATGGCCCTGGCCGCGGAACCTTCTGGCCCGCATTCTGGACACCTTGGCCGATCATCAGGCGGCCGCGGTGGCGCTGGATATCTTGTTGTCGGAGCCAGACCGATCTAGCCCTGCCCGAATGGCGCAGGATCCCGCGTTGTCCGGGTTGCTGGCCGAGGGGGCCGAACTGCCGGACTATGATGCCATCTTGGCCCAGGCGGTGGCCCGCGGCCGGGTGGTCATGGCGTATACGCTGGTGGCTGGGGACGGAGGCGGGCCGCCGCCCCGCCAACCGGTGGGCTGGTCGCTGCTGGGGCCCCCACCGGGGCCGCTGCTGAGCCTGCCTGCCGTGGTCACTGCCCTGCCCGCCCTGCAAGAGGCTGCCCTGGGCAATGGCGCCATCACCCATCGCGGCGATGCAGGAGGCATTGTCCGCCGGATGCCCTTGGTGGTGGCCCTGGCGCGCCCGGATGGGGAGCCGATGCTGCTGCCCTCCTTGGCTGTGGAGGCGCTGCGGGTGGCGCAGGGGGTCAACAGCCTCGCCCTGCGCGGCCGCGAGTCCCAACCCGGTCACCCCCCAGCATTGGACATGCGGGTGGGTGGCCTAAAGGTGCCGCTGACCCCGGATGGGCACATTTGGGTGCACCACGGCTTGCGCCCGCGGGAGAGAACCCTGTCTGTGGCTGACCTCCTCAACCCGGAGGATCCCAACCGGATTGGCGACCTGATTCGCGGCCGCATCATCTTTGTTGGCACCAGTGCCGCCGGCCTGGCTGACCTGCGCGCCACGCCGCTCAATCCCCTGGAACCAGGGGTCAACCTCCATGCGCGCGCGACCGAACAGATCCTGGATCAAGCCTTCCTCAGCCGGCCTGCCTGGGCCACCGGGGCTGAGATCGTCAGCGCCCTGGCGTTGGCGGTGATCGTGGCCGCCCTGGTCAGCTGGGTAGGCCCCGGGTGGGGAGCGTTGGCCGCCCTCATCACCATTGGCGCCGCCCTGGTGGGCGGTCTGGAGGCCTTCGCCAGCCACCGCTTGCTGCTGGACCCTGCGCCCCTGATCCTGTTTGTTGCGCTGAGCCTGTTTTCCACCGGCTGCCTGCGCTTTCTTGTGGCAGAGCGCGAACGGCGGCGGGTCCGCGACGCCTTCGCCCACTACATCTCCCCAGACCTGGTGGCCCACCTGGCCCGCAACCCGGACAGCCTGAAATTGGGGGGCGAGGAACGGGAAATGACGTTCCTGTTCACCGATCTCGCGGGCTTCACCAGCCTGACCGAATCAACGCCGCCGGAGGTGCTGGTGGGCCTTTTGAACCGCTATATCGACGGGATTTGTGGAATTGTCATGGCCCATGGCGGCACGGTGGACAAAATCGTCGGGGATGCGGTCGTGGCCATGTTCAACGCGCCCGTGTCCCACCCTGACCATGCCGCACGGGCGGTGCGGTGCGCCCTGGCCATCGATGTGTTCGCGGAAGCCTTCCGTGAAGCCGAAAACCAGAAGGGTCTGCCCATCGGCCATACCCGTATCGGGGTCAACACCGGGTCCGCTGTTGTGGGCAACTTTGGTGGGGCTCACCGGTTTGACTACACCGCCCATGGCGACGCCATCAACACGGCCGCCCGGCTGGAATCAGCCAACAAGGAGCTAGGCACCCGGATCTGCGTGTCTGGCCAGACCAAGGATCAGTGCCCCGATCTTTCCTTCCTGCCCCGGGGGACCCTGGTGTTGCGCGGCAAGACTGAGCCAACGGCGGTGTTTGAACCGCAAGCCTGATCAGGCGCCCCCAGATCTGCCACCCACTCACGCCTGTGGCGCTCACTCCTCGGGCTCACCCTGGGCGTCGGCACAGGCCTGAAGGCGCCGGAAGTATTGCTCTTGGCTGTCAAAGGCGGTGGCGATCAGCGGCTCAAAACCGGCCGCATTCTCCACCGTGATCCCAGCCTGGTTGATGGCATCGGCAAGCGCCTCCTCACTCTCGAAGGCGTCCTGGATGACCGCGCTCTCACAGGCGCAGAAGCTCTGCATTTGCGCCACCACCTGGGGAGGGAGGCTGGCATCATCTGCTGCTGCTGCCATGCAGTTCTGACGGCTCTGCGCGAACAACTGGTCCACGGCGCTCGGGGTTGGCCGATCCGCCGGTGTCAGCGGTGCGGTTGTCGACCGATCCTGCATGGCGGTGTAGACGATGACCGCCACCAACAGGCCGAGCCCGCCGCCCGCCGCCGCCCAGCGCACCAAACCGCCCCCTGGCCCACGGCTGCCTTGTTTTCCGTCCGGACTGCTCATCCGCCTATCCCATCCCTATCTTCAGGGGTATTGCTCTGATATGCCGGTGGCTATCACGCTCGCGGGTCGCGGTCCACGCCCATGGCAGGCGCGGGCTGACGCGTGCCGCTCCGCCCGATATAGCGAAAGACCGAGACCGCCATGAGCCGCGATCTGGGCCGAACCTCCGCCATCCTGGGGCCGACCAACACTGGCAAGACCCATCTGGCGATGGAACGCATGCTGGAGCACCAAAGTGGGATGATTGGCTTCCCGCTGCGGCTGCTGGCGCGGGAAAACTATGACAAGGCGTGCCGGGTGAAGGGCCGTCAGCAGGTGGCGCTGATCACCGGGGAGGAGAAAATCCTGCCCGCCAACGCCCGCTATTTCATTTGCACCGTTGAGGCGATGCCGGTGGACCGGCCGGTTGAGTTTCTGGCGGTGGATGAGATCCAGTTGGCCGCCGATCCCGACCGTGGCCACATCTTCACCGACCGTCTGCTGCGGTCCCGTGGGATGCGGGAGACCATGTTCATGGGCTCGGCCACCGCCGCCCCCCTGATCCGGCGCCTGTTCCCGGATATCGAGATCCAGGAACGCCCGCGCTTTTCGCGACTATCCTATGCCGGCTACAAGAAGCT
>CAZCBM010000035.1:0-2664 GCA_964496805.1 uncultured Rhodospirillales bacterium | reverse complement strand
TTGCCCCGCCGGTCAGCCGTGGTGGCGTTCAGCGCCAGTCAGGTCTACCAACTGGCCGAGCGGCTGAGGACGCAACGCGGCGGGACAGCCGTGGTCCTGGGCGCGCTCAGCCCGCGCACCCGCAACGCCCAGGTGGATATGTATCAGGCGGGGGAGGTGGATTTCCTGGTGGCCACGGATGCCATTGGCATGGGCCTGAATATGGATATCCAGCATGTGGCCTTCGCCCATGGCCGCAAGTTCGACGGGCATCGCCGCCGTCCGCTGCATGTGACGGAGGTGGCCCAGATCGCCGGTCGCGCGGGACGCTACACGGAGGATGGCACCTTTGGGGAGACGGCCGAGTGTGAGTTGTTCGCCGAGGAGACCATCGCACAGGTTCAGGACCATGACTTTCCGGCGCTGACTTTTTTGAACTGGCGCAACAGCGACCTGGATTTCAGCTCCATCCGCACCTTGCTGAAATCCCTGGACCGCCCAGCGCCACGGGCTGAGCTGAAGAACGCCCGGCGGGCAGAGGATCACCGGGTTCTGTCGCAACTGGTGCGGGATCCTCAGATCCAGGCCGCCACCACGGATCGTAGCGATGTCAGCCTGCTGTGGCAGGTCTGCCAGATCCCAGACTTTCAGCAGATGCTCAGCGACCAGCATGTGCGGCTGCTGGCGCAGATCTATTTGTATCTCCGGGGGCCAACGCGCCGGCTGCCGGAGACCTGGGTGGCATCGCAGGTCAAACGCCTGAATGACACAAAAGGCGACATTGATGCCTTGATGGCGCGGATCGCCCACATTAGAACGTGGACGTACGTCACTCACCGCTCGGACTGGGTGCCCGATGCCTTTGAATGGCAGGCACGAACCCGGGCCGTGGAAGACCGTCTCTCAGATGCGTTACACGAACGCTTGACACAGCGCTTTGTGGATCGCAGGTCTGCGGTTCTGCTCAAGGGTGGGACCGCCGCTGGTTCCCATCAAGTAGCGCTTACGGACACGGGGGAGGTCACCATTGACGGCCACCCCGTTGGCCGCATGGAAGGATACATCTTCATGGCAGATGCCGATCTGACGCGGGATGAGGCAAAGGCTGTCCAAGGACTGGTGCGACGCCAGTTGGGCAGCGACATCGCGTCAGTCATTCACGATATCATTGGGTCCGGCGACGGCGCCTTCACCCTCACCGACACGGGCGAAGTCCTGTGGCAGGGCGCGCTGGTGGGTCGGGTTGCCAAGGGTGAGCATCAACTCAAGCCCCAGGTGGTGCTGCCAGATGCCGAACATCTGGAGCCGGCGGACCGGGAGCGGTTGATTGGCCGACTGACCAGTGTGGTGCATGCCACCATCGAAACTGGCCTGATTGCCCTGCGCGCCCTGGAAGCACCGCAACTCACGGGTCTAGCCAAAGGCGTGGCCTTCGAGCTGTTTGAGGGGTGGGGTACTAAGGCCCGTTCGGACATCGACACCCATCTCAGCCAGTTGGACAAGGACCAGCGCCGGGAGTTGTACAACCTTGGTGTTCGCCTGGGCTCATTGCACGTCTATGTGCCCTTGCTGACGCGACCGGCTGCCATTCGCCTGATCGGGTTGCTGTGGAACCTGTGGCACGATCAATCGCTGCCCGCCACGTTGCCACCGGACGGCCGGATGAGCGTGGAGGCCGTGGAGGGTGTCGACCCAGCATTTTATACGGCCATCGGCTATCCGGTGTATGGCGGTATTGCGGTGCGCGTGGACATGCTCGACCGGCTGGAAAAGGAAGTCTACAACTCCGCCATCGATGGCTGGTTCCAGCGGGAACCCAAGTTCGCCAACATGATCGGCTGCCGCCTGGAGCAGGTGGATGCCGTGATTGCAGCGCTGGGCCACCGGCGCATGCCGGACGAGAAGGTGCGGACCGAGATGGTCACCTTCATGCGCAAGAAGGCCGAAAAGGACGCCGAGGCCGCGCGCATCAAAAAGGAAAAGGAAGAGGCCAAAAAAGCCGCCCGGGACTCCGCCGGGAAGCCGGCTGAGAAGGCCGCCGAACCGGCCATGGCCGAGGCTCCGGCCGCCGATGAGCCGATGGTCTCTGGTGGTACCGAGGCTGCTGCCGCGGACGCGGTGACGGCTCTGGCAGTCCCGGCAGAAGCGGCAGACCCGTCCGCCGATGCGCCCTCTGCTGATGCGCCGTCCGCTGATGCCCAGGCACCTGCTGAATCGCCGGAAGACGCTGGGGCGGACAATGCCCCGGCGGCGGCGGAGACCAGCAGCACCGAAACACCGGCCACTGCACCGGCCTCTGACGGTGCCGCTGCCGCTGTGGCGGACCCAGGCGGGGACGCGGGCGAAGGTGCCGGCGCAGACACAGGCGCTGCCGGAGCTGCTGAAGACGCCCCCAGTGAAGCCTCTCCCGGTGAAGACGCCCCCAGGGGAGACGCCGAGCCGGTGGACAAGGCCGCCTCCGTGGCTGCCGTCAAGGCCAGCCTGCTGAATCGCAAGAAGGAGCGGGAGGCCGAAGAAAAGGCGCTGGCCGAAGCCATGGCACTCAGCACCGAGGAATTGCCGGTCCTGTATGTGATCCGCAACTATGTGCCCCGGGATCGCGGTGGCCAACGGGGCCGCGGTGGCGCCAAGTTCGGCGGGAAGCCCGGGTTCGGTGCAAAGGATCGCGCCAGTGGCGCCCCCGGC
>CAZCBM010000034.1:0-17358 GCA_964496805.1 uncultured Rhodospirillales bacterium | reverse complement strand
CCGGTGACCGCCGCGCCGGCGGATCGGCGCGCGGTGCTGTGGTTGTTGCCGCTGCTGGTGCCCACCCTGGTCTATGGGGCGTTCGTGGCCGGCATGGACGCGGGCCTCGCCTACAACACCTGGCCCTTGATGGAGGGACGGTTCTTCCCGCCGGAGGCCCTGTCCCAGGTGCCCTGGTGGAGCAACTTCCCGGACAACACGGCGATGGTTCAATTCATCCACCGCTGGCTGGCGATCGGCTTTGCCGCGGCGCTGGTGGTCCTGGCCATCCGACGCCGCCGCGCCTGGCGGCAGGTGGGTGACAAGGGGGCCCCCCTTGCCCGGATGTGGTTGGTGATGAAGGGACTGATCGTGGTGCAGATCGCGCTGGGCATCGCTGCCCTGCTGACCCACCTGGATATCGCTGTGGCCACGGCCCATCAGGGCGGGGCGTTGATGGTCCTGGGCGGGTTGTCGGTCATTCTGGCCCTATCCCGTGGTTGGTCTGCCCAGACCCACCACGCCTGAGGTTCGCCCGTCAGCAGGGGGGATGCCGCTGGGTGTCGGTCTGGTGTTGGTCTGGTGCGGCAGAGCACCGGCAAACCAGAGCGGGCAAAACACAAGGCCCCTCCGCGGTGGGCGGAGGGGCCTTGGTTATTGCTTTCGTGGTGACGCCGGGACCGGCTCAGGCAGCGCGGACGCGGTGCATGAACTCGGAGACCTTGTTGGTGAGGTCTTCGGCCTGGGCGGACAGGGCCTCGGCGGCGCTCAACACACTGGAGGCGTTGGACCCTGCCTGAGCCGATGCCTCGCTCACCTGCATGATCGCGCCGGTCACCTGCTGGGTGCCTGTGGAGACCTGCTGGGTGTTGCGGCTGATCTCCGCCGTGGCCTCGCTCTGTTGTTCCACGGCTGTCGCCACGGCGCCGGAGACCTCGCGGATACGTTCGATCTTGGCGTTGATGTCCGCGATGGCGCTCACCGCGCCGCCGGTGCGGGCCTGAACGTCGCTGATCTGCGCCGCGATCTCTTCGGTGGCCTTGGCGGTCTGATTGGCAAGGTTCTTCACCTCGGAGGCCACGACGGTGAAGCCGGCGCCGGCCGTGCCTGCGCGGGCCGCCTCGATCGTGGCGTTCAGGGCCAGCAGGTTGGTCTGCTCCGCAATGTTGGTGATCAGGTTGACCACATTGCCGATGGCCTGCACCCGCTCCGCCAAGCCCTTGATCTCAGAGTCGGTTTTGCCGGCGGCGGAGACGGCCTCGGTGGCCAGTTCCGTCTGGCTGGACATCTGGCGGCTGATCTCGTTGATGGAGTAGCCCATCTCCTCAGCGGCCGCGGCCATGCTCTGCACGTTGTGGGAGGCTTCCTCGGCCGATTGGGAGACCATGGTGGCCTGGCTGCTGGTCTCCTCCGACATGGCGGACATGGAGGTGGCAGCCTGTTGCATCTGCTGGGCTGCCTGGGTCACGCTGCGGGCCACGTGACCGATGCTGGCCTCAAACTCGTCCGCCAAGCGGGCCATGGCCGCTTTCTTGTCTGCTTCGGCTTTGGCCTCCATTTCCGCCTGCTGAGCCTGCAGCCGGGCCACTTCCTGGGCGTTCTGGCGGAACACTTCCACGGTCTGGGCCATCTGGCCGATCTCGTCCCCGCGGCCCAGGGCCGGCACCTGGATATTGTGGTCACCATCAGCCAAGCGGCGCATGGCGCTGCCCATGCTCTGGATCGGGCGGGAAATGCCACGGGCCAAGAAAATGCCAACCGCTCCGATCAGCCCAAGGGTGATGAGCAACTGGACGGCCAGGTTGTTGCGGGTGGCAACAACGGCGGCCAGGGCCTCAGTTTTGGACTGCTTCGCCAGGATGGCCCAGCGCGCGCCCATAAAGTCCAGGTAGGTGTACCCCACCTGCACCTCTGTGCCCTGGTAGTCGGCGATGGCCGTGGCGCCGCTCTCACCCTTCAGGGCTGCCGTGACGGCCTCACTCTCCAGTTTGCGGGCCAGGATGGTTGACTCTTCGCTGAAGCGGGAGTCGCTGCGCATCAGGCCGTCGCTGCCGACGATCATGGTTTCCCCGGTCTCACCCAGGCCCTCCGTACCATTCGTGATGGCGTTCAGGCCGCCGATGGGCATCTGGAACACCAGCACCCCCTCCAACTGGCCGCGGGCATCCAGCAGCGGCGTTGAAATGAAGCTGGCGGGGGCGCCATGGCTAGGGGAGTAGGGCTTGAAGTCAAAGAAGGCCTGATAGTCCGGGCGGGGGTTGTCCCGCGCCGCGCGGAAGGCATTGCCCAGATCCGTGTCGGCATATTGGCCGCTCACGACATTGGTGGCGTAGTCCAACTCCTTGAACACCGTATAGACGAGGTCACCTTCCGGGTTGAACAGGAAGATGTCATAGTAGCCCCGCTCCCGCAGGAACTGGCGCAGCCAGGGGTGGTAGGTGGCATGGGCCTGGCTGTAAGCAGAGCCGTCTAGTGCCGTGTCCAGGTTTTCCTTCTCCCCGGTGGGATGGGGGTTTTCCTGGATGTAGAGCCGCTGCAGGGTGCGGGTGGGATCACCGTCCAAGGCCTGCCAGCCGGCGCGGAAGGCGCGCAAGGCCCGGCGCACTTCAGGATTGCCCGCCTGGAACCGAAGGTCTGCTTGGATCGTCTCCAAATAGTGTTTCAACTCCTCCCGCCGGCTGCCAGCGATGCCTGCCAGTTTGTCATCGGTGGCATCAATCAGGGCTTCTCGTGCGCCCAGGTAGCTGACGACGGTTGTGGAGATCGCGGCGACGGCGGCGGCACCAACGATGAACAGGGGGATCAGCAGGGCCAGCGAGGGCCGGCGCGAACGGGTCTGAGTGGTCATGATACGGCGGTCCGGGCATGGTGTTACGGATACGCCCATTTGACGCGCCCCCCCTCCTCAATTGGTTAATGCCGCCAGGGCTTTGGCAGGTTTTTTTCAGGTGGAAGCCCAAAGGGCAGGCGGGGGATTGGCCAGGTTTGTGGGATGGCCCGGTACGCAGCGGGCCTTGCGGCGCCCCGGTGGGTCTGTATAACCCCGCCCAACGCCGGACCCGCGCCCAAGGAGACGCCCGCCCATGTCGGATGCGCCGATCAAACGCTTCCCTGTCAGTTGGGAGGAACTGCACCGCCACGCCAAGGCCCTGGCCTGGCGTCTGCACGCCATGGGGCCATGGCAGGGCATCCTGTGTGTCACCCGCGGCGGTCTGGTGCCAGCGGCGATCATCTCCCGCGAATTGGGGGTGCGGTTGGTGGATACTGTGTGCGTGCGGACGTACAACGAGACCAGCATGCAGGAGCCCTTGGTCCTCAAGCCCTTCGATGCGCCGGAGGGGGGCAAAGGCTGGCTGGTGGTGGACGACCTGGTGGACACCGGCACCACGGCCAAGGTGGTGCGCAAAATGGTGCCCAATGCCCACTATGCCACGATCTATGCCAAGCCCATGGGGCGGCCATTGGTGGACACCTTCATCAGCGAGTTCAGCCAGGACACCTGGATTGATTTTCCCTGGGACGTGGAGTTGCAATATTCCCGCCCGATCTCCGAGATGCGGTGAGCGGTGATGAGCCAGACCCCAGACCTGCCGCCCAGTTTCCGCGCCTTGACCCATCCGCTGGTGGCCGACCGGCTGTCGCGCCTGCGCGGGCGGGACCTGCCCACGGCGGGCTTTCGGGCCCTGGTGCGCGCGCTGAGTGTGCCCCTGGCGCTGGAGGCGTTGCGGGATGTGGACCTGCGGGAGGAGACCATTCAGACCCCGCTGACGCCCATGCAGGGCCAGGTGCTGGCTGATCCGCCGCCCTGCCTGGTGAACATCCTGCGCGCCGGCAGCGGGCTGGTGGAGGGGATGCTGGAGGTGATCCCGGAGGCAGCGGTGGCCCATTTGGGCATGTACCGGGATGAGCAGACCCTCAAGCCCGTGCCCTATTACAACTCCATGCCCCCGCGCCTGAGCGAGCGATTGGTGGTGGTATGCGATCCGATGCTGGCGACCGGCGGCTCGGCGGTGGCGGCGATCACCCAATTGAAGGAGGCTGGCGCCCGCCGTCTGCGTTTTGCCTGCCTTTTGGCGGCACCAGAAGGCGCCCGTCGCCTGGGGGAGGCCCATCCCGATGTGGAGATCCTGGCAGCCGGCCTCGATAGCCACCTGGATCACCGCGGCTTCATCGTCCCGGGCCTGGGCGATGCCGGCGATCGCCAGTTCGGCACGGCCTGAGGGTATCCTCAATCAATACGAGCCTCCGGGGTAGTTTCATCACTGCGCCCCCCCAAAACGCTCTGCAGACCGTCAATATGTTCACTCAGTCCTTGTGATACGTTCTGCCACAGGCGATCGAGTATGAACTCAACCCCCTCTCTGCGCGCCAACTTGGCCGCGGGAACAAAATCCTCATCGCCTGTCACCAGAACAATCGTGTCCACTTGCCGCTTCAGCGTCAATGAAGAAATATCAGTGCCGATACGCATATCGACCCCTTTCTGGCGTAGAGTAAGGGAGACGTCGTGCTCCTGAAAATCATCCCAGAATGCAACCAAAAGTTCCAATTGCTGCTTCTGTTCAGGTGTAAGAGCCTCCGGTGTAATTGCACCAGACAGGAGGCCTCGAATAATATTTGCACTGCCCCGTGTTCTTAAAAGCGGTTTGGTGAGTTTTGCCTTCAGGCTCCACTCGCCCACTTTTCGGGTGTTCCCGAGTCTTACGGCGAATTTTCTTTTGCGGGTAAGCTCGGCAAAAATTTCATTCCGGAACTGAGCTTCTTTGGTATCAGCGAACTTTATTTGTTTATTTAGAAAGGGGTGGTGGGCAATGTCTGTGTATGGCTTTCCATCATAAAAGAAAACGCGGTAAGTGTGGTCAAGCCAATGTTGATCCTCGCGGCCTCTCTGGCCGAGGTGCGCAAGCTTCGTGACATGGCGCTTGGCCAGCAGACGAACGGTATCAGCAACCGCAGCGGGCGACTCGCGATGTTGCTCAGGGACAAGTCTGCGAAGCCGTTTCAGGAAGAAGCCCCCATCAACAAGCACAGCGATGCGACGGATACGAGCCATAATGATCCACGAAAAAGCCCCGGGTTTCGGTGCTGCCAGGGATAAAAAGGCAGTCCTACTCCCTCGGGGCGGATACCGATTGACAATCCCATTTTTTGTTTTCTCTGTCAAGGCCGACTCGAAGGGCTCCCTCCCGCGACACGGCGCGCAACACCGCTTGCACCTTCGCCGGGCCTCGCTATCTTCACTGCTGACTGAAACCGCCCGCTCGCCCTTGGCCCTCGTGCCACCGGCGCCGGGCGGTTGGCGCTCTTGACGTTAGCACCAGGACCCCAATGGCCACCGACCCCAAGTATATTCGCAACTTCTCCATCATCGCCCATATCGACCATGGCAAGTCCACGCTGGCGGACCGCCTGATCGAGCTGTGCGGCGGCATCGATGAACGGGAGAAGGTGGACCAGATCCTGGACAATATGGACATTGAGCGGGAGCGGGGCATCACCATCAAGGCCCAGGCTGTCCGCCTCACCTACCACGCCAAGGATGGGCAGACCTATCAGCTCAATCTGATGGACACGCCCGGGCATGTGGACTTCGCCTACGAGGTAAGCCGCTCGCTGGCCGCCTGTGAAGGCTCGCTGCTGGTGGTGGATTCCACCCAGGGGGTGGAGGCGCAGACCCTGGCCAACGTTTATCAGGCCCTGGACCATGATCATGAGCTGGTGCCGGTGATCAACAAGATCGATTTGCCAGCCAGCGAGCCAGAGCGGGTCAAGACCCAGATCGAAGACGTCATCGGCCTGGATGCCAGCGATGCCGTGCTGGCCAGCGCCAAGAGCGGTATCGGCGTGGATCAGATCCTG
The DNA here is from genome assembly GCA_964496805.1 of uncultured Rhodospirillales bacterium. Taxonomy (GTDB): domain Bacteria; phylum Pseudomonadota; class Alphaproteobacteria; order CAZCBM01; family CAZCBM01; genus CAZCBM01. The sequence goes on along the minus strand of CAZCBM010000034.1, from coordinate 11,520 downwards.
GAGGCCATCGTCACCCGCCTGCCCTCCCCGGTGGATGGCCGCAACAAGCCGCTGCGGGCACTGCTGGTGGATAGCTGGTATGACAGCTATCTGGGGGTGATGATCCTGATCCGCGTAGTTGAAGGGGAGATCAAGACCGGTCAGCAGGTCAAGTTCATGAACACTGGCGCCAGCCACCCGGTGGACCGGGTGGGCGTTTTCGGCCCCAAGCTCACCCTGATCCCTTCGCTGGCCGCGGGGGAAATGGGGGTGATCACGGCGGGCATCAAAGACATCACCCAGACCAAGGTGGGCGACACCATCACCGACGCCAAGGTGCCCGCCACCCAGGCGTTGCCGGGCTTCAAGCCCTCTGTGCCGGTGGTCTTCTGCAGCCTGTTCCCGGTGGATGCCTCGGAGTTTGAGCGTCTGCGCGACGGATTGGCCAAGGTCGCCCTGAACGATGCCTCCCTGCACTATGAGGTGGAGAACTCCACGGCGTTGGGCTTCGGCTATCGCTGCGGCTTCCTCGGCCTGCTGCACATGGAAATCATCCAGGAGCGTTTGGACCGGGAATTCGATGTGGACCTGATCGCCACGGCGCCCTCCGTGGTCTATCAGCTCACCATGAATGACGGCACCAAGAGGGAACTGTACAATCCGGCCGACATGCCAGACGTGACCAAGATCAAGTTCATTGAGGAGCCGCTGATCAAGGCCACCATCATGACCCCGGATGAATATCTGGGTCCCATCCTGACCCTGTGTCAGGAGAAGCGAGGGGTTCAGCTGGATCTGACCCACACCGGTGCCCGCGCCATGGTGGTTTATCGCCTGCCCCTGAACGAGGTTGTGTTTGATTTCTACGACCGGCTTAAGAGCATGAGCCGTGGCTACGCCTCCTTCGATTACCAACCTGATGGGTATGAGGAGAGCAACTTGGTGAAGATGGACATTCTGGTGAATGGCGAGCCGGTGGATGCGCTGAGCATGCTGGTCCACCGCAGCCAGGCGGAGCACCGTGGGCGGGCCCTGTGCGAGCGGCTGAAGGACCTGATCCCGCGGCATATGTTCAAGATCCCGATCCAGGCGGCCATCGGAGGCAAGATCATCGCGCGGGAAACCATTGCTGCGCTGCGCAAGGACGTGACCGCCAAATGCTATGGGGGTGACGTCAGCCGCAAGCGCAAGCTGCTGGAAAAGCAAAAAGAGGGCAAGAAGCGCATGCGCCAGTTCGGCAAGGTGGACATTCCGCAGTCCGCCTTCATCCAGGCGTTGAAGATGAAGGAGGGGTGAGGCGATAGCCTCCCCCGTGGCGCGATCCCCGGCGTCGGGCTTTTCCCCCTTAAAGCGCCGTGCTGGAAGGGGGAGCCGGATCAGCGCAGTCGGGAGACCAGACTGGTCCACTGTGACTGGCTGCCCAAGTGCCAGTAGAGGATGGGCAGCAGCCCGCGCTTGCGCCACGTCAGAAAGCGTTCGTCGTCCACCGCCTCCAGGCGCTCGGTATTCACCACCTTGAACGGCCCCAGACGGAGTTGGCGACCATCCGGCAGACGCAGATTGGTGAATTTCTCCTCAAACAGGCCGGCGTCGGACACCTCGCGGGAGAAGGCTTCCGTCAGGGCCATTTGCTTTTGGAACTCCTGACAGAACTTGATGACCTTTTGGGTGTGTTCGGTCTGCTGGCCGCCATCAAACAGCGGTCGGTCGGTGTCCGGCGCCACCAGGGCGCTATCGGTGTCCACCCCCAGGATCAACTTGGAGCCATCGCCGCCACCGATGAAGATGAAGGGATAGCGGCGGATGTACGCCGGCACATAGGCGCCGGGCATCCAACTGCCATCCTCTGCCATGAACAAGTTCTGGTCGTTGTCCAGGCCCAGGATGGCCACGGGCAACGGTAGATCGCCGCCCACGAACACGATGGGATAATGCGCCATGGCCACGGAGAACTCGCTGACGGCCAGGGGCACAGAGTTGGTGTTCTGCGCGAACAGCGGCTTGGCGTCCGGGACAATGCCCAATTGGGCATGGCGTTTGGCGTTCAGGCGCTCAATACGATTGTAGAACAGGGGCAAGCTCTCGGTCGCCATCGGCGCGGACCCTCCAGGGAAAAACCCAGACAACTCCCCGGGCAACCGCCCAGGCAAAACATCACTGACCTCTGGCGGGCGCGCCCTGTGTCCGGGGAGGACGCGAGGCACGCCGCCGAAGGCCCGATCCGACCGGTGATCAGAACTGGTCGGCGCTGCGGAAGCGGGCGATCTTGTCAGGATTGGCCGGCGGCTCGCCCTTGGTGATGGCGTCCACGACGTCCATGCCTTCGCTCACCTGGCCCCAGATGGTGTACTGGCCATCCAGGAAGCTGCAGTCGCTGAAGCAGATGAAGAACTGGCTGTTGGCGCTGTGCGGATCGCTGGTGCGGGCCATGCCAATGGTGCCGCGGCCGAAGCTGGCCTTGCTGGCGGGGCTGAATTCGGAGCGCAGGTCCGGCAGGTCGCTGCCGCCGCGGCCGGTGCCGGTGGGATCGCCGGTCTGGGCCATGAAGCCATCGATCACCCGGTGGAACACAACACCATCATAGAAGCCGCTGTTGGCCAGTTCGGTGATACGGGCGACGTGGTTGGGCGCCAGGTCATCGCGCAGTTGAATGGTGACTTGGCCTTTGCCTTCGACTTCCAGGATCATCTGTTCACTTCCTTGGGCGTGGCCGATTGCCGGAGCCACGGTGAGAGAGATGCTGAGCGCCAGCAGGGCCAGCGCCAGACGGCGGGTGAGGGAGAGCATTGTGAGTCCTCCTCCAGAAAGGGGGGCAGGGTGCGGGCGACAGGCCCGCCCTGGCCTCGCTGGTAGCCCGTGCGCCCCCACGGATCAAGGCCACGAACCGCTCACAACTCAAACAGTTTGCGGATCATGTTCAGCGCCACGATAACCAGGAACACGCCGAACGCCTGCTTGACTTTGCGGGCTGGCAGGGCATGGGCCAGTTTGGCCCCCAGGGGGGCCGCCAGCAAGGTGGCTGGGATGATGCAGGCCACGGCCAGCAGATTGACATAGCCCAGGCTCAGCGGGGGGCGACCCGCCTCCCCGATACCACCGACGGCGTAGCCGATCACGCCTGGCACCGCGATCACCATGCCCATGGCCGCCGACGTTGCCACAGCGCGCTGGGCGATGAACCCCAATTGCATCAGCGCGGGCACCCCCATGGACCCTGCACCAATGCCCATCAGGCTGGCCAGCGTACCCATGACCGCGGCCAAGGAGCCGTGGACAGGCAACGATAGGGGCACCGGTTTGTGTTCCGTGGTGCCTGTGCCCTTGGCGGAGAGGATCATGCGGGCAGCAAAGAAGGTCAACATCACGGCAAACAGGCCAATCAGCCAAGCCCCGCGCAGGACGTCGGCCACCACCGTGCCCACCAACGACCCGGCCACGATGAACGGGGCGAGGGTGCGCCAGGTGCCCCATTCCACCGCACCGCGGCGGTGGTGGGCGCGGGTGGAGGAGGCGGTGGTCACGATGATGGTGGCCAGGGAGGTGCCCAGCGACATCTTGTGGGCCATCTCCAAATCCACACCCTGGGACAGAAAGAGATAGTGCAGGAAGGGAATCAGCACGAGCCCACCGCCGATGCCCAGCAAGCCGGCCAGCACGCCGGCCACCACCCCCAGGCAGAGCAGCAGGGGCAGCATCGGCCATAGGATGGACCAATCAAAGGGCGGCATGGGGCGGAAACCTTGTCTCAGGAGGGAGCGAGTCTCCCGTCCCTAGAGTGGCTTTCGCTGCACCGCAAGCAGGCGCCGCAGGGGGTTTCCCGCCTGACCGAAAGAATGCCTAGCAAAAAGGCAGCGATTTGTTCCCGCAGGTTCAAGAAATGTGATCCGGGGGCAACAATCAGCAATTGGCTGAGCGAATGACTCAAGTGTCGCCGCGACAGACACGCTGTTGTGCACCAAGGTCCGGCTCCTTCGCGGCGCTGGGTCTGAACCCCACGCCTGATTGCCGTCTGATCCTGTCCCAAAGGGCAAGACTGCCGGCGCCCTCTCTGCTTTTCGGAGGAGGACGAGCCATGCTCTATCATTTGGTGGACCTCAATGAAGCGATGATGACCCCGTTGCGGATGGCCGCTGGGGCAACGCAGATCGCCCTGCAAAACCCCCTATCGCTGGCGAGCTACACCCGCACGGGGCGCGCCATGGCCGCCGGGGCGGAATTGTTTGAGCGGACCACCCGCCGCTACCCCAAGCCGGCCTTTGGGCTGGACATCACCACCGGTCCAGATGGCAGCAGCATTCCGGTGGAAGAGCAGGTGGTGCTGGCCCGTCCATTCTGCCGCTTGCTGCGCTTCACCAAGCCCACGGTGGAAGCCCCTGGCCCCAAAGTCTTGCTGGTGGCGCCGTTGTCCGGCCACTGGGCCACCCTGCTGCGGGGGACCGTGGAGGCGTTGCTGCCACACCATGATGTCTACATCACCGACTGGGCCGATGCCTCTCAGGTGCCGCTGGCGGCCGGGTATTTTGGTTTTGATGACTATGTCCAGCATGTGCTGATGTTCCTGCGCCATCTGGCGCCCGGCGGCGGGTTGCCCAGTGACGTGCATGTCATGGCGGTCTGTCAGCCGACGGTGCCTGTTCTGGCGGCCGTGGGCTTGCTGGCGCAGGCGGAGGATCCGGCGCAGCCGCTCAGCATGACCCTGATGGGCGGGCCGGTGGATACCCGCGCTGCCCCCACCCAGGTCACGCAATTGGCTGAAACCCGGCCCATCACGTGGTTCGATCGTACGGTCATCCATCGCGTGCCCAATTGGCGCCCAGGCGCGCTGCGCCGGGTCTATCCCGGCTTCTTGCAGCTCACCGGCTTCATGACCATGAACCTGGAGCGCCACATCGGCAGCCATATGGACCTGTTCCGCCACCTGGTGGAGGGCGATGGCGACAGCGCTGAGGCCCACCGCACCTTCTATGACGAGTATCTGTCCGTCCTGGACCTGACGGCGGAATTCTTCCTCCAAACCGTCTATCGGGTGTTCCAGAAGCAGCAGTTGCCCCGCGGCGAAATGGTGGTGAACGGCACTCAGGTGGATTTGTCCCAAATCCGCAGCACCGCGTTGATGACCGTTGAGGGGGAGAAGGACGACATTTCGGCCCCCGGTCAGACCATCGCCGCCCATGGCCTGTGTCCGGGTGTGCCTCGGGACCTCCACCAGGATTACCTGTGCGAGGGCGTTGGCCACTATGGCATCTTCAACGGCCGCCGCTGGCGCAATGAGATCCGCCCGCGGATCACGGCGTTCATGGCGGAGCAGGAGGCCCGGCGGGCCGACGCCCTCAGGCCGACGCCGGTGCGTCGCCCTCGCCGAGCCGCTGCCTAAGGCCGGCCACCTCCGCAGCGATCGCTGTCACCACATCGGCGGCGCTGAGGGGGCCGCGATTGCGGTGATGCTGGCCACACCAAGCGGCCAGCACCTCCGGGGAGCCAGCGGCTGCGGCGGCAGCCGCCAGGGCCTTTCCGGCGCTGTAGGGGATCGGATAGGCGGGCAGGGCGTGGGTCGTGGCGAGCCTATCCAGGTCCTGCACCATCGGGCCGGGGATGCCGCGCGCGGGCCGACCACTGATGGCCGGGGTGACCAGCGTGCCGGGGCCGTGTTCAGCGTGCTCGGCGGTCAATAAGGCGCGGTAGGCGGCACCGGTGGCGGCCTCGCTGGTGTTGACGAAGGCCGTGCCCAATTGCGCCGCCGCGGCCCCCAGCGCCAGGGCCGCCAACACGCCTCTGCCGTCAGCGATCCCTCCGGCGGCAATGACCGGGACGGACACCGCATCCACGATTTGGGGCACCAGTGCCATCGTGCCGATCTGCGGATCATCGGCGGGCACGTCGGAGAAGCATCCCCGATGTCCTCCGGCCTCCCAGCCCTGGGCAATGATGGCCTCGCAGCCAGCCGCTTCGCAGGCTCGGGCTTCGGCCACTGAGGTGGCGCAACCCCAAACGGCAATGCCCGCGGCCTTGACCCGGGCCATCTGATCCGGTGCCAGCAGGCCAAAATGGGTGGAGAGAACGGCTGGCGCTGCATCGATGATGGCCTGAAGGCGCTCCGGATCCTCCAGAATAGAGCGGTAGCCTGGGCTCAGCCGCGCGGGCGGCTGCGCCTTGGCGGCGGCGAAAGCGGGGGCCAGGGCGGTCAGCCAGGCCTGCTCCCGGTGCGGGTCAGCCGCGGCTGGCGCATGGGCGAAGACGTTCACCACAAAGGGGCGATCGGTGAGCGATTGGGTCTGTGCGATGGCCTGGGCGGCGGCCTCGGCTGATAGCGACCCCACCGGCAGGCCCCCCAAGCCGCCCGCCCGGCAAACGGCGGCCGCTTGGGCGGGCGTTGAAACCCCTGCCATGGGCGCCTGAATGAGCGGATGGGTCAAGCCGTAGCGGCGCATCAAGGGGGTAGGGAGCATGGCGTGCAAGCCTCAGTGATCCGGCAAGTGCGCAGGCAAACCCCCTGCCGACTGCGGCCCCGCGGGCTGAAGGATCAAGGTCGGGACGGGCAGGAGATCAGGGACGCGACCTCAGGGATTGGGGGCAAACACCTAGCGGCTCAATAGGCATACTCGCTGAAGATCGGCTCGATGCGGCCGCCCCAGGGTCCCTGGAATTTGGCGATCAGTTCGTCGGCCATGCTCTGGCCGCGGTCCACCCTCTCCTGCAGGATGGTGAGAAATCCGGTTTCATCATGGCCAATGGCGTCCTGGCTGGCCCGGCGGCGCAGACCCTGGCGGGCGATGTCCAGCACATAGCGGGAGATGTCCAGCACCGTGCGGTCGCCCAGTTGGGTGCGGAAGCCATGCACCGGCACCTGGACGCGCAGATGGGCGCGATCCTCCTGGGTCCAATCCGCGATCAGGCTGAGGCATTCCTCCAGGGCCTGATCGTCATACAGCAAGCCCACCCAGAGGGCCGGCAACGCGCACAGGCTGCGCCAGGGGCCGCCATCGGCGCCCCGCATCTCGATGTACTTCTTCAGCCGCACTTCCGGGAAGCTGACGGTCAGATGATCTTCCCAGTCGCTCCAGGTGGGCAATTCCCCGGGCAGGGAGGGCAGGGCGCCGGCCATGAAATCCCGGAAGCTCTGCCCCGCGGCGTCAATGAAGCGGCCCTCCCGCGCGACGAAGTACATCGGCACATCCAGCAGATAGTCGATGTAGCGCTCGAAGCCGAAGCCCTCCTCAAACACAAAGGGCAAGTCCCCCGTCCGGGCCGGATCGGTGTCAGTCCAAATGTGGCTACGGTAGCTTTGGAAGCCGTTGAGCCGCCCTTCCAAGAAGGGGGAGTTGGCAAACAGGGCGGTGGCGATGGGCTGCAACGCCAGGCTCACCCGCATCTTGTCGACCATGTCCTGTTCGGAGGCGAAGTCCAAGTTCACCTGCACCGTGCAGGTGCGGTACATCATGTCCAGACCCATGGTCCCCACCCGCGGCATGTGGCGGGTCATGATGTCATAGCGCCCCTTGGGCATCGCGGGGATGTCTTCGCGCGTCCACAGCGGGTTGACCCCCAGGCCCAACATGCTGATGGAGAGCTTGTCGCAGACCTCCTTGGCCTGGCGCAGATGGGTGGTCACCTCGGTGCATGTCTCGTGAATGGAGCGAAGCGGCGCGCCAGAAAGCTCCAGTTGCCCACCGGGCTCCAGGGTGATGCTGGCCCCATCCGGCTGGGTCAGGGCAATCAGGTTCTCACCCTCATATTTGGGCTTCCACCCATAGGCGCTGAACAACTCCAGCACGTCCCGGATGCCAGGCTGGCTGTCATAGGCCAGGGGACGGAAGGTGTCCCGGCGATAGACCAACTTCTCATGCTCGGTACCGATGCGCCACTTCTCACGGGGTTTGCCGGCGGTTTCCATCCAGCGGACCAACTGGTCCTTGCTGGTGATCCGGTCCTCGCAGGGGCTGTCGGTGGTGGGGGCGTCGCAGGTGGTGACCATAGCGGGAGACCTCAGGCGGGCATCGCTGAAAGGGGCAAAGACAAGGTGGCGATCATCGGGGGGGATCGCGACGGAAGGTGGACGCTGGGCGGGCATCGGCCCAATCCCCCAACGTGGCCTGGATGACCGTCAACGCGGCCAGGGCGGCGGTTTCCGCACGCAAAATGCGGGGGCCGAGGCTGACGGGGTGGACCGCCGGATGGGCGGCCAGGGTGGATAATTCAGCATTGCTGTAGCCGCCTTCCGGCCCGATCGCTACCCCCAGATTGGGGTTTTCCCCGTCCGGTGGGGTGGAAAGCTTGGGCCTGAGATCGTCAAGGCACGGGACCAGCGGCTGCGCCGGCCCCGCTTCAGCGGCCACCAGCAGGGGCCAATGGGCCGGCCAAGCGGCCAGCGCTGTGGTCAACGGCTGATCCGGGTGCAGGCGCGGCAGGTCCAGTCGTTCCGTTTGCTGGGCAGCATCCCGCAGGGTGGCTTCCAGCCGGTCGCCGTTCAGCCGGGCCGCCTGGGTGTGGGTGGTGTAGACCGGCCTGAGGTGGCTGATCCCCAGTTCCGTGGCCTTCTCCACAACAAGGTCTGTGGCCGCCTTCTTCAGCGGCGCGAACAGCAGATGTAGGGCCAGCCGAGGGGCGCTCGGGACCCGTATCTGCGGGCCCAGGCGCACGGTGACATCTGCCTTGCTCACCACCTCCAGGCGGCCCAGCAGTTCCCCCGCCTCCGCATTGAACAGGGCCACGGGCGTTCCGGCGGTCAGCCGCAGGACGGTGCGCAGATGATGGGCCTGATCGGCGGGCAACGAAACAGCGTCCCCCTCGCCAAGGGCGCCGGGGACATGCAAGCGCGCCTTGGGGCGCGGGAGGGGGGCATCGGGAGGGGACATCGTGGACGCAGCCGGGGCTGGGAGGGGGACGGCGCCAATGCTAGGAGGGGTCTTGCAGCGCTACCCTGGTGGGTGATCACAGGTCGGTGTCGCCTTCCCCCAAGACCTTTAAGCAGTTGCGCGTCTGGCGGGGAATACACAATTGGGACTGAAAAGATCGTTTTCGCACCTTCTGCGGTTCTGGCGACGGTTTTGAGGACGGTGCTGGCGACGGTGCTGGGCGCGTTCCCCCAGGCCAAAGGTGCTTTGAGGACAAAAATGAAGCGTTTCTACAAACTGGTGCAGGCCGTGCCTGAAGGCGAGGGCTTCACGGTGCATTTGGACGGCCGCCCCCTTCGCACGCCGCTCAAGCAGCCCCTTCGTGTGGGCACCAAGGCGCTGGCGGACGCCGTGGCAGACGAGTGGGAAGCGCAGGAGGACACCATCCGGCCGGAGACCCAGCCCCTGACCCGGCTGGCCGCCACCTGTATCGACAAGGTCCGCCCGCAGCGATCGGCCATTGTGCAGACCATCGGGGCCTACGGAGAAACCGACCTGATCTGCTATGTGGCGGCGGGGCCGGAGGGGCTGCGAGCGCGCCAACTGGCGGCGTGGCAGCCCTGGCAGGCCTGGGCCTCCGCCCGTCTTGGGGCGCCGCTGCGCCTGGTGGAGGGGATCATGCCGGTGGCGCAGCCGGCGGAAAGCCTCGCCCGGCTGCGGGATGCGGCGGCAGCGCTGGAGGATGAGCGGTTGACGGTGACTCAGGCGGCAACGCCGTTGCTGGGCTCGCTGGTGCTGGCCCTGGCCTTTGGTCAGGGGTTGCTGGACGCCGCCAGCGCCTTCGAGGTCAGTTTGGTGGACGAACTTTATCAACAGGAGCAATGGGGGTGCCCGGCCGAAGCCGCCGCCAAGCAGGACCATCTGCGTCGGGAGTTGCAAGATCTAGAGATGTATTTGGGACTTGCAATTTGATCGAGTTATGGGGTCAACTCTTTGTGTTCAACCATCGTCTGGAGTCCGTAATGCTGAGAGAAATAGACTTCGCTGCGATTGAGAAGAAAATCGAGAATGCCTACCAAGCCGGAGGCCATCAGCTCGGCTGGCGCATGTTCAGTTGCACCCGATCCGCGGTTGAGAATGGTCGTGTGGCTTTCATTAGCATGAATCCGGGGGGCAGCGTTAACCCAGCAGATCATCCGACCTTATGTGTTGAGCGCGGAAACGCTTATCTCGATGAGAAATGGGGTGAATATGCATCCGGCGCAGCTCCGTTACAGAAACAGGTTAGGATATTATTTGAAAAACTGAGAGTTCCTGTTGAGGGCATCGTTTCTGGGCATTTTGTGCCTTTTCGTTCGACGAGTTGGGACTCTCTTAATAACAAGGAAGATGCAATAAAGATTGGAAGCTGGGTGTGGAAAGAAATTTTGGCTGCGCATCCATTTGATCTTATCATTACAATGGGCGGTGATATTTGGGATGAGTTAAAAAATATACTTGATGTGCGGGGTGGCGAAAAGATTTCAGTGGAGTGGGATAAGGTTGCTGGTGAAAGAGCCAGTTACAAGAATGGTGTGCTGATAGGGCTTCCATACTTGGGCCAATACAAAATTATGGGCCGGGAGAAAAGTGAAGAAGCCCTGACTAAGCTTTTTGAGGGGTTTTTCTGAGCGACAAGGCGGGTGACACAGGTGAGGGTGTCTGTGGTTGACCCTGGAAGAGGCCCTTCCCCCTCGCATCCTGGCCGCAGAATTGCCATGTGGAGGACGGAGAAGGCAGCGTCCGTGATGGGTGGTTGATCCTCTCGCCCGATTGCTGCCCCTCTCTGCCGGCCTTGTTGCCCTTGGCTCCTGCTGCCCGGCGTGCCTCGCCTTTGCCCTCCGCCCCCGGCCTCTCCTCCGCCCCGACTCGCCCACCGCTCCCCCATGTTCGCTGACGGAGACATCATCGCTGACAGCTACCGCATTCAGCGGCGCATCGGCTCGGGCGGCCTCGCCACGGTGTATGCCGCCTGCCATGTGGAGCCGGATCTGGACCCCCGGGCCTATGCCCTGAAGGTGATGAGCGTGGGCGTGGGCGAACCACGGTTCGAGCAGTTGTTCCGCCGTGAAGTGCGGCGGATGCTCAGCCTGGACCATCCAGCGGTGGTGCGTTGCCATACGGTGGCCAAAACCCGGTCGGGGCAGCTGGTCCTGGTGATGGACTATGTGGAGGGGCCATCGTTGCAGGCCCATGTCCGGCGCGGTGGGCCCCTGGATCGCGATGGCACCCTTGCCCTGGCTCGACGGCTGCTCCCCGCCTTGGCCCAATGCCATGACCAGGGCCTTATCCATCGCGATCTGGCGCCGGACAATCTGCTGTTGCGCGGCGGTGCGCTGGATCAGGCCATCCTGATCGACTTCGGCATCGCCAAGGATATGGACGGCAGCCTGGATACGGTGGTGGGCTCGGCCTTTGCCGGCAAGTTGACCTATGCCGCGCCGGAGCAGTTTGGGCTGTTCGGGCGACAGGTGGGTCCGTGGACCGATGTATACAGTTTTGGGCTGGTCCTGGGGTTTGCCGCCACTGGTCAGGATGTGCTGGGGGTGTTGCCCAGCCTGTCGGATGCGCTGGAGGCCCGCCAGGTCATAGTAGTTCTGTGAGAATGGGCAGATCCTTGCCATAGAGCTGCTCTTGCAAGTTGATTGTGTTCGTGGATACAACGACTCGC
>CAZCBM010000033.1:0-17476 GCA_964496805.1 uncultured Rhodospirillales bacterium | reverse complement strand
GGGGTTGACGGCCGAGACGGCCAAAGGGGCGGGGAGAGCCGTCCGGGAGCGATGGCGTCGTCCCGCAAAGGGCTCCGAGACCAGCGGGGGCAAGGCCCAGGCATCCCTGCGCCAGATTGCGCCCCACGCCTTGACCTTGGCTGGCTGGCAAGTCATGGGAACAGGGCTGAACCCCTGGGGGCCCTCCCCCCGGGGCTGATCTCCTCGGCGGTCGGCGCCCGCCCTGAGCCCCCTTCATTCGCACGTCAGTTCATGTCCTCAGAAGAGACCACACCCCGCCGCGGCTTTCTGGGCCGCCTGCGTGAGGGTCTGTCGCGATCCTCCGCCCGCCTCACCGGCTCCATCAGCGCAATCTTCACCCAGCGACGGCTGGACGATGAAACGCTGGAGGAATTGGAAGAGGCGCTGATCACCGCGGATTTGGGGCCCGCCACGGCCGCTCGGCTCTGCGCCGGCTTGGCTGAAGATCGGTACGACAAGCAGGTCACGGATGTTGAGGTCCGCGAAGCGCTGGCCGGACAGATCGCCCAGATCCTGGATCCCGTCGCCCAGCCGCTGACCCTTAAGCCCGGGCAAACCCCCACCGTCATCCTGGTGGTGGGCGTCAATGGGGCCGGCAAGACCACCACCATCGGCAAGCTGGCCAGCCAGTTCCGCGCCGAGGGCAAGTCTGTGATGATTGCTGCCGGGGATACCTTCCGCGCGGCCGCCATCGACCAACTGAAGGTCTGGGGCGATCGGGCCAACGCCCCGGTCATCGCCAAGGCACCGGGAGCGGACTCAGCCGGGCTGGCCTACGAGGCGCTGGAGGCAGCACGCGCCGACAATCGCGACGTGCTGTTGATCGATACCGCTGGCCGGTTGCAGAATAAGGCCAACCTGATGGAGGAATTGGTCAAGATCCGCCGGGTACTGGGCAAGCTGGACCCTGCCACCCCCCATGTGACGCTGCTGGTTCTGGATGCCACCACGGGCCAGAACGCTGTCAATCAGGTGGAGGTCTTCCAGCAAATGGTGTCCATCACCGGCTTGGTGCTGACCAAGTTGGATGGCAGTTCCAAGGGCGGTGTCCTGGTGCAGATCGCCGACCGCTTCAAGCTGCCGGTGCATGCCATTGGGGTGGGTGAGGGGATTGAGGATCTGCGCCCCTTTTCAGCCCGGGGATTTGCCCGCTCGCTTATGGACCTGGACGACTGAGGGCCTGACCACCGCTTTCCCCGAGCGGCTCTTGAGCCTCACGGTTACCCCTGTTCGGTGACCCCTGTTCGGTGACGCCTGTCCGCCCCGGTTTCTGGACCTCTCAGAAGGGGAACCGATTCGCAGTCGGTTCCCGTGCCGAAGCTCACTCCACTTCCAGCAGCGCCGGTTTCAAGGTGTCCAGGCCCGGCGTGAAGCGCCACGGGGTCACCGGGTCACCGGTGGGGTCCGCGTCGATCCAGGACAGGTGCCCGCCCTTGCTGGAGCCGGTGTCCAACATAACGCAACGCCCACCCTGATCGTTGGAGAGCAACACCGGCTTGTCGGTGGACCGGACATCATGGCCGATCACCACCGTCAAGCCCGGCGGGATATCCGTCACCCAATGGTAGGTTCGCAGCGGGTAGCCATCGGGGCGGCGGCGGCCATCATTCTCCCCAAACAGCACATGGGCGCGCAGCGCCCGAGCCCGGGGATGGGAGCGGCGCAGCAAGGGGCGCAGGTCCCCGATCTCATGCAGTTCCGGCTTGTACGCAGCGTGAACGCAGAAAAGACCATCCAGGTCCAGCCAATAGGGCAAGTTGGCGGTGACGGTCAGCACAAAATCCCGCAATCCATTGCGGTCCGGCGCTTGCTTCACCTGGGCCACGGTGGCCGCGAGCCCCGTGCCGCGCCGGTTCACTGGTCGCCCCTGGAGGTAGCGCAGGAACTTGTCATCATGGTTGCCGCGGACCATCACCCCCTGCCGACGTTCCATCAACTGACGCATCAGTCGCAGGCAGCCGGGGTTATCGTCACCATAGTCCACCAGATCGCCCAATTGAACGATGAACCGCCCCTGGTCCAGCGCCTCCTTCACCACAGGCTCAAAGGCGGCAAGATTGCCGTGAACATCGCCCACCAAACGCAGCGGGCGACCTTTGAGGTCTGATGGGGTCAAAAGCTCGATCATGGCACCAGAATAGACCGGGTATCGCACCGCAGCAACCATACCCCAATGGCCGGATCGGGGCGGTGTCACCACAGCGTCGTGACCATGATATAGGACAATAGTCGGAAAACAGGGGGTAAAAACGGACGATATTGCTCAGCCTGGAGGCAAGGCGGCGCTGGGCCGCTCAGGCCCTGTCCGGCAGCGGGGCGTCAAGCCCATCCTCCACCGATGCGATTTCGATCATCAGCCCGATTTCCGTGCCCTTGGACAGGACTAGGCTCATCACCAGCGCCCAGCCCACCAGCACCCTAAACACCAAAGCCAGGGCCGTGGGCACCTCAGCCAAGTTGGGCGTGCGCGGCAGATCGAGCACCGTCAAGGCCAGCAAGATGACGATCAAGACCATAAACAGAAGGCCCAAAGACAGGGCCGTGCGAAGCACCAGGAGCCCCAAGGCGCGGGGCAAATGCTCAAAGGTCATGCGCATGGACCGGGCAATGCAGTCCAGCGGCCCCACCTCATCGGTCATCACCAGGCTGGCGCAGAATTGCAGCAGCAACCGCAAAGCAAACAGCAGGGTCCCGATCACCAGCATGGCGATCGGGCTCATCAGCTGGTTGCGCAGGGCTGCATCTGCGGGGCCCATGGTCAGCAGGACGTAAGCGAGAGCCAGCACCGGCATCAGCAGCAACAGAATCTGAACCAACGCCACCAGTGTCAGGCGGCCGCCATTGCGCCCGGCCTGGATCAGTGCGCTCACCATGCTGGATCGGCGCTGCTTGTCCATGCGTTGCAACAATAGATCAGTGAGCGCGGCCTTGAACACCACCACCCCCAGCCAGCCCACTGCCAGCGCGGTCAGGGTCAGGATGCTGAAGGGGGTCCGCAGGCCCGCTGCCAGAGCGGGACGCCCCACAGCGCCGGTGATCAACAGCGACGCCAGCAGCAACGCCGGAGCCAGGCACACAACCAGCAGGACCAAAACCGCAAAATGATTCCGGAAGGTCAGGCTAAGACCCCGGGCCAAGGCAAGCGAGGCCCGGACCCTGTGCACAGATTGGATACCGGTGAGGTGGCCATCCACTTCCTCGTTCCAGGCATCATCCTGCTTGGCCGTGGTGTGTGTGTTGAAGGAGGCCATGGAGCGTGGGTCCCAATGCCGGCAAGCCGATCCCCGCGGCACCTCCCGAAGGAGCGGAGGGAAAGGAGGGAAAACCGAAGAAGAGGCTGAAGCGCTTTACGATCTGTTTGGCGCTTCCCACTCCCCCCTTGGCCATTCTTGCCGGCAACCTGTCGCGATGACACTCCCGTGTCTGACCGGGAGGGGGAGCGGGTCGGCAGTGACCCCTATGCCATGCAAAGGGGTCGAGACGTCCAAACCGGAGCCTGCCTGCGGATTAGGGCGGATAGGCTCCGGCGTCTTCTGGGTTGGTCCTGAAAATGATCAGGAGAAGGTCTGGGCCTGGTTGCTGAAATCAGCGCCGCTGCCTTCCTTGCTCATCCGCATCTCAAAATAGGCGCCGGCAGCCACCGTCTTGTAGAGGATCAGGCTACACGCAGCGGCCCAAACATAGACGACAATGCCAATGATGGTGCCGATGAAGCCCAGGGCGTCAAGGCCCTGCAACAGGCTCAGGGGGTTGAAGCCGCCCCCAAAACCCCCGCCGAGGCCGCCTGCCATGATCATGTCACCGGCTGCGCTGCCGGCCACAGCCGCCACCATCATGCCGACGGCAACCAACAGACCCATGGACACAAAGAACAGGCCGGAGGCCATGGAGGCGCTGAAGAACAGCAATGCCGTCAGGCGCATGCGAAACGCGTTGGCCAACTCAAAGCTACGCCGAAACGCGGCCACGGGGGCCTTCTGTTCGTACACCAGAGCGTTGGCGGTCACCGTCAGGCTGACACCGATAAAGATCAGCGGGATCAGGGCGGCGATGGCGAACAGGGCGGTGATGAAAAAGCTGATCTGGCTGACGATCCACAGCACAGCACCAATAATCAGGCCCACAATCACATAAAAGAGCAATTGCAGTGCAGCGAGACCCAAGATGGCGGGCAAACGGGGCAAGGTCTTTGCCAGGCTGCCGAAATGGTCGCCGGGCTGCCCGATCATCCGATTGTAGGCGGTGTAGCTGGCTGCCCCTTTGAAATAGATCAGGCCGACGGCTGCCGTATAGTAGGCGATCAAGAGCAGGAAGCTGATGCCCAGAAGCACCGCCAGAACCCCCAGCGCAATGGTCGGCGCCATGCACAGCAGAAAGGCGCCCAGGGTCGCAAAATGCCCCCGAAACAAATAGCTAATGCCGTTCCCCAGGGAACGGGACGGCAGGAACTCATATTTGGGCGCAGCGCCCATTGCGGTCTCGGCCATGGCGACTCTCCTCCTCCTCCTGTTGATGTCGGCAGCGGGAGCCGCGCGCAACCTGACGGCCCCAACCCCTTCCCCGGTTCTTGCCTGCGACAAACACTCCTGTCCATCAGCAAGTACCCAGAAAAGCAAAAGCGGCCCTGCCGGGTGGCAGAGCCGCTACAAGCGATCGGCGCCGCGAAGAAGGCGCCACTGCGGAGAGGCACCCATGAGAAAGCCCTTTAGGGGTGTCCTTCCAATCCGGATCGGCAGTCCCAGCGTGACCATCCAGATCACAGTGAGGGATTGATCCGGGGGTGGCGGCGCAGGGTCCGCTGCTGCCGAGGGGCTGGCGCTCAGTTCGCCGTTTTGGCCGGCTCTGGCGGTGCAGCGATCTCAACCGAGACGGTGCGGCGCCGGCCGTCGCGATAGAAACTCAGGTCCACCTTTTCTCCGCGCTCCATCAGCCCGATGCGGTTGCGCAGATCGGAGGCGCGGATCAACTCCACCCCGTCAACCGCCAGGATGACATCGCCACTGCGCAAGCCAGCGGACTCCGCGGGGCTGCCGCGCACGACATCGACAATCAGCGCACCGGCTGCGCTGGCAAGACCCAGCCCATCGGCCGCCTCAGGCGTCAACGGCTCGAACTGGACACCGATCAGGCCGCGGCGAACCTCGCCATTGCGCTTGAGTTGTTCCACCACCCGCTTGGCCATGTTGGCCGGCACGGCGAACCCGATGCCGATGTTACCCGCCCCACCCGGGGCCAGGATGGCGGTATTAATGCCGATTAACTCGCCCTTGGTGTTGATCAGCGGTCCGCCGGAGTTGCCAGGGTTGATGGACGCATCGGTCTGAATGAAGTTCTCGTAATTGCCCAGCGCGATCCCGCTGCGGCCCAGGGCGCTGACAATGCCGCTGGTGACCGTCTGGCCCAGGCCAAACGGGTTGCCGATGGCCAGCACCATGTCCCCCACCTTGACATCATCGCTGTTGCCCAGCGGCAGGGCGGAGAGGCGCGGCGCATCGATTCTCAGCAGCGCAATCTCCGTCAATTCGTCACTGCCAATCACCTCCGCCGGATAGGTCCGGCGGTTCTTCAGCGTCACAATCACCCGGTCCGCACCGGCCACCACATGATGGTTGGTGAGCACCAGGCCCTCCCGGGCATCGATGATGACGCCGGACCCGGTGGACTGCAGTCGGCCCCCTTGGGGCAAGTTGAATAGCCCGCGGGCAATGGGGTCACGGGCCGCTGCGGCCCCCCTCTCGGTGGAGATGTTCACCACCGCCTCTGTGACCTCCTCGACAATCGGCGCCAGGGTATAGACGCCGCGGGCGGGGTCCAACTCAAAGCCCCGGGCCAGTGCCGGCAAGGGGCTCAGGGTGATCAGCACCAAAGGCACAATCAGGGCGTAGACGCGCGAAACAGTCATCGGGACGCTCCGTGAGGGTCGGGAAAGGGTGGCCAACCGGCCTTGATGTTGTCCAGGTCGGTGGCCGGCGCTGCTTCGTCAAGGTTCCATGGATAGGCAGGTGCAGCCCTTGTGAGCCTCAGCCCGCACCTCGCCACACCTTTGGCAAGCCTGGGGCAAGGGGGCGGGCAGCGGCGATCCTGCTGGACATGGGCCGCCGCGCACCCCAAAGACTTTTGCTGAGCCGTGCCTGCGCGGCTACCTTGCAGCCCTCCCTCTGCTGCCCGATTGCCCCTGGAGTCCAGACTGCCATGTCCCGAGACCCCCGTACCGAGCCCAAACTGACCGGAACAGGCGGCCAGATGCTGGTGCGCTGTCTGGAGGCCCACGGCACCCGGCGGCTCTATTGTGTGCCGGGGGAGAGTTATCTGGCCGTGCTGGACGCCCTGCATGATCACCCGATGGACGTGATCACCTGTCGGCATGAGAGCGGGGCGGCGATGATGGCTGAAGCGGAGGGCAAACTCACCGGCCAGCCCGGTGTGTGTTTCGTCACCCGCGGGCCAGGCGCCACCAATGCCACCGCAGGGGTCCACATCGCCCACCAGGACAGCACCCCGATGATCCTGTTCATCGGCCAGGTGGCCCGGGGCGATCGCGAACGGGAAGCGTTTCAGGAGATCGACTATAAGCTGTTCTTGGGACCGTTGACCAAATGGACAGCAGAGATCGACGACCCCCGCCGCATCCCGGAAATGGTCAGCCGGGCCTATCAGGTGGCCACGGCCGGCCGCCCCGGGCCGGTGGCCCTGTCGCTGCCGGAGGATATGCTGCGGGAGGAGGTCAGGGCGGTGGTCCGTCCCCGACCCTATCGTCCGGTCAGGCCGCGACCGTCAGTTCCTGATATGACGGACATGGTGAACCACCTGCGGGTGGCAGAACGGCCGCTGGTCCTGATCGGGGGGCGCCCCTGGCAGCGCGAGAGCTTCACCCTGATGCGCGACCGGCTGGAGGCCTGGGGAATGCCCGTGGCCACCGCCTTCCGCTACGCTGACAGCTTCGATCACGCCAGCAAGGTCTATGTCGGGGATATGGGCCTCGGGGCCAATCCCGGCCTCGTGGAGGGCCTGACGGAGGCGGACTTGGTGCTGGCGATCGGCGTGCGCCTGGGGGAGGCAACCACGGGCGGCTACACGCGATTGTCGGTGCCGCGGCCCCATCAGACCCTGATCCATGTTTACCCCGGCGCGGAGGAACTGGGTCGGGTTTACCAGCCGGATCTGGCCATCCTGGCGGAGGTGAATGCCTTTGCCGAGGTCATGCCGGTACCGCCGCCGCAAGCCGCCCTGCGCTATCAGCCCTGGCTGGCCAAGTTGCGAGAGAGCTATCGCAGTTGGACCAAGCCTGTCCCCAACCCAGGGCCGGTGCAGATGGCAGATGTCGTCTCGACCCTGCGCGCTCACCTGCCACCGGAGGCGATCATCACCAACGGGGCGGGCAACTATGGCCTTTGGCAGGCGCGGTTCGGTGCCTGGACCCGGCCGGGAACCCAATTGGCCCCCACCAGCGGCTCCATGGGCTACGGCCTGCCCGCCGCCATTGCCGCAGCCCTCACCCGCCCAGGGGCGCCGGTTCTGTGCTGGGCCGGGGACGGGTGCTTCCTGATGACCGGCCAAGAACTGGCCACCGCGGTGGCGCGCAAGCTGCGCCTGCTGATTATCGTGGTGGACAACGGCATGTATGGCACCATCCGCGCCCATCAGGAACGGGACTATCCGGGCCGGGTCAGCGCCAGCGATCTGGTCAACCCCGATTTTGCCGCCCTGGCCACCAGCTATGGGGCGCTGGGCCTCAGTGTTGAGACAACGGAGGCCTTCGCGCCCGCGCTGGAGCAAGCGCTGGCCCATGAGGCCGGCCCTGTGGTGATCCACCTGAAACTGGTTCAGGACGCGCTCAGCCCCTCCAGCACCATCACCGGCCTGCGCGCCAAGGCGGAGGCGAGCAAGGGGACAGACGGCGCACCGGAGAAGGCACGGCAACGGCCCGCTGGCGAGCCCATGACGCCGGTGAAGGAACCCGCCGCGCGGGAGCCAGACCCCCAGGCGGATGGCCGCAAGCGGTTCAGCATCTTCTCCCGGCCCAAGTCCTGACCCAGGGTCCGTTTGGGCGCCGGAACGGAACGCCAGCTATGCAAGGGGCTCGTGCTCCCCATCGGTGCCCCCTGCTGTGGGTCCTGCCTGTGCCATCAGTCGCCGCACCTGCTGGGTGATCCCCGGCGCCGGAAACCGCCTAGTGTCCCGATGCAGACCACCGTTGGCATCCAGGATCAGCAGCCGATGGGCCGGCAGGGTATCGCCTGAAAGGCTGAAGGCCCTCCCCTGAGCTTGCCGTGCCATGTCCAGCAATCGCGTCTGCGCCCCGTCCCAATCTCGCTCAGGCACTTGCCGAGGGGGAGGCCCTTCACCCGCCTCAAAACGCGCCAGCGCCGCACGAAAGCGCGTGTCCGCCCGAAGCTTGGCCAGCGGCGCCCCGGTGGCCAGGATCGCAAGGCTGACATGGTAGCCCGCCAGCAGCAGAGGCCGCAGAGAGCCCAGGAGGGAGGCCGGTGGCAGCGGTGGCTCCTCCAGCAGCAGCGGCAGGCCCCTCGCCACCAGAGCGGCCTTGATATCGATGCTCAGCCGCAGGCTCGCCGCCACACACCGCGCAAAGGCCGTCCTGGGGTCCTCCTCCGCCAGCCGGTGGGCGTGCGGATGGTGGTGCCAGAGATGGTCCAGGGTAGGCGAGGCCAGCGGCCACGGCAGCCCCAACCGGCGGGCCAGTGTTGGCCCCAGGCGTGTCTTTCCGGCCCCCGGCAAGCCCACCACCACCAAAGCCCGGCGATCCGGCGCCCGGTCCTGCAACAGCCCCTGCAACCGACCCTGCAACCGACCGGGGGGCGTGGCCTCCTCCACCGGTCCCGCCATCTGCTCCACAAGGTGCTCTACGAGGGCATGATGCTGGGCATCGGTAAGGCGGACTTGAGAAAATCCCTCGGTCTTGCTGTGCACTGCCATACTTGTGCCATTCCAGGGGGGCCGATGGGGAGGGGTCCAGGGCTCGGGCCGGCGCCTGCCCTTGCCTCGACAGACCTCCCCCCCTACCCGATCGCGGAGTTGCCATCCATGCGCTACTGGCTGCGCCTTGTCCTTCCAGCCCTGTTGGCCCTCCTGGCCCTGGCAAGCCCGGCAACCGCGCAGCAGGTGTTGAGCCTGGCGCCGTCGGAGTTGACGGGGACCGTCTGCCTCAACGCCTACCAGGATGGCGACCGCCTGACCTGCGGACAGGTGCGGACCCGCCCGCGGGACCTTGGGGAATGCGTCATGGACATGAGCTTCCAAGTGGATTCCCTTGGCCGGGTGAAGGGCTACGCCGGTGCCTTTGCGGGCCGCGGCAGCCAAGTCATTATTGTCCCCTATGACGGATGCGAGCCTCATGTGGGCAACTTCCAGGGGGCGCTGCTGTATGCACCGGGAGACCTCAGCACCCAGACCCCCACATGGCTGGTGGGTGCCCCCTTCACCGACTGCGTGCTGCATCAGGGCGGCCAGCCGGAGGGCGGTGACGCCCTGCTGTGCGCCTCCGGCGGTGGCAATCAGGGCTATTTCTACAGCAGTGTCATGGCCTATTGGCTGGACCTCCACACAGCGGAGCCGCGGGTTGAGAGCGGCGACTTTGCCTATGCGGCCGGAGAAGACAACAGCGGCGCGCTGGGGGCCCAAGTCATCGATTGCAGCGGCGACAGCGTGGAAGACATCTATTTCACGCTGGGGTCGTTGCAGCCGCTCTCCCCCACCCGCGTTGCCGTGGACGTCCACTATTTGCCCGCCGGATCCGTCGGGCCTGTCTGTACGGAGCGATGGGCGCCGGTGGAAACGTTCATGCCCAAAGGCCCGCAGGAGGCCTACGTCAACCCCATGCGAATCCGGCAGGGAACCCTGCTCATCGATCTCGAACAAGGCTCAGTGGTGCTGCAATGATCTCTCGTCCCCTGCTGGTGGCTCTGTCCACCCTTTCCGGCTTGGTGCTTGCCCCGGCCGTGACTGCCGAGACCCTGTCGGTGCCGGCTGCCGAGGCACAGCAGACCCTTTGCCCCACCGGCCGGATGGAGGGCGACGCCCTGATCTGTGACAGCCTGAGCACCCTGTCCGCAGGTCTGCCGGACTGCACCGCACCGATCCGATTCCCGTTGACCGAAGAGGGCACGCTGAGGGTCCATGCCGGTGCCTATCTTGGGCGGCAGAGCCGCGTGATCGTGATCAGCTATGAAGGCTGTGGCGTGGATCGCTTCGACAGCTTCGGTGTGGTGGCCCGTGAAATGGAGCCCCTGTCCGTGGTGGACGCGGGGACCTTTGCGACGGAGCCCGCTTCGGTCTCCCTGGTGCCAGGGGCTGACTTTCGGACTTGCGTGGATATGCCGGGCTGGCGGGAACCGGAGGGCGATGGCGACCTGCTGATGTGCCTCTCCCGATCCCAGCATCAGGGCGTTGTCTATACCAGCCTGGAGGAGTGGGGGCTGGAACGCACCCCTGAGGGTGGGGTGATCCTGGACAACTCCCGGGTGAGTGTCGCCTATGGGGAGAGCACGGCCGCCCTCTATGATGGTGCGGAGGCCGTTTCCTGCACCCATCTGGAGCCGAGGGACTGGGTGGTTGAGATCACCCAGCTGCGCCAAGGGCAGACCCCCACCGAGGCCCTGGCAGAGATGCGGTTGGTCCCCGCCCCGGCGTTGCAGCAATTGTGTGACAATGGTGGCATGCAGGTGGAGGATACTCGTGCCCCCGGCGAGGTCGTGACCCTGGTGCCTGATACCCTTATCCGCACCGCCACGCACACCTTCAACCTGACGTCGCCCTGGGCCCAGTGAGGCGCTGGGGGGTCAGGCAACCGTGGCGGCTGACCGGGATCATGCGTCCAGGATCATCTGGAAGCCGCCATAGATCATCCGCTTGCCATCAAAGGGCATCTCTCCCCCCTGTTCCTTCATGATGGCTTCCATCTCCGGCATGGCGGCCGCCCAGCCCGCATCCCGCGCCTCCCGGGATGGCCAGGAGATCCAACTGAAAACCACCGCCTCCTCCTCAGTGGCCTTCACGGCCATGGGGAAACTGGTGAGTTCGCCGCCGGGCACGTCCTCGCCCCAGCATTCCGTGACCGCCAGCGCCCCATGGCGCTTGAAGACGGGCACTGTCAGTTGGGCAAAGGCAAGATAGGCGTCCTTGCTGGCCTTGGGCACGGCTGCAACGAAACCATCGACGAACGTCATAGGGGGACCTCCTCAGCAAAGGCGAGCGGGCACGGAACGGGCCACGCTGATCGGAAAATCCTATAACATTAGACTACCCTGATTCACCACCCCAGACCGTAAGGCCCGGAGGTGAAGCGAGGGCGTATTTGCTGAGCGCCCCTGCGGCTTGCTGAGAGCGTAGGACCGCGAAGGGCCAACGCCGCGGTGGGGATCAACCGAGCGACCACCCGCCAAGGGGAGGACGAACGGGCCGTTGGCCGCCCCTATGACCCCGTCTTGCGGCTGGGTGCTTCCCCCTGCCCCAAATGGGCGGCCAGATAGCGCGCGGTGTGGCTTCCTTCAGCCGTGCAGACCGCCTCCGGCGTGCCCTGCGCCACCACCTGCCCGCCACCGCTGCCGCCTTCCGGTCCCAGATCAATGATCCAATCCGCGGTTTTGATGACCTCCAGATTGTGTTCGATGATGATCACGGTGTTGCCCTGATCCACCAGGGCGTGCAGCACCTCCAACAGCTTGCGCACATCCTCGAAGTGCAGGCCGGTGGTGGGCTCGTCCAAGATATACAGCGTCCGACCAGTTGCCCGCCGGGACAGTTCCTTGGCCAATTTGACCCGCTGCGCCTCGCCGCCGGAAAGCGTGGTGGCCGCCTGGCCAATCTTCACATAATCCAGGCCCACCTCGTGCAGCATGGCCAACTTGGTGTGGATGGACGGCACATTGCGGAACAGGGCCGCGCCCTCCTCCACTGTCATATCCAGGACATCGGCGATGGTGTGCCCCTGGAACTTGATCTCCAGCGTCTCCCGATTGTAGCGCTTGCCCTGACAGGCGTCACAGGTGACGAACACGTCGGGCAGGAAGTGCATCTCGATCCGTACCACGCCATCGCCCTGGCAGGCCTCACAGCGGCCGCCCTTGACGTTGAAGCTGAACCGACCGGGGCCGTAGCCGCGGGCCTTGGCCTCCGGCAGGCCAGCAAACCAATCCCGAATCGGGGTGAAGGCCCCCGTATAGGTGGCGGGGTTGGATCGTGGCGTACGCCCGATGGGCGACTGATCGATATCGATGACCTTGTCAAAATGTTGCAGGCCCTTGACCTCCCGATGGGCCTCGGGGCTGATCTTGGTGCCCATAAGTTCGCGGGCCGCAGCGGCATAGAGCGTATCCAGGATCAGCGTGGATTTGCCGGAGCCGCTGACACCGGTGACCACGGTCATGGCCCCCACCGGCAGTTTGGCGGCGACATCCTGTAGATTGTGCCCCGTGGCGCCAGCAATGCTGAGCCAACGGTTGCGGTTGGCCTTGCGGCGCTTGTCTGGCACCGGCACCACCTTACGGCCACTGAGATACTGGGCGGTAAGGCTCTCCGGGTGGTGCGTCACCTCCAGCGGCGTGCCCTGGGCGATGATCCGGCCACCGTGGACACCGGCGCCCGGCCCCATGTCGATGACGTGGTCCGCCTCCCGAATGGCGTCCTCATCGTGCTCCACCACCAGCACGGTATTGCCCAGATCGCGCAGCCGCTTAAGGGTATCCAGCAGTCGGTCATTGTCGCGCTGATGCAAGCCGATGCTGGGTTCATCCAGCACATACAGCACCCCTGTCAGGCCACTGCCGATCTGGCTGGCCAGCCGGATACGCTGGCTCTCCCCACCGGACAGGGTGCCGGAGCGCCGATCCAGGGAGAGATATTGCAGGCCCACATCCACCAGAAAGCCCAGCCTCTCATTGATCTCCTTGAGGATGCGCTGCGCGATGGTCTGATCTTTCACCGACAGTTTGTCGGTCAGTTGGGCAAACCACTCCCGGGCCGCACCGATGGACAGCGCCGCGATCTGGCCGATGTGATGCTTCGCCACCTTAACACACAGCGCTTCCGGCTTCAGGCGATGGCCACCGCAGGCACCGCAAGGCTTGTCGGATTGATAGCCCTTCAGGTCCTCCCGCAGAGACCAGCTATCGGTTTCGACGAAGCGGCGCTCCAGCGACGGGATGATGCCATCGAAGGGCTTTTCCAGCGTGTAGGCCTTACGCTTATCCCGATAGGTGAAGGTGACCACCTCCTCCCCGCTGCCATAGAGCAGTAGCGTGCGGGTGGCCTCCGGCAGCTTGATCCAGGGCGTATCCAGACTGAAGCCGTAGTGGCTGGCAAGGCTCTGCAACGTCTGGTCATAAAGCGGCGACTTTTCCTCCGCCCAGGGGCCGATGACGCCGCCCGCCAGGCTGGCCTGGGGATCGGTAATGATGAGATCCGGGTCGAAATAGGTCTGAACCCCGAGCCCGTCACAGGTGGGGCAGGCACCGAAGGGGTTGTTGAAGCTGAAGAGCCGCGGTTCGATTTCTTCAATCGTGAACCCGCTCTCCGGGCAGGCAAACTTCGCGCTGAAAGTGGTGCGTTCCCCCGACTTTGCGTCCTCAATGATGGCCAAGCCATCGGAAAGACCCAGGGCCGTCTCCATGCTATCGGCCAGGCGGGTGGCCAAGTCTGGACGCACCACCAGGCGATCCACCACCACCTCGATGGTGTGCTTGAGCTTCTTGTCCAGGGCCGGCGCTTCGTCGATCTCGTGCATTTCGCCGTTGATCTTCACCCGGGTGAAGCCGCGGGCCTGCAACTCCCGAAGCTCGCGCCGATACTCGCCCTTGCGACCACGGACCACCGGGGCCAGCAGATACAGGCGCGTGCCCTCCTCCAGGGCGAGGGTACGGTCCACCATCTGGCTGACGGATTGCGCCTCGATAGGCAGGCCGGTGGCGGGGGAGTAGGGGACCCCCACCCGCGCCCACAGCAGACGCATGTAATCATAGATCTCCGTCACCGTTCCCACAGTGGAGCGGGGGTTCTTGCTGGTGGTCTTCTGCTCGATGCTGATCGCCGGGCTCAACCCCTCAATGCTGTCCACGTCCGGCTTCTGCATCAATTCCAGGAATTGCCGGGCGTAAGCGGAAAGGCTCTCAACGTAACGGCGCTGCCCCTCGGCATAGATGGTATCGAAGGCGAGCGAGCTTTTGCCACTGCCAGACAGGCCCGTGATGACCACCAGCTTGTCCCGCGGAATATCGACGCTGACATCTTTCAGGTTGTGTTCGCGGGCGCCACGGACGGCGATGGTTTTGAGCATGGCAGGGGGTCCGGTGAGGGGGCACGGCACATCCGCCCAGATATAGGCGGATGTGCCGCAGACACCAGCGCCGGTGTCGGTCCTTGCCTGCGATGCCACCGGCCTGTGCCAGAGGCGGTCACTCCTGGGGGAGGGATCTGCACCTCGTGGGGGTCTTTGCCATCAGGCCCGACCAAAAGTGGGCCTGCGCGGCGCTTCTGCGCAACCGCACTTCAAACGGATGTTTGCGACCCCCGACGCGGCCGGGCGACTCCACCAAAGACCACGAGGCTGGCCCAGTTTCATGCTCCTTCATCGCATAGCGCACCCCGAATACGGAGAGCGCGCCGCCTGAAGGAGAGCGCCCGCGAGGAGGAGAGCGCGCTTCGCGGGTGCTGCGGCTTCACAGGCGGATCAGCTCAGCGCGTCAACCCCGGCCTGAGCGACTTCCTGATCCTGGACCGGGGTGCCACTGCTGACGCCGATGGCGCCCACCACGGCCCCATTGACCGTGACCGGCAAGCCGCCACCAATGATGCAAAACCGGCCTTCGGCCTGGTTCTGGATGCCAAACAGCGGGTTGCCCGGGTTGGCGGCCGGTTGGATCTCATGGGTGGCCTTACGGGCTGAGGCCGCGGTGTAAGCCTTGTTGATGGCCACGAAGGCGGAGTGGGTTTTGCCCCCATCCATGCGGTGGAAGGCGATCAGGTTGCTGCTCTCATCCACAACAGCGATGCACATGGGCACCCCGATCTCAGTGGCTTTGACCTCCGCGGCGGCAATCATGGTCCGGGCATCGTCCAGGGACAGGCGTTGCAGGCTCAACATGGGGAGGGACTCCTTTGGGATGGCGCTCGGACCGCGCGGTTGGAATGGCGCTCAGGCGGCGCGGTCAGCCGCCTTCTTCTTCAGGCGGTAGGCGTGCAGCAGCGGCTCGGTATAGCCGGAGGGCTGCTCGGCTCCCTTGAAGATCAGGTCCCGTGCCGCGTTGAAGGCAAACCCATCAAAGTCAGGGGCCATGGGCTGATAGGTTGGATCGCCGGCGTTCTGGCGGTCCACCACGGCGGCCATGCGCTTAAGGGCCTCCATCACAAACGCCTCGCTGACCACACCCCAGAGCAACCAATTGGCGAGATGCTGGCTGGAGATGCGCAAGGTGGCCCGATCCTCCATCAATCCGACATCGTTAATGTCCGGCACCTTGGAACAGCCGACACCGGCGTCCACCCAGCGCACCACATACCCCAGGATGCCCTGGCAATTGTTGTCCACCTCCGCCTTCAACTCGTCCGGCGCCCAATTGGTGCCGATGGCGGTGGGAATGGTCAGGATGTCGTCAACACTGGCCGGTGCACGGGCGCGCAGGTCCGCCTGGACATCCTGGACCAGGATTTGGTGATAGTGGGTGGCGTGCAAGGTGGCGGCCGTGGGGCTGGGCACCCAGGCGCAGTTCGCCCCGGATTTTGGGTGCCCCATCTTCTGGTCCAGCATGGCTGCCATCAGGTCCGGCATGGCCCACATGCCCTTACCGATCTGGGCCTTGCCTGGCAGGCCGCAGGCCAAGCCCACATCCACATTGTTGTTCTCATAGGCGCTGATCCAGGTGGATTGCTTCATCGCGCCCTTGCGGATCATCGGCCCGGCCTGCAGGCTGGTGGCCATTTCATCGCCGGTGCGATCCAGGAACCCGGTATTGATGAACACCACACGGGCCTCAGCGGCGCGGATGCACTCCATCAGGTTGACGCTGGTCCGCCGCTCCTCGTCCATGATGCCCATTTTCACCGTGTTGGCGGGCAACCCCAGCACCTCTTCGATCAGCGTGTAGCAATCATTGGCGAAGGCAACCTCGTCCGGCCCATGCATCTTCGGCTTGACGATATAGACGCTGCCGGCGCGGCTGTTGCGCGGCCCCTGGGTCTTTTGCAGGTCGTGCAGCGCGATCAGGGTGGTGCAGAGCCCATCCAACAGGCCCTCCGGCGCTTCACTCCCGTCGGCCAGCAACACCGCCGGCGTGGTCATCAGGTGTCCGACATTCCGCACCAGCATCAGCGAGCGGCCTTGCAGGCTGCCGGTGGCGCCATCCGGGCGGGTGATCTCCTTGTCCGGGTTCAGCGCACGGGTGAAACTCTTGCCGCCCTTGACCATCTCCTCGGTCAAGTCGCCCTTCATCAGCCCCAGCCAGTTGCGGTAGGCCAGCGCCTTGTCTTCCCCGTCCACAGCGGCAACGCTGTCCTCGCAATCCATGATCGTGCTGACGGCTGCTTCCAGCACCACATCGGCCATATGGGCCGGATCATCCTTGCCGATGGGGTGCTCGGCATTCAGGACAATCTCCACGTGCAGATTGTTGTGACGCACCAGCACGCTGGCGGGGTGCGCAGCCTCGCCCGTGTATCCAGCGAAGCTATCTGGGTCGCGCAGGCCGGCAACGGTCCCTGCCTTCAGATCAACAGCCAGCGCCCCGTCCTTGACGCTATAGCCGGTGGCATCGTGGTGGCTGCCTTGGGTCAGCGGTGCGGCTTGGTCCAAGAAATTCCGCGCCCAGGCAATGACCTTGGCCCCGCGCTTGGGGTTGTAGCCCTGCCCCTTCTCCGCACCGTCTGCCTCGTCAATGGCATCGGTGCCATAGAGGGCG
The DNA here is from genome assembly GCA_964496805.1 of uncultured Rhodospirillales bacterium. Classification (GTDB taxonomy): domain Bacteria; phylum Pseudomonadota; class Alphaproteobacteria; order CAZCBM01; family CAZCBM01; genus CAZCBM01. The sequence goes on along the minus strand of CAZCBM010000033.1, from coordinate 551 downwards.
TCATAGAGGCTGCCCCACCGCGCATTGGCAGCGTTCAGGGCATAGCGGGCGTTCATGATCGGCACCACCAATTGCGGGCCGGCGATGGTGGCGAACTCCTCGTCCACATTGGCGGTGGAGATCTGGAACGGCGCTCCCTGGGGCTTGAGGTAGCCAATGTCGGTCAAGAAGGCCTTGTAGGCCGCGGCATCATGGGGCTGGCCCTGGCGTTGGGCATGCCAATCATTGATCAGGGTTTGCAGGCGCTGGCGTTCCTCCAGCAGCGCCTTGTTGCGCGGCGCCATCTCGCCCATCAGGCGATCCATACCCGCCCAGAAGGCCGCCGGCGTGATGCCGGTGCCGGGCAGCGCCTGCTCCTCCAGGAAGGTGCACAGGGTGGGGTCAATGGACAGGCTTTCGCGGCGGACATAGTCGATCATGGCCGGGCACTCCCAGGCGGGTTAGAGCGATTGGCGATCCGTCCTTCTCCCGGCCCGGCGCGCGCGCCTTGGGACTCGGCCCAAGGAAGAAACGGCCGGGGGGGGAGCGGGCCGAGGGGGCTCGGCCATGCA
>CAZCBM010000032.1:11196-17531 GCA_964496805.1 uncultured Rhodospirillales bacterium | reverse complement strand
AGGCGCATATGATGCCAGGCGGCAGACCGATGCCCGCTCTCGCCCTGCACCACCGCCCCTCCCCATATCCCACTTTTTGGCGCAGGGGAAACGGCGCCGATGCCGGGTCCTGCCCCTCGCCCGCCCCCCCGTTATGAGATCCGCGCCCCATGACCACCGATGCCCCGCCCAGCGACCTGGACACCCGCCGCAAACGCCTGCGCTACCGCGCCTGGCACCGCGGCACGCGGGAGATGGATTTTCTGATGGGCAGCTTTGCCGATGCTGTGCTTGATCGGCTGGACCCGGCGGAGCTGGATGACTTCGAACGGCTGATCGATATCAGCGACGATGAGCTTTATCGCTGGAAGTCAGGGCGCGAGGCCCCTCCGGCCGCGATGATGAGCCCCATGCTACGCGCCCTTTTGGACCACGCCTATGAGCCGCACAAACGCTGAGATCGGAACCAACTGTCTCGAATACAAAGGAATAGCCCGGCGATCCTTCTCGAAATTTTTGCGAAATCGGTCTAACATAGGGGATTAAGGTCCCAGGCATGGTATGTCTGACCCGTTGGGCCCAATGGGCGTTGGAGTGACGTGTCGCCGATGGAATACCCAGGTTCAGGTGTGATCGAGGATCGGGCTAAGGCAACGACCGCTGGTCCGGTAAAGCCCGCTCAGACCCCGGCGCAGACCGCTGCCGCGGCGCTGGCGGCGTCCCGCGCGCGGGATGCGATCGTCGTGACGGACGCGCAGACCCGGATCACCTGGGTCAACGAGGCCCACGAACGCATGACCGGCCATAAGCTGGCTGAAGTCATAGGTCGCCGACCCAGCGAATTCCTGCAAGGGCCAGGCACCGACCCTGCCCGAACGGCAGAAATCCGCCACGCCCTCCGCAACGCGCAGCCCATCATGGTGGAATTGCTCAACTACCACAAAGACGGGCACCCGTTTTGGGTCGAGTTGCACATTGAACCGGTGTTCGGGGACGATGGCACCGTCACGCAGTTTGTTTCCGTGCAGCGGGACATCACGGAGCGCAAGCGCCGGGAACAGCACCTCCAGCACGCCAATGACGCCCTGCGCCTGGCCAGCCTCGACCGCAGCCTGCTGGGCAGTCTGCTGGCAAAGAGCGAGCAGGAGGTCTACATCCTGGATGGGCAGACGCTGGAACTTCAATATGTGAACCGGGGGGCGTGCCAGGCCCTGGGGTTTGACCGCGAAACCCTGATGGCCCGTGATCCGTCGCTGATCTGCGCGGACTTGGACAACGCTACCTATACGAGAATGCTGCGAGACTTTGCCGCCAATCCGGAAAGGATGGTGACCTTTCGCAGCCGGCATCGCCGCAAGGATGGCTCCGTCTACCCCTGCGCCGTGGCACTACACCTCCAGTCACGGGAAGACGGCACCCCGCTGATCTTGATTTTGTGTCAGGACCTCAGCGGGATGGACCAAGAGCATGAGGATCGCCTTGCAGCCGTCCGGGCCCTGAGCGAGGACAATTTCAGGCTGGCAATGGCGCTGGAGGCCTCCTCGGCCGGCGTCTTCGATCGCAACTTGAAGACCGATACGGTCTATTGGTCACCGCGTTTGCGGGAATTGCTGGGCTTCACTGACCCCGCGTTTCAGCCTGAAAGCCATACGCCGTTCGACTACATGCACCCAGAGGACGCCCCGCGAATGCGCGCAGCGTTCAAAAGGGTGCTGGCTGGCAAAGCCGTTTATGATGAGCGGTTTCGATGGATCGGGCATCCGGACGGCAAGCAGCGGTGGATGCGGGTCCGCGCGCAGACCACAGTCGATGCTGAGGGCATGCCCGATCGCATGGTGGGCTCGGTGGAAGATATCACCGCGGGCATGGAGGCGCGGGCCGCCCTGGCGGCCACCACCCAGGAATTGCAGCAGACCAAAGAAAAGCTGGAAGCGATGCTGGATGGCTCGCTGATGGGTTTCTGGGACCTGGAACTGGCCACCCAGACCGTCACCTGTTCGCGGCGGTTTTGTGAGTTGGTGCGCCTCGACCCGTCGCAGGGCGTGTTCACGGCGGATGATCTCTGGTCCATGGTCCATCCGGACGACTATCCCCGCGTGCGCGACGCCATGGAAAGGGCCGTGGCGGGCCAGGGCGTATTCGAAGTGCAGTATCGGGTGATTTGCGCCGACGGGTCGCTGATCTGGGTTGCGGTGCGCGGCTCGCTTGTTCGCGATCGGGAGGGCAATCCCACCCGCTTCTCTGGGTCCCTGGAAGATATCACCCAGCAGATGGCGGATCGGCATGAGCGGTTGATGGTGGAGCGAAAGTTCCAACTTGCTTTTGAGACCGCCGCAACCGCCATCGCCCTGTTTGATGCCGACACCCGCATTGTAGAAGTGAATGATGCCTTCTGCCGCATCTTCGACCGGCCGCGGGAAGAACTCCTTGGGTCCTTGGCCTCCGACCAATCCCATCCTGACGACTGGGATCTAACGGCACGCTTCGTTGAGGAAATGACCGCTGGCAAACGCACCAGCTACCGCGTTCAGAAGCGGTTCATTTCCGGCAAGGGTTCGATCATCTGGCTGGATATCTCTGTCGCCAAACTGGTGGACGAGGACGGCATCCTGGTGGGCTATATCTCCCAGGGGATGGACATTACCGGCCGCCGGGAAGCGCAAGATGCGCTGATGGAGAGCCGGAACACGCTCCACCTGGCCTTGAAGGCCTCGGGCCTAGGCATCTGGGATTGGAACCTTGAGGCTGACGAGACGACCTATGATCAACGCGCCGCACAGGTGCTGGAACTGCCCGGGGCGGGGGTTTATCGGGCCGACCTGACGAAATGGGCCAAGCGGTGCCATCCTCAGGACCGGGTGGCCAGCATGGCTGCGCTGTCCTCCATTATGTCGGGGGACATGCCGGATTTCAGCATCGAACGGCGATTGCTGCTGGAAAATGGTCAAACCCGATGGGTTGCCACCCATGGGATGGTGGTGGCGCGCAATGCCGACGGGCAGCCCACCCGCCTGGTCGGTACCGTGGCGGACCTGAGCGAGGTCAAAGCCCTGGAGCAGCGACTGCGGGAAACCGCCATTCACGCCCGATCCGCAGACCGTGCCAAATCCCATTTCCTGGCCACCATGAGCCACGAGCTACGCACCCCGATGAACGGTGTGCTGGGCATGGCCTCCCTGCTGGCGGAAACACCGCTGGAGCCGCTTCAAAAGGACTATGTTCGGCTTATCCAGGAGGCTGGCGACCACCTGATGGAGTTGCTGAACGACATCCTGGACCTGTCGCGGGTGGAGGCGGGCAAGCTGGTGCTGGAAAGCAAGCCCTTCACCCTGTGTGAAACCTTGCAGCGGGTGCAAGCTGTTCACCAATTAAAAGCCCAGGAGAAGGGGATCACGCTGATCATCTCGCGCGACCCCAGGGTCCATGACAACAGGATAGGCGACCTCACCCGTATCCAGCAGATCTTGCACAATCTGGTCTCCAATGCGTTGAAGTTCACCGACGAAGGCTCCGTCTCCGTGGCCTTGCACCCCGGAGACACGCCGGAGGACATCCGCATTCTGGTGAGCGATACTGGCATCGGCATCCGCGCAGAGGATCAGGAGCGCCTGCTGGAACCCTTCGTGCAAGTGGAAAGCCACCTCGCCCGTCGCCATGGTGGCGCCGGCCTGGGTCTGTCCATTGTTCGCCAATTGGTCGACCTGATGGGGGGCTCCCTACACCTGGAGAGCAACCTGGGGGAGGGCACAACCGTCACCGTCTCCCTGCCCCTGCCCCTGGTGGAGGAGAGCGCCTCGGCCCCCGTCGCCACCAAGACCCCCAGCGTTCCTCCGGACGTGGTCCTGGCCCGTCCGTTGCGGGTGCTGGCCGTGGATGACGTGGCGCTAAACCTGGAGTTGATCAAGGCGATCATGCGCCAAGTGCCCTCCGTGGAACTCGTTGCCGTGGAAAGCGCAGAGAAAGCGCTGGCGGCCTCGGCGGCCGAGCCCTTCGATTTGGTCCTGATGGATATCCAGATGCCTGGCATGGACGGCGTGGAAGCCTTGATCGCCCTGCGGGATCAGGAAGAGACCTTGGGCCGACCAGAGGTGCCGGTCTACGCCGTGACGGGCGATGCCCTGAAGGGCGCCGAGGAGCATTACAGCGCCATGGGCTTTGCCCGGCACTTCCCCAAACCGCTCAGCATCGACGGTCTGCGGCAGGCCTTGATCGAAGTGGCGGAGTCACCGCCAAATCAGCATTCTTCTTCTGCGTCGCCTTCCTCTTGAAGCCTTGACCCCGCCTTAGCCCCGGCCGGCCCTCCTACTGCTATGGCCGCCCACACCCCAGGTGCGATGGCAGAGACTGGCAAGACGGGTGCTGTCCGACAGCAAGAAGCACTGATTTTCGATCGATTCCCCTGCTGTACTCTCTTGATGGTCGCTCCCATGGTCCCCTCCGTGGCGGTGCCCCTTTGGGATCCTGCGCTCTACACCCTCGCTTGTGTCGCAGGGGTCCCCCCTGCTATAAGGCAGAGGCGTCTGCTCCCGCTTGACGGGTTTGGGCACCGCACACGACACCCAAGCCAAGGGGCGAACACCGGACGGCGCCCGACACAGCGAGGGTGTTTTTGCGGTGAAGCCACTGAAACGGTGAGCCCACGGAGCCCGCCAAGCTGTTGAACAACCGCTGCTTTAGCGGCCCCCGCCCTCTCTTGCCCCATGAGCCACGGAGCCCTCGCGCGTGACACAGAAGATCATCGCCCTGGTTGATGGGTCGACCTACTCTGCCTCCGTTTGCCAGCATGCCGCCTGGGTGGGCCAGCGCACGGCCGCCCCGGTGGAACTGCTGCACGTTCTTGGCCGGCGGGAGGCGTCTGACACCCATGATCGCTCCGGCGCCATCCAGTTGGGCGCACGCTCTGCGCTGCTGGCGGAACTGGCCGAGTTGGATGCCCAACGGGCCAAACTGGTGAACCAGCGGGGGCGTGCCATCCTGGAGGATGCCGAAGCCATGGTTCGGGCTGCCGGCGTCAATGACATCACCTCCCGCCTGCGCCCTGGGGATGTGGTGGAAACGGTGGAGGCCGTTGAGGCCGATGCCCGGGTGATCGTCATGGGCAAACGGGGCGAAGCCGCCGACTTCGCCAAGGGCCATCTGGGATCAAACCTGGAGCGCATCGTCCGCGCCAGCCATCGCCCGGTGCTGGTGGCGGCCCGTGCATTCCAGCCGATCCAAACCGTTGTCATCGCCTATGATGGCGGCGCCTCTGCCGATAAAGCGGTGGGTGTCGTGGCAGAAAGCCCCGTGTTTAGGGGCTTGGCCATTCGCGTGGTCACCGTTGGCAGCGAAACGCCCCAGACCCGGCACAGCCTGGATGCCGCCTGTGACCGGCTCCGCCATGCCGGATTGGACACCCAGGGACAGATCATGCCAGGCGCGCCGGAACAAGCGCTTGGCACGTTGGCGGACAGCGGTGCCTGCCAGATGCTGGTGATGGGGGCCTATGGTCATTCGCGCATCCGCACGCTGATTATTGGCTCCACCACGACGGAGATGATCCGGTCTTGCAAGGTCCCCGTTGTCCTGATCCGGTGAGGGGGTCTAGCAGGCTGAAGAAAAAGGCCGGGGGGGGACTCGTCCCCCCGGACCCCCCTGACAGTTCTCGACAATCTTCCTCGGTGACAGCGCATTCAATTTTGAACGGGATTGTCAATGGTTTAGACCCCTGACCCGCCGGAGGCACTTTTTCCGCACCCTGCTGAAGCGTAGGACCCCAGAGTGGCAACGCCACGGAGGGGATCATCCGAGCGACCACCAGTAAGCTACAGCAATGCCTCTTCCAGCACGGGTTCCCGTGATTGGGTTACCTCGAAACCCATCAGGGCCCCTACGGTGGGGGCAATGGCCGTTTGCTCCACCGGGCGATCCACCACCCGCCCTTGGGCAATGCCGGGCCCCATCACCAGGGCGAAGATTTCCGCGGCTGATCGGGTGCGGAAATGGTGCTGATAGGGGATGGGCATCAGCGGGTTGCTGTCCCGCCCACAATCGGGGACCACGATCACCGCCGTGTTGCCGCGATAGGCAGGCAGCCTTTCCAGCGTGCTCATCAGTGCCTGCAAGCCCTCGTCAATGATGCGGATACCCTGGGTGTAGTGGTGCGCGCGACCCCAATGGACGTAATCTGGGTCCTGATAGTGGATCATCATCAACCGGGGCTGTAACTGCTCCAGCGCCGCAAGGCCCATCTGGGTCAGGGCACGGTCCCCGCGGGCATGACGCAAGCCACTGTCGCCATAGGTCTCACGCCATGTCTGCCAGAACCGCTGGATCCGCGGGGAGCCCGTCAACCCCTGACCCTGGGCGCGGAAATC
>CAZCBM010000032.1:4306-11186 GCA_964496805.1 uncultured Rhodospirillales bacterium | reverse complement strand
AATCCAAGGCCCGAGCCTGCCGCAACCGTTGGGAGAGAGCTTCGGGCTCCCGTCCCGCTCCCTCCGCCAGGTGCTGTTCCATCAGCCACGTCTTGAACCGCAGCAGGCTCAGCACCTCAGATCGGTAGTCCACACCGAACAGGTGATGATTGGAATAATTGAAGAAATCCTCCGCTGCCCGATCCTCTCCATTGAGGATCAGTGCCTCATGGGGGGCGAGGGCGTACTTCTGTCGCAGATACTCAAATATCGTCGGGGCTGCCGGTTCGAACCGGCCCAGGATCTGCTGGTTTTGGATATCCACATAAGGGTGATAGACGCCGGTCGAGATATACAGGGTCCCATGGCCATGACCGCTGACCGCGTCTGGATTGTCCGGCCCCATGACCATGGAGCGGAACAGGGTCCCCTGCGGGATCATCCGGTGCAGAAAGAAGGGGGCGTGGCTGGTGGCCGGGTCAATGGTTTCCGCCCGACGAACGCCGCCACCGAAGCGCACGATGACCACATTGGCACCAGCATAGGTCCGGCGGGGGTCCGGCGGCCGGGCCAGCGCTGCGGCTGGCACCAGCGGCAACGCAGCGAGACCGGCCAGCAGCGCCCGCCGACCCACGGCAACAGAAGGGGCCATGACATCCTCCAGCACAGACACACCAACAAGGACAGCGCCCGCACTCTACCCCACACTGCCGCGGCTGTGTGTCACGACCTGTCACCGCCTGTCGCTCTACCCCAGACACGGCTCCGCCCCAGACACAGCCATCGCAGGACAGGATGACCCGCTGGCAAACCTTGTCTATCATCCCGCCCTTCATCCCCTGACGAGCCGGGACCTCTCCCTCTGGAGCGACCTCGTGATTCAGCATCTTCCCAAAATCATCGCCCTGCTGATCGCCCTGGGCTCCGCCGCCACCGGGCTGTGGATGCTGTTTGGCCCAGGGCCACCGCTGAGCTACGCCAGCCTGGGCAGCCTTAACCCCCATCGCCCCCCGTTGACGGCCCATGGCTGGCTGCTGGTGACCGCCGCACGGGACAGTGGCCGGGCGCGGTTGCAGGACATGCGCCAGGCCATCAGCCATGACCTGCCGGTACTGAGAGAGCGGGTCCAGGCCGTGGGCATTGAGCCGGAGACCTTGCTGATGGCAGCCACCTCCTTTGAGGAGGGGCAGACACCACACCGGCTGACGGTGCACAGCAACAATGTCTCCCGGTACATATTCCCCGCCCATCGCAAATCCTACGCCGCCCGGGGATTTGAAGCCCCCTGGGCCGATGGGTATCGGGACCCAGAGAACAGCTTGATGATCCTGTCTCCTTCCGTGGCGGGGTTGGTTCCCCCTTGGGACGGGCCGCGCGTGGACAATACCAGCCCCATCCTGACCATGACCCAGGCCGCCCTGGTGGCGGTGCAAGACCCCTATCTGCTGGCGGATGTGATGGTGCGGCCTGTGGATCGGGATGCCCACCCGGACCAGAAGGTCTTTGCCGACTGGGTGTTGATTGGGGCCGCCCACACGCTTGATGCAGAGCCCATGGTCGTCCTGGTGACGACCTTCCGCTCCGGCATCCCGGATATCCTGCGCGCCGATCCGCGGGGAACCGTCAGGGCCATGTATGGCGCCACGCCAGACCAGCGCCTGCTGGACGCGTTGGATCAGGAGATGCCCCAGACCATCACCGTGGACCTGATCGAGGAGGGCTCGCCAACCCCGCTGATGGTGGCCAGGATCCATTTTGATGGGGGTTGGGGCAATATCCGGCTCTATCGCCATCTGCTGGAGGCACTGGAAGCCGGGCAGTTGCATATCCCCTCTGTGCTGTGAGCTCGCCCGCGCCCCCCTTCGCACGCCCCCCTTCGCGCGCCCCCCTGAGTGCCCACCACCCGTGATCACCTGGACCGACACGATGATCCTGCTGTCCGTCCGCGAGCACAGCGAGCGGGGCCTCGTGGTGCGCGGATTGACCGCCGAGCATGGCGTTCAGGCGGGGCTGACCCGAGTCAGTGACCGCGCGCGACGGGAAATCCAGCCGGGTAACCGTGCCCAAGCCCAATGGTCCGCCCGGCTGGCGGAGCAACTTGGCTTTCTGAGCCTTGAGGTGACCCAGGTCACCGCCGCCCCGATCCTGGACGACCCCCTGGCGCTGCTGGGTCTGCAATCCCTCACAGCCCTGGCCGCCCTGACCCTGCCGGAGCGGGAGCCCTGCCCCAGCCTCTATGCAGGGGCCAGCCTGGTGCTGGATCATCTCAGCCAACCCGACATCTGGCCCTGGCTGCTGGTGCGGTGGGAGGTGGAGTTGCTGACCCAACTGGGCTATGGGCTGGAGATCGACCGTTGTGCGCTGACCGGCAAACCCCACGGATTGAATGACGTTCTGGCCTATGTCAGCCCCAAAACAGGACGCGCCGTGACGCTGTCCGCCGGCGCCCCCTGGGCCGATAAACTGTTGCCCCTGCCGGGTTTCCTGCTGGGTCAGACGCCCCAACAGCCGCAGGAGGTGCTGGACGGGCTGCATCTGACCGGGCATTTCCTCTCCGCACGGGCCTGTGCCGCCCTGGACAGGCCCTTGCCCACCGCGCGGGAAAGCCTAGCGCAGCGGCTGGCCATCCATTTGGGCCTCGACCGGCCCACCACTGAGCCTGACCCCGAACCCGAACCGCCCGAACCCGAACCAACGGATCCCGCGTGAGCGATACGCCCCAGACGCCCGGCGACGACCCCAGCCCGCCCCAACCCGGCGCCGAGATCATTGAACTGCCGCTGGCCAGCATCCTGAGCGAGAAGTATCTGGCCTATAGCGTCAGCGCCATCGGCCGCACGCTGCCGGATGTGCGCGACGGGCTGAAGCCCGTCCACCGCCGCGTGCTCTATGCGATGACGCAGTTGCGCCTGGGGGCTGGCACCAGCCCCAAGAAATCCGCCCGTGTGGTGGGGGACGTCATCGGTAAGTTCCACCCCCATGGGGACACTGCCGTCTATGATGCGCTGGTGCGCCTGGCGCAGGATTTTGCCCAACGCTATCCGCTGGTGGACGGACAAGGCAACTTCGGCAACATCGATGGCGATAACGCAGCCGCCATGCGCTATACCGAGGCGCGGCTGACAGCCTATGCCGAGGCCCTGTTGCAGGGGCTGGGCGAGGATGCGGTGGACTTTCGCCCCACCTATGACGGCGACAGCGACGAGCCGGTGGTGCTGCCGGCTGCCGTGCCCAACCTGTTGGCCAATGGCGCCACAGGCATTGCGGTGGGCATGGCCACCAACATCCCGCCCCATAATGTGGAGGAGGTCTGCAACGCCCTGATCCATCTGATCCAGCATCCAGACGCCAGTGTGGCGGACTTGGTGGACCACATGCCGGGGCCGGATCTGCCCACCGGCGGGATCCTCACCGAGGATCGGCAGACCATCATCGATTGCTATGAAAAGGGGCGGGGCTCGCTGCGTGTGCGGGCCCGTTGGGAGGTGGAGAAGCTAAGCGGTGGCCAGTGGCAGATCGTGGTCACCGAAATCCCCTACCAGGTGCAAAAGAGCCGCCTGATCGAACGCATTGCCGAGGCCATCGACGCACGCAAAGTCCCGCTGCTGGACGATGTGCGGGAGGAAAGCGCGGAGGACATCCGCCTGGTGTTGGTGCCCAAGAGCCGCAACGTTGACCCTGATCAATTGATGGAAAGCCTCTTCCGCGTCACCGACCTGGAAAGCCGGTTCGCGCTGAACATGAACGTGCTGGACGAGGGCGTGGTGCCCCGAGTTATGACCCTGAAGGAGGTGGCCCAGGCCTATTTGGACCATCGCCTGATCGTCCTGCAGCGCCGCACCCGCTATCGGTTGAGCAAGATCGCCCATCGGTTGGAAGTGCTGGCCGGCTATCTGATCGCCTACCTCAATCTGGATGAGGTGATTGCCATCATCCGCCGGGCGGATGATCCCAAGGCAGATCTCATGGCCCGGTTCGATCTCAGCCAGGTTCAGGCCGAAGCGATCCTGGCGCTCCGTCTGCGGCAGTTGAACAAGCTGGAGGAACTGGAGATCCAGCGGGAGAACGAGGCACTGAGCGCGGAACAGGCATCGCTCCAGGCCCTGATGAACGACTCGTCCCTGCAATGGGCAGCCTTGACCGAAGAACTGGAAAAGGTACGGGAGACCTTCGGCAAGAACAGCGAGGGGGGCGCCCGCCGCACCACCATTACCGCCTCACCGAAGACCGTGGACATCAACCCGGAGGCCGTGATCGAGAAGGAACCGGTGACCGTCCTGATCAGCCAATTGGGATGGATCAAGGCCTTGAAGGGGCATGCGGCCGATGTGGGCGATGTCCGCTATAAGGACGGTGACGCTGAGAAGTTCGTGATGCGGGTCACCACCATCGACAAGCTGCTGCTGCTGGCCAGCGACGGGCGCCTGTATACCTTGGGGTGCGATGGCCTGCCGCCCGGACGGGGCTTTGGCGAGCCGCTGCGGCTGAGCCTGAGCCTGGAGGCGGGGGTGGACATCGTGGCTGTCCTGCCTTTCCAGCCGGGCCAACCGCTGATGGTGGTCTCCAGCGACGGTCGAGGATTCCGCCTGACCGCAGATCAGGCCCTAAGCCAGACCAAGGCCGGCAAACAGGTTCTGAATGTGGGTGCCGGCGTCACCGCCGCGCGGTTGATCCCGGCCGAGGGCGATCATGTGGCCATCATCGGCACCAACCGAAAATTGCTGGTCTTCCCCTTGGACCAAGTGCCGGAAATGACCCGGGGCAAGGGCGTTGGCCTGCAGAAATACAAGGAGGCGACGCTGGCCGATTTGAAGGTGTTCACGGCCGCCGAGGGCCTGAGCTACGCCTATGGCGCCGGCACCCGAACGCTGGGCGATATGGACCTGCGGGGGTATCTGGGCAACCGCAACGCCGTGGGCCGTCAGCCACCCACCGGCTTTCCCCGGGCCAACCGCTTCGAAGGCTGAGGCGGGCTCTGCCATCGATCAGGCAGGGTGTTCAGCCAGGGTGTGCGGCCGCGGTGTGCGGCCGGAGTGTTCGGCTGGGGGGCGGCAGCATCGATGAGGGGGTTCTGCCGCCGGTCTGGCCTCAATGGGCGGACAGCTTGTCCAAAGCGTCCGGTTTATCGTGGATGGCCAAGCGGTCCATCAGCGTCTCAGAGGCCTGGTTCATGCCACGGATCTCCACCTCTGCCCCCTCCCGGCGTAGCTTCAGGACAGCCATGTCCAGCGCCTGGACTGAGGAGATATCCCAGATGTGGGCGCCGCTGACATCAATGATCACGCGCTCCAATGGCTCATTGAAATCGAAGGCATTCGTAAAATCCTCCACCGATCCATAGAATAGCTGCCCCTTCACAAAATAAATCCTCTCTCTCCCGTCCTTGGAGATCGTGGACGTAACAGAGAACAGCTGTGCGATTTTGCCAGCAAAGAAAATTCCCGACAACAGGACCCCCACCAACACCCCAATGGCCAAATTATGGGTGAAAACCACTGTCACGACAGTGGCAACCATGACGATGGAACTGGAGCGCGGATGGGTTCTCAGCGTTTTGATGGACGACCAGGAGAAGGTGCCAATGGACACCATGATCATGATCGCCACCAGCGCCGGCATCGGAATCAGGCCCACCCAATCCCCCAGGAAGACCACCAGGATCAGCAGGAACAGGCCTGATGTGAAGGTGGACAGGCGGCCGCGCCCACCGGACTTCACGTTGATCATGGACTGACCGATCATCGCGCAGCCCGCCATGCCGCCGATGAAGCCCGTGGCGGTATTGGCGATGCCCTGGCCGATGCACTCCTGATCGCGATTGGACCGGGTGTCGGTCAGATCATCCACGATGTTCTGCGTCATCAGGCTTTCCAACAGCCCCACGGCAGCCACAGCCACCGAATAGGGCAGGATGATTGCCAGCGTTTCAAACGTGAAGGGGATATCCGGGATCAGGAACACCGGCAGGTCGTCCGGTAGTTTGCCCATATCCGCAACGGTGCGCACATCCCACCCAAAGGCCAGCGTGATCCCCGTGAGCACCAAGATGGTCACCAATGGTGAGGGAATGGCCTTGGTCAGCAGCGGAAACAGATAAATGATCGCCAGACCAGCCGCCACCAGGGGGAACGTCAGCCACGGAACAACGGTGGGGTCGATCTCTGGCACCTGAGCCAGAAAGATCAGGATCGCCAGCGCGTTCACAAAGCCGGTCATCACCGACCGGGACACATAGCGCATGACAAAGCCCAGGCGCAGCAGCCCTGCCCCGATCTGGATGATCCCAGCCAGCACCGTCGCCGCCAGCAGATATTGCAGCCCATGATCGCGCACCAAGGTCACCATCAGCACGGCCGTCGCCGCCGTGGCCCCGGAGATCATGCCCGGCCGCCCCCCCGTGAAGGCGATCAACACCGCAATGGAAAAGCTGGCATACAGACCGACCTTGGGGTCCACCCCCGCAATGATGGAAAAGGCAATCGCCTCCGGAATCAGCGCCAGAGCGACGACGATCCCAGCCATCAGGTCATTGCGGACATTGCCGAACCACTGATTCCGGTAGACTTCCAGGGAGAACATCGCTCAGGGGTTCCTCGGCCGTTGGGGTGTGCCTGAAGGGGGGTACCACCCCCGGGGCACGCATGCCCAGAATGGCATGTTGCATTGCGCTATACAGGTCTGAGGCGGAAAAGCCAACCGGCGGACAAGAGCATTCCCCGATCAGTCTGGCCCAGCCCGCCCCTGCCGGAGATCCGGCAAGGCCCCCCCTGGGCCTTACCCCCTGGGCCTTACCCCCTGGGTCTTACCCCCTGGGTCTTACCCACCGTGCCTCACACACTGGGCCTCGAAAGGGCCCAGGCGCCAGGAACTCAGGCGCCAGATGCGGGCGGCGGGCTCTCCT
>CAZCBM010000032.1:0-4206 GCA_964496805.1 uncultured Rhodospirillales bacterium | reverse complement strand
GAAAGGGCCCAGGCGCCAGGAACTCAGGCGCCAGATGCGGGCGGCGGGCTCTCCTCAGCCGATCCTACCCGGTCCAGGGTGCGCCGGACGGCTTGCAAGAGGCCAAGATGGGTCATCGGTTTGCGCAGACGCGTTACCATCGGGGTCTGCTGAGCCTGTTCAGGCCCGCCCGCATCCTCCTGGGCAACCATCAACAGCAGCAACAGGTGCGGATGACGCCGCTTGGTGTAGCGCAGGAGATCAAAGCCGCCCAATGTCGGCGGGGCGTAGTCGGCCAGCATCAGGTCGTAGGCGTCGGGGGTGCGCTCCAACGCCTCGGCAGCGTCCAGCCCATGTCTGACGCCCCGCACCCGGTAGCCCATGCTTACCAGCGCCTGGGTCAGGGTCACCAGCGCCTGCTTGTCATCATCCACCAGCAGAATGCGCTCATCCCCCCGCAGCCGGTCTGGCAAGCCCTCTGTCCGGTCATCAGCCAAAGCCGCTGACTTGGCGGCCGGCAGCACGACCGTGACTTCGGTCCCCTGACCCGGTCGGCTGTCGATGATCAGGGATCCGTCATGGGCCAGGATGGTGCCCTGAACACCGGTCAGACCCGTCTGCGAAAGCCCCCCAAGGCCCATGTTGGACAGGGGGGCCAGGATGCGGTCCATGACCGGGCGGGTCATGCCAACGCCATTGTCTCGAATCCGCAAGCGCACCCACTGGCCCAGACGGGGCACTTGGCCCAACCACAGGCGGCACTGCCCACTTGGCAAACTCTCAACATAGGCCGTCCCGTGGCGGTGCGCCCCCAAGGGAGGTTGCGGCAGGTCAACGCCCTGCCCCGGCTTCAGGACGATGGTATCCAGGGAGACAGTGAGGTGGCCGGCACTGGTCAATGCCCCACAGGCGTTGGCCAGCAGCGCCAGGATCGCCTCCCGCAGCGGCTCTGGTTCGGCCTGTACCAGCGCATCTTCCTCCTGCACCGTGGCCCGCACAACCACATCGGCCCGGAGGTTATGGCAGAGCTCCCCCAGCACCTGTTGCGTGACATGGGCCAGATTGGTGACGCTGTGGTCGGCCGCCCGGCGGTGCGCAAAGGGCAGGATGCGGCTGATCACGCGGCCGGCCTTGCTGCAGGACTGCTCAATCTGGCGGGCGTAGTCCTGCAACTCGCTGTCCTGCTCCAGATCCTCCGTCAGGAAGGTGGCGTAGCCGTGGATGTTGGCCAGGATGGCACTGAACTCTTGGGCGATGGCACCCGCCATGCGGCCGACGGCCTCCAGCTTTTGCGATCGATGGATCTGCTGGCGCAGCGCCTGGATTTCGTCCTGCAAGCGGGGCTCCCCAACCAGGACGTCCCCCTCCTGCGCTTCGCCCAGCAGCAGCGTCAGACCGCAGGGCAGCCGCGATGGGCGCAGCCGCCAGGACTGCCCATTGGCCAAGCCCAGGGTGAGCGACGGCTCAGCCTCGGGGGTGAGCAAGGCGGCGGCGGTGGCGGCAAAGATTTGGGAACCTGGGGCGTCAGGGTACCAGCCCAAGTGAAGACTCTCGGTCAACGCCTGATCCAACTCAGCCCCCTGAACGCGCGCGCGAAGGGAGGGATGGAACAGCACCAACGCCGGGCCATTGGCATAGGTCACCACACCGCCTGGCTCCATCACCAGGGCCGGTTGTTGGATCAAGGCCAGCGCCGGACCCAAGGTCTCAACGCTGGCGGTAGACGGCGAAGAGGAAGACGGGGAAGAGGAAACTGGGGAAGAGGAGGGCGGCGCCCCTTCAACCGGGCCGAGCCCCTGTGCGCCTTGCTCGCGGAGCGCCCCTTGGGGACGCGCCCCATCCATCGCCACCGATGGGGGCGTGCCGGACGAAGGAGCAAGGGGAGGAAAGGCCATCACCGTCCCATGGGCGTAGGCGAAGGAGGAGCCTCTGGCTGACACCAGGAGCGAACGCCCTGACGCTAGGGTGCCCCTATTATCAACAGGTGAACACAGCCGGTTGCTTATAAAGGAGTGCTACTGCGCCCTCTCCCGCTCCAACGGGCCACTCAACAGGGCTGGGCTGCGAAGGGGCACCGCCAGGAGGGGCGACCATCCGAGCGACCACCCCGACATGACAGGGGGTGGCCCCGGCCGGATCAGTGCTGGCGGCGGGGACAGAAGAAGGTGGAGCGACCAGATTGGACAAGACGCTGGACGCCACCGGTACGACCCACATCACAGGTGCAGCCGGCACACCCCCTCCCTTCCCGACCATAGACCTGCCACGCGTGCTGGAAATACCCCAGCGAGCCATCGGTCTGCACATAGTCCCGCAGCGAACTGCCGCCGGCCTCAATGGCGCGGACCAGCACATCGCGGATCGCCGCCACCAGGCGCTCAGCCCGCAGGCCCGCAACACTCATGCCGCTGCGCCGCGGACTGATCCCGGACTGAAAAAGCGCCTCACAGACATAGATGTTGCCCAGGCCGGCCACGATGCGTTGATCCAACAGCAGGCCCTTGATCGGCGCCCGTCGTCCGGCAATGGCCGCAGACAGGTGCGGGCCGTTGAACTGGTTACCCAAGGGTTCCGGCCCCAACGGCGCCAGCCAGGGGTGTGACTCAAGCTGGTCGCTGGCCGCCACGTCCACCATCCCAAACCGCCGGGGGTCATTGAA
Organism: uncultured Rhodospirillales bacterium; assembly: GCA_964496805.1. Taxonomy (GTDB): domain Bacteria; phylum Pseudomonadota; class Alphaproteobacteria; order CAZCBM01; family CAZCBM01; genus CAZCBM01. The sequence continues at coordinate 1,568 of CAZCBM010000032.1, read as the reverse complement.
CACAACATGAACCCCGTCCTCCAGCACCCATTCCAGATGATCATGGGGCTGGGCCGGGTCCTCCCCGCCACGAAAGGTCATGCGGCCGCTCATGCCCAGATGGCCAATCAGGGTCTGCCCCCCACTGAACCCCAGCAGCCAGTATTTGGCCCGCCGCCGCACCGTCTCCACCCGCTGGCCGGTGACCGCCTGGGCCAGGCCCGGGGGCAACGGCCAGCGCAGATCGGGGCGGCGCTGGATGAAGCGGGTCACGGTGCGGCCGGTCATCACGCGATCCAGGCCGCGGCACACAGTTTCCACCTCGGGAAGCTCTGGCATGGGCGGGCAAAGGCCTCTGGCGGGAGGGGGGAAGAAAGAGCACCATCAGATAGAGCGGTTGACCCACCCTCGCCAGCGGCTACTGTAGGGGTGCAAGGATAGTCCCTTTGGCGACCAGCGTTCTGCGGTCATCAGGGATGCCTTCGGGGGCCTGTAGTTCAGCGGTTAGAACCGTCGGCTCATAACCGATATGTCGCAGGTTCGAATCCTGCCGGGCCTACCAAACTGCTTTGACTGGGACTGCTTGGAGCGCGGGACCCCGCGGCGGCACCGCCACGGAGGGGATCAACCTGGCGCCTGCCAGAAGGCGACAGCAGCGGACACGATAGAGGCCGATCAGGTCAGCAGGGCGCAGCGCTGGAGCCTTGGTCCATGTCCCTTTCACGAAGGGGCCACCAATGGGCATGGGCGCGGCGGCAAAAGACAAATGGTGCCCAGGAGCGGATTCGAACCGCTGACTCAGGGATTTTCAATCCCCAGCTCTACCAACTGAGCTACCCGGGCGAAAGGGCGAGGGAGAGACGATCACCCATCAGAGCCCCGGTCTACGCCGCACCCCAGGGGGACGGGAACCGGGCAGGAAGGATGAGCCCAACAATCCACTCGACAGTTGTCAGCGCTTTACCGATCCAAACCCCGGCCCGCTCATACAGGCCCGCTTGGTTCATACAGCCAGCCCGTAGACCGGCCTGCTGCGCCGCAACCCCTGTCGTATAATCGCCCCATCTGGGGAAGTCCAGCCCCTGCTTTCACGGCTGACATCAAGCCGGATCATCGTCCCCCGGAGCGCCAGGGGCGGCCTCCTCCTGAGGCAAACGGCGCAGGATGCGCTCTAAGACCGGCCAGAAGAAATCCTCCAACTCATAGCCTTCGATCCGGTCGACCTCCTGATTGTTGTGCCAAACCACAAAGGTGGGCGTATACCGCACCTGCAACCCTGCGGCCTTGAGGTCATCAGGTATACCCTGAGCCAAGTTGATGCGGCGGATTGGCGCGACCTCCGCCAGCCACGTCTTGGGGTAGGCGTCCCCCACCTCAACATTCCACTTCTCACAGTAGGGACAACCGGGGGCCTCAAAGACCAACAGTTCCGCCGCCCGCGCCGGAGCCATGGCCTGGACACTGACCAGGAGGGCCACCATCAGGGCGCCGATAAGACGCGTCATCATTCCTTCGTCCTCCATCCTTGGCCGCCCGGAGGCGGCGCTGGGTCTTGGCCGCCCGGTGGCGGCGCTGGGTCTTGGCCGCCC
>CAZCBM010000031.1:0-18370 GCA_964496805.1 uncultured Rhodospirillales bacterium | reverse complement strand
CCTCGCCGTCGCCCAGCCCCTCGCCGTCGCCCAGCCCCTCGCCGTCGCCCAGCCCTTCACCGACGCCCAGTCCCTCGCCGTCACCCAGTCCGTCGCCGTCGCCCAGTCCGTCACCGTCGCCCAGCCCCTCGCCTACCCCCACGCCGACGCCGGTCAATCTGCCCCCCCTGGCTCGGACCGAGTATCTGACGCTGGTGGCGGGCAGCACCTTTGAGGGGACGCTGGCTGCGGAGGACCCGGAGGGCGGGGCTTTGACCTTTGAGCAGGCGGTGGGTCCGCGCATTGGCAGCCTCACCTTGGCCGCCGATGGACGCTTCAGCTACAGCCTGCCAGAGCAAGCCACGGGTGCGGATGTCTTCACCGTGCGGGTCAGCGACCCGGCAGGCGCCACAGCCACCTTGACCGTCAGCGTCACCATCTCCCCCGGGGAGGTGGTCCGCCGCGGCGGAACGCTCACCATTGATTTCGGCGTGGTTGGCCAGCGCTTCACCGCGCCCGTGCGCTATGAGGTGGTCTCTGCCCCCCGTCAGGGCACGGTTGAGATTTCGAACAGCGGCTCTGTCATCTATGGCGCATCGGCGGACGCCGAAGGCCCCGAAGAGTTTGCCGTCCTGGCCACCGGCGCCGAGGGGCGATCCGCGCGCCTGCTGGCTGCCTGGACCTTCGCGCGGCCCAACCGTCCCCCCGTCCCGGCCCTGCCGGAGGAGATTGCCGCGCAACCCGGGGAGACCAGCACCGGCCGCTTCGAGGCCAATGATCCCGATGGCGACCGCCTGCGGTTCTCTCTGGTGGAGGCCACGGGCCCTGTTTCCCTGAACGTGCTGCCAGGTGGCGACTATAGCCTTGCCCTGTCCAGCGCCGCCGGGCCGGTGGAGGAGGCCATCATTGCCGTGAGCGATGGGGTCAATCCACCCGTCCAAGGCGCCATCCGCATTGTCTCCAACCGCCGGCCCGTGGTGGAGGACCAGCGCTTTGAACTGCTGACCGGCTTGACCCTGCGCTTCCCGGTCCCCGGCAGGGACCCTGAGGGAGAGACGCTGCGGGTGAGGGTGGCTGAGGCGGCGGCCCTGGGGCCAGTCACCATTGCCGGTGACCAAGTGATCTATGACCCCCGTGCCGGTCTCAGCGGGGAGGACCAGTTCGTCCTGGCGCTGACCGATCCAGGGGGCGCTGAGGCCAGGGCCACCATCACCGTTGTCGTGCGCCCTCCCGAGATCGAGAAAGACCCGGATGGACGCTACGCCGTTCAGATCGGTGCCTACGGTTCCCAACCCCAGGCCGAACAACGGTTTGCCCAAGCCAGCCGTCGGCACCCCGAACTGGCCCCACTGGACTTCACGGCGGAGACCGTGAGCCTGGACGGCCGGGACATGGTGCGCGTCGTGGCGGGCCCCCTGAGCGAGCGCGGGGCGCGGGATCTTTGTGCCCTGATGACAGGGCGCAACGACCAATGCGTGGTGCGTGATTTGCCCAATCGCCCGCCGCGCAGCGGAAATTTTGAGATCACCTTGCAGCCTGGCGCCACCATGACCGGCGGTATCGAGGCCGGTGACCCGGACGGCGACCCTTTGACCTTTACCGAGAAGCAGGCGCCCTCTTCGCTGTATCTGACCCTGGAGGATACGGGGCGGTTCACCCTGATTGCGCCGCGCAGTTTCTCCGGTCGCGACAGTTTCTCCGCCACCATCAGCGACGGGCGGGGTGGGACGTTTGATGTGACGGTGAGCGTGGTTGCCGGCAATCGCCCGCCCGTTGCCTCCCCCCTGAGCTTTGAGACGGGTGCGGGGGTCCGGCGGGTGGTCCAGGTTGATGCTGCCGATCCCGAGGGTGAGCCCCTGAGCCTCGCCGTGACCACGACCCCCAACGCCGGGGGCCGGGCAAGCGTCTCAGGCCTTAGCCTCACCTATACCCCCGCGCCGGGCTTCAGTGGCGTCGAGCGCCTGACCCTGACCGCCACCGACCCGGCTGGCGCCGCCGTGGAGATCCCTGTCAGCGTGACGGTGAACCCTAACACCCCCCCCGAAGTGGCCGATCTGCACCTGGAGACAGCAACCAGGGAGGCCGTGGCGGGCCGGTTGCGGGCGCGGGATGCCGAGGGCGACCGACTATCCTTCGCCATTGGCCTGCAACCCGACCTGGGGCGAGCGGCCGTGGATGCCAACGGCACGGTGGGGTATCGCTCCCGGCCCGGGGTTGATGGCACGGACAGTTTCACCGTCGAAGTGGACGACGGCCGCGGTGGCCGCAGCGTGGCCACCGTGACCGTGGCCGTGACCAATGCCAACCAGCCCCCGGTGCTGATCCCGCTGCAATTGCTGGGCACGGCCGGCCAAGACGTGACCGGCCAGCTGCAAGCCAGCGATCCCGACGGGGATAGCGTTACCGTCCGCCTGCGGACCTCTCCCCAGTCGGGGGAGGCGGAAGTGCGGGTGGATGGCACCATCCGCTATCGCCCCTATCAGGGCTTTGCTGGCCGGGATACCTTCCAGGTGGAAGCCTTGGACGGGCGTGGCGGTCGCGATGCCGCCATGGTGACCGTGCTGGTGCGTCAGCCCCCCCCAGCGCCGACTCCGGCCCCGCCGTCAACGCCCACCCCCACCGTTGTGCCAACCGTTGCGCCAACCGTCGCCCCGACTGCTGTGCCCACGGTGGCCGCACCGGCCCTGACGCCAACGGATTTCGTCGGCCAGAGCCCGCTTGGATTTGACGCGGCGATCCGGATGTTCAACGTATCCGACGATTTCAGCACGGTGACCGGGGAGTCCGTACCGGCATCAGGGTTCATCTTTATCGAACTGGAGACAACGTTGCAGGGCACGTTGCCTGGGCTGACGTTCCTGTCTGGGCCTGATGGCCGCCTTGCCCAGCCACGGAGTTTTACCCTGGAGGCAGGGGCCGCCCGGATCATGTCCCTGGCCCCGGGCAGTGCGGCCGGGCATATCTGTGTGGCCCTGTTCCCATCGGGCTTTGCCCTGGACCCGGTCCAGATCACCGCTGGGGAGTCCGCCGCCAGCCTGCTAGGCAAGTTGGAGCCCCAGGTGGCCACCGATGTCAGCGGCCGCCTAGCCATCCATTGCCGGGCCTTTCGCCAAGAATAGCCCCCCGCGCCGGGGGCCGATGAGCCGGTGAGCCGGTGACCATTAGCACCGCAAGGCCCAGCCCCCCCCCTCAAGGCCTGCACCCCCGACTTGGGCAGGCAAGAACGGAACGGATAAACCAGCCTGACCCGCAAACGTCTTGGGGGAACCCTCGACGGCGGGGAACACTCAGCAGCGGCGGCTCACCGACGGCCGTCTACGGCAGAGGACACCCGGTCCAAATCGGTGCCCCGGCTGTAGCGTGCTGGGGCGCGCTCGGCTGATCCCCTCCGCGGAGTGTTCCTTCAGGGTTCTCCGCTCCACGGTGTAGGATCTTGGGTGCAGGATCTTGGGTGCAGGATCTTGATCTGAGAAGCGGCCGCGTGCTCCCACGATCCGTGCCGCCGCAGAAACCGGATCTGCCCCGTCTACATGCGCTCCGGCACAGGAATGCCCAACAGGCCCAGGATCAGGTCCAACTGCCGGCCCACTGCGGCCACCATCGCCAGGCGCGACGCGCGGACCCCGCTATCCTCCGCCGCCAGTACCGGGCAGTCGTGGTAAAACCGGCTGAATACTTGGCTCAGCTCATAGGCATGGTCGCACAGGATGTGAGGGGCGTAGCCCCGCCAGCAGCCGGAGACCGCATCGGGAAACTTCCCCAGTTCCAACAGCAGCGCCCGCTCCGCCCCCTCCATGGGGCTGGCCAGGATCTCCCCCGGCCCCACCGCCTCCGTCGCCGCCCGGCGCAGGATGCTTTTGATCCGCACCGCGGCATACAGCAGATAGGGACCCGTGCGCCCCTCAAACCGCATGAAGCGATCCAGGTCGAAAACATAGTTGGTCAGGCGCTGATTGGAGAGATCAGCGAACTTGATCGCCGCCAGCGCCACCGCCCGCACCACCTGGGCCTGCTCCACCGGGTCCAGGGCCTCCCCGCCCCGCTCCTCCTGGCCTTCGGCAAGGCGCGCGCGGGCGGCCTCCTCGGCCATGGCGATCAGGTCCGCCAGCTTCATCACCCCACCGGCGCGAGTCTTGAACGGCTTGCCATCGGGTCCGTTGATGGTGCCAAAGCCGACGAAGTCAAAGGCCAGAGGCCCGGCGCTGCCCTGATCCAACCCGCCAGCCCCGGCAGCGCGAAACACTTGCTCGAAATGCAAATGCTGGCGCTGGTCCACAACATAGACCAGATGCTGATACCCTTCCTCCGCCCGTTGCTCGATGGTGGCCAAATCCGTGGTGGAATAGAGCGCGCCGCCGTCGCGCTTTTCCAGGATCAGCGGCGGGATTTCGGTCTTGTCGTCCTCCCGGGCGACACGGATGATCTTTGCCCCCTGATCCTCCTCCACGATGCCAGCGGTGATCAGCCGCTGGATCATGGGGGCAAGCCGCTCATTGACCGTGCTCTCCCCCCGCCACAGCTCAAATCGCACCTCCAGGCTGGCGAAGTTGGCTTCCAGGGCGGTCCGCGTGGCGGTCATGAAGTGTTCCCACAAGGCCCGATAGCCGGGATGGCCAGCCTGCAACGCGGCTGTGGCGCGACCGGCCTCGGCCCGGAACGCCTCATCCTCCTTGGATCGGGCGGACGCCAGGGGATAGAGGCGCTCCAGATCCTCCAGGCTCACGGGGCTGTCGGCGGGGAAAGGTCCTTCATGGCCCTCCTGGAAATAGGGCAGGTCCGGGTGGTCGGCGCGGATCTGGACGATCAGCAAGCCCATGGGCAAGCCCCAGTCCCCCAGATGAATATCACCCTCCACCTGATGCCCCAGGAACCGTGCCACGCGCTTGAGGCTCTCCCCCAGGATGCTGGACCGCAGATGGCCCACATGCATGCTCTTGGCGACATTGGGGCCGCCATAGTCGATCAACACCTTCTGGGGCTCGGCACCTTCTGTGGTGCCGGCGCGGTCATCACCGGCCAGGGTCCCCACCAGCGCCGCCAAGCGTTCATCGTCCAGGGTGATGTTCAGAAACCCCGGTCCAGCAACATCCGCGCTGATCCCGGGGTGCGTCTGCAGGGCTGCGGCCAGATCGGCGGCCAGATCCTGGGGCTTGCGCCGGGCGGCCTTGGCGCAGCGCATGGCAATGTTGGATTGAAACTGACACAGGTCAGGGCGCTTGGAGACGTCGGCCACAGCAAGGGCGGGGTCCAGCCCCAGGGACTGGGCGGCGTCCTGCAGGAGGGACTCAACGGTGGCGCGCAGGCTGGGCATGATGGGATGGGTCCGGTTGGGGCAAGCGGTCAAGATGGCCCCTGTTGCCCCAAACCAGGCCCGCTTGTCAGCCCCTTTGGTGGGCAGCCGGTGGCCCCAGTCCGGGCCGTTACATCTGGATGGAGATGAAATCCAGCAGCAGCAGCCCAGCCACCGCCATGGCAACCCCTGCGACCCGGACGCTGGCCTCGGTGGCAGCGGAGCGCATCATCACCGACGCCCCGATGCCGCCCACCACCAACATGAACATGGCAGAGGCGATCCCAAACAGGGCGGCAATCAGTTCCTTCTGCTCACCGCCGGACAGGACATGGGCAGCATAGACGCTGCCGAAATCGGCGTAGCCCTGAGCGGCCCCACCAAACAGCGCGATCAGCACCGCGGCCAGGGTGGGCACGCTCATCTGTGCGGCCATCAGCACCCCCAGGGCGATCAGCAACACAGACACACCCCAGCTAAAGCCGCCTGGCACCTCCAGCCCGCCCATCAGAACGGCCACGGTGATCATAAAGCCAAAGATGTAAGCAACGGGGATCTGCCACACCGAGCGCTCGCCCAATTGGCTGGCCCAAAGACCGATGGCCAAACCAGCCACCAGATGGCGCCAGCTGAACAACGCATCCCGCAGTCCACCGGTGAAGGCTTCACGGTCCAGCACCTCCATGGCCGCTGCCTGACCGGGCAGCAGCGCACAGGCCAGCAGGCTCAGGAGGGCCAGCAGGGGCAAGCGACGGGGGACACGAAACAAAGGCATGGGACACAGCCCCGGGGGATTGGGGGGAAACTTATGCCCAGGATACCGCTCAAATGCTGAAGAGCCTGTGAAGGGCCAAGACACTGCCTGGATCAGGCGTGCCGGTGCCTTCTGTGCGTGCAGCGGCCATCCTTGGATCAGGCAGCGCGCCCATCTTCGAACTGCAGGTCCAGAAGCAATTGCTCTTCGGTCTCCGCATAGGGATCCAAACCCGTGACGAACGCCGTGGGGGAACCCGCGAACGCAACGCTCTCCCCCTGCTCCTCCAGCGGGATCGAGGCGCGGCGGGTCATCCGATAGAGGATGAAGACCACCAACCCAATGGAGACGCTGAGGCTTGCCATATAGTATCCGCCGATGCCCATGGCGTTGACGAAAGCGCTGGTCACCAGCGGACCGACAACCGATCCGACCCCATAGGCCAGAACGCAGGCCGCCGCCGCCGGCACCCGGTCAGCATCCTCGATAAAGTCATTGGTGTGGGCAATGGCCGTAGGATAGTGCCCGGAGAAGATGCCGCCCGCCAACCCCACCAGGAGCAGCAGCAGTACCTCGGACAATTGGGCCGCAAACCCCAGGAACGCCGTAATGCCCCCGGCCGTCGCGGCCAGAACCAGGAAGACGGATCGCCGGTCAAAGCGATCGGTCAGGCGGCCGATGGGCATCTGCAACACCACTGAACCGATGAAGAAGGCCGCCATGAACGTCCCCACCCGGGCAGTATCCACCTCCGTGCCCACAGCATCGGGGTCCGCCACCAAGGGGCCAAAGGACAGAAAGGCGGAAATCAGCGCGCCGGAAGCCAGGCAGCCCACCATCCCCAGAGGGGAGGCCCGATAGAGCCGGATCAAGCTATAGCGCTCACTGGGCAGCGCCTCCGGCGCGGCCGTGGTGGACAGGGTCAGGGGCAACAGCGCAATGCACATGCTCACCCCGATCAGCACAAAGACCGGGAGCGCGATCTCGCTGAACAGCGGCAACGTGAACTGGCCGCCAATGAACGCCACAGAGATGGTAAAGATATAGGCCGAGAGGATAACGCCGCGGCTGTTGGCATCAGACTTCTGGCTCAACCAGGCCTCGGAAATGGTGACCAGCATGGCATAGGCAAAACCTGCGGCGGTGCGGGAAAGCAGCCACAGGGGCACGGAGTCGGCGATGGGCGCGACCAGGGTCATGGCAGCGTAGGCTGCGGCGCCGGCGGCGAAAACCCGGATGTGGCCAACCCGGCCCACCAGCCGCACAGCCACCTGGCTGCCAATGGCAAACCCCAGGAAGAACCCGGCCCCCACGAGACCCGTCAGCAGGGCGCTGTCGTCCAGCGCCCGGACCGCCAAGGGGATCGTGGCATAGGTCAGGGAGTGGCCCACATGAAGGATCAGCAGGCTGACCAGCAGGGGGGAGACGGGCAGCAGATACAGGCGGATCGTGGCCATGGGGCGAAGCGGCCCTTTTGTGCGGGAGAGCGGGGAGCAGGGCAACAACGGGCACCGGATCCCCCGGCCGACCAAGGGAGGCCCCCTCAACCAAGGGGAGACGCCAATCAGAGCCCTTACGCACGTCTGAGCCCGCGTATCTGTCGGACCCAGGCGGGTCAAGGTCCAGTTGCGACATCCACCCGCCCTTCCCGAGGATGCAGTCCAGCGATCCTTGGCGCGCCTCAGGCCCCTTCCCCCTTTCGCCCATCTGGGCCAAGGTGGGCTTGTTTGAGGAAACTGCCTGGAACGGTTTCCGTTCTGCCCGGCCGCCCCGGTCCCTGGCGCCAAACAGGCCGCATTGCGCGCCTGAATAGGTTAAGGGAGGGGAGAGCGGGCGGGAAACGCCCCCCGACGACGCGCACCCTGCGCGAGAACACCTTTGGTTCCGGCGAGGCCCCGAACAGCCCGCAGACAACCGACGAAGGTGTGACAATCCCAATCCCTGAGGCGGTTGGATGGTCGCTTGACCCTCTCGCCCCTTGTGGTCCCGCTGCCGGAGCCCGCTGTCATGCCCACCGATCCCCAGATCCCAGCCTCCCTCGCCAGCCTGAAAGACAAGGATGTCATTCTGTGCACCGATCTGGACGGTACTTTCTTGGGCGGCACCAAGGAGGAGCGGCAGCGCCTGTATGATTTTGTGGAACAGAACCGCGATCGGATCGGGCTGGTGTTTGTCACCGGTCGCACGCAGGAGGGCTTTGCCCATCTGGATCCGGCAACGCCCTTTGATCCCAAATACAGCCATGACCGCGATCCCCATGAGGGCGAGGTTCGTCTGCCCACCCCCGACGTGCTGATCACCAGTGTGGGCGGCCGGGTGGCCGACGGCACCACTCAGGAGGTGATCCCGGCCGTGCAGCGCCAGATGGAAGGCAACTGGGACGAAGCATGGCCCAAGGCCCAGTCGCTGCTGTCGCAGACCCAGGGCGTGAGCCTGTTTGATGAGGCGGGCGGCGGCGCCCACCGGGTCTATCACTACGACCAGCACAGCATGGACCGCCCCATCGAGGAGGTGGCCCGGGAACTGGAAGAGAAGGCGGGCGTCAACACCGTGGTCAGCCATGGCTTCATCTTAGATGTCCTGCCCCAGGGTGTGGACAAGGCCACCGCCATTCAACGCACCCTGAGCGCAGCCGGCCTCAGCCCCAAGGATATCAATCAGAAAGTGCTCACCGCGGGCGACAGCATGAATGACTATGAGATGCTGACCCATGGCTACAAGGCGGTGATGATGGGCAATGCCCATGACAGCCTGAAGGCAGCCCTGCCGCGCACCAGCCGCATCCACCGCTCGCAGGAAACCGGGGCGGCGGCTGTTCAGGACGGTCTGGAGACCTTCTTCCCCCACTTGAAGCAGCGCATGGACATGGGCGCCCCCAGCAGCGACCAGGACGCTGTGGCCCCCAAGGCCGCGCCCACGCCGGCCCCAGCCTTGGCCCCCAGCCCCTTCCGCACCCTGCGCTGAAGACGGGCTCTCATTCAGTCCACCGAACGATGATGGGGGCTATGCGCCGGGCAAGGCCCCGTTCGTGGTCAAGGGGATCAACGTCACGCGCCAGCCTGCGATGCTGCTCAGTCGGGGCCGCCGCTCGGTCGAGGTAAAAAAAGCCGCCCAAAAGGGCGGCTTTTTGCTGAGGGTTCGGTTGCCCACCCGCCTCGCGGGCTATCGCACGTTGCGCCAAGGCGGGGTCAGCACCAGCCCCACGCCCCCTCCTGACGTACCTTTGGCCGGCCACCCATTGCGATGATACTCCCATTGGGGGGCCAGGTGGGGGCCGTGGGGTGGTCAAGGTCGGTGGGACAGGCTTTAACCCCTTCAGCCCCCTCTCAGCCCCAGGGAATGCCGCCCTGGGGAGGGACACTGCCCTGAGGTACCGGTGCACTGCCACCGCCATGGCTGCCAATGTCGCCAGAGCGCACCCCGGTGACAATCTTGGCCATATCGGCGGTGTCCTGGCTGCGGATGTCCATCAGCACGAGATTGCCATGGGCCGCAGCGTTGGTGATGGTGTCCAGTCGGTTGGTCTCATTCAACAGCATGATGGCATCAGAGGAGGAGAGGCCGGCCTTCTTCATGGTTTCCATGGCGTTCTCCAGCCCCTCGGCAATGGCCTGACGCATCTGCGCCATACCCTGACCTTGGAGTTTCTTACTTTCTGCTTCGGCCTTGGCGGTCCCCACCAGGCGGATGCGCTCGGCCTCTGCCTCGTTCTCCGCCGCCTCCTTGGCGCGCTTGGAGGCGATCACCTTGTTGAAGGCATCCCGCACCTCGATACTCGGCTGAGGTTCATCCACCAGCACATTTTCGATGTAATAACCAAAGTGCTCAAACCGCTCCGCCAGGGTTTCCCCCACCTGCTGCTCAATGGCGTCGCGATTATTGTAAAGCTCGCTCATTTCAAGACCGCTGGCCGTCTGACGAACTTGGTTCAAGACGTAGCTGCTGATCTGTTGCTGGGGGTTATCCAGTTCATAAAACGCCAGCACAGCGCCCTGGGGCTGGTTGCTGGCGCGGTACTGCACCTTCACCGGCAACGACATGAAGGCATTGTCCGCCGTCTTGACGCTGACATCCGCCTCAATCTCCGTCAGACGCAGGTCCACGCGGCCCGCCACCCGCGTGACGGGCCACGGGTTCTTGAAGTGCAGCCCCGGCATCCGGGCTTTCAGGTGGGGTTTACCGAAGGTTTCAAGGATGGCCGCGGTCTTACCGGTGACCACAAAGACCATGCTGGAGATCACCCAGACGGCAAAGACCAACAGCAGGATGGGCAGGATGGCGGAGGGTTCCATGGCATCAGGCTCCGGTGCTCAGGAGGGAGGAGGACGAGGAAGGGAGGCGACTGGCCCCTTCATACAGGAGGTTGACCGCTGGAGGAAACATCAAGCCCGGCTTCGGCCCGGGCGACAAGAAACACCGGGCGGCTTCAGTCGGAGAGAATCCTGTTCACATCTTCCTCTGACAGGCCCCACCCCACCTCCTGCGCCGGCTCCTGCGGCGGGTTGGATGAGGACCCGTTGCCCCGCCCGCGCCGCTCCCCGGCTTGCTTCGCGCCATCGTCGGTGCGCCGACGCCGATCCGGGCCAAAGAATCCCGGGCAGCGCACAAAGCTGCGGGGCTTCTCACAGACATGGATCAACCGGCCCAACAGGGTCTCTGCACTGATGGGCTTGGCCAGGAACTCCGTGACCCCGATATCCCGCGCCTTGGTGACCGTGGTTATCTCCGACCGGCTGGTGAGAATGATGATGGGGACGAACGGGTTGGGGCTGTTGGGTGAGGAGCGCAATAGGCGCGTCAACTCGAACCCGTCCAGCGGATCGGTCATCCAGTCACACAAAACGATATCAATGGCGCTGTTGTTGAGGTGGTTCAGCGCTTCCTGACCATTTGACGCCTCAAGGATCTCCAGGAACCCAAAACTGCGGCACATCTGGCGGATGGTGCCCCGCATGAACGGGCTATTGTCCACCAGCAACAGTTGCATTCTGGAGAAGTTGTATGTCTTGGTCATGGGAACGCATTCTGTGGAGATGCACGTTTGGTCACCAGAGTAGGGCTGTTCGTATAACGGGACCTTAATACCACTTCCTCAGTTCGTGAGGGCCTTAGCCTCCGATGCGCGGCGAAGGAGTCACCGCCGGCACCAGCCCCACGTGCCCCTTGCCCTTGGCATCCTATGCAGCCACATCGCTTTCTATGACCCAATCCAATCCGCGGCTCATCATGACCGAGACATCCCATACCCCCACCACCCCTGAACCTCCCTCCCCAGCGCCCTCGCGCAAGACGGGCGATGAGACCAGTCTCAGCGGTCAGGCGTACATCCAGCAGCCAAAGGGCGAGCAAGGGGGCAAGGACGGGCCAGAGCCCACGCGCTACGGTGATTGGGAAGTGGGTGGGCGCTGCACCGACTTCTGATGCAAAGGGTTGGGGCCCGTTCCCGGATCAAGCAGCCCCAGCCCCGTCCCGCGCAGCCCTCCCCCGGATGCGTCGGGGCGCCTTTGGGCCGGCCGGTAGGGGACGGCACCTGCGCCAAAGACGGGCTGTGATCTGATCCAAAACGCCTCCCCTGGCCTAGCCGTGGGCTTCGTCGCGCCTGAGGGGTGGGGTGGTCAAGGAAGCAGGGATCGAGCCTAAGGCCATCGACAGCGGCCGCCCCGGCGCTTATGCCAGCAGTCCCTCCCCACACACGCGTTGTTGATGGACCCTGCCCCCATGGATTGCTTCCTCGACCCCTGCGATGATGCCCTTCCCCTGACGGTGCTGCGTGCCGACGGGCTGTCCGCTTGGCTGGACGGCGCCGGCGCCGCCCACAGGGCATGGGTCACCAGCATGGGGTTTGCTGCCAGAGCGGGCCAGACGCTGGTCCTGCCAGGCCCGCTGGGCGAGCCCGCGGGGGCGCTGGTGGGCATTGGCGACGGTAGCGACGTTCTGGCGGCGGGGGCAGCAGCCTCAGACCTCCCGGCGCTGGCTTGGCGTCATGAGCCGGAAGGCTCGCCGCTGCGCTCCGACGACCTCTGCTTGGCCTTCGGCTGCGGCGCCTACCGCTTCAGCCGCTACAAGAAGGCAGATCCCAGCCCCGGGGCCAAGTTGGTGTGGCCGGAGGCAACCGACCGCGCCGCTGTCCTGCGGATGGTGGCCGCCATCAGCCTGGTTCGGGATCTGGTGAATACCCCCGCCGCCGACATGGGACCTGGCGAACTGGAAGACGCCGCCCGGCGCCTGGCCGTAACCCATGGGGCGGAGGTTCGGACCGTGGAGGGATCGGCCTTGGTGGAGGAAGGATTCCCCGCCATCCACGCCGTTGGCCGCGCCGCCGAGCAGGCGCCGCGCCTGATTGAACTGACCTGGGGCGATCCCGCCAAGCCGCGCTTGGCCCTGGTGGGCAAGGGCGTCTGCTTTGATACCGGCGGGCTGGATATCAAACCCTCCAGCGCCATGCTGTTGATGAAGAAGGACATGGGGGGCGCGGCCCACGCCCTGGGCTTGGCTGCCCTGGTCATGGGGGCGGGGCTGCCGGTTCACCTGCAGGTGCTGATCCCAGCGGTGGAGAACGCCATTGGCCCCGCCGCCATGCGCCCGGGGGATGTGCTGAACACCCGTACCGGCACCACGGTGGAGGTGACGAACACCGATGCCGAAGGTCGGCTGGTCCTGGCTGACGCCTTGGCCCTGGCCTGCGAGGGCGAGCCCGACTTGGTGATCGATTTTGCAACCCTCACCGGGGCGGCCCGTGTGGCCTTGGGGCCGGACATCCCGGCCCTGTTTTGCAACGACGACCCGCTGGCCGCGCAAATTGCCCGCGCCGCCCAGAACCGGGGGGACCCGCTGTGGCGCCTGCCCCTGTTTGCCGGCTATCGCGACGCGCTGAAATCCGCGGTGGCCGACATGAACAACGCTCCGTCCGGCAGCTTTGCCGGCGCGATCCACGCGGCCCTGTTTCTGGAGGCGTTTGTCACGCCGGCCACCCCGTGGGTGCATGTGGATGTCTATGCCTGGACCCCCTCGGCCCGGCCCGGCCGCCCCAAAGGTGGCGAGGCCATGGGCCTGCGCGCCCTGTTTCAGGTGATCCTGGATCGCTATCTGGCCTGAGACCGGCGCAGAATACCGCCCGACGCGCCCCCATCGGCTGTTTTCCGCCCTTGCAGCCCCCTGCCGTTGGGCGTACCCCTTCGCCCCATGGCAGGAGGGCTGTTCCAGACCCGCTGCCCTCGCCTGGGTAACAGGAGGCCCGAACCCATGACCAGCACCCAGCTCGCCCGCACCAGCGACATGCTGCTGACCAATATCGAGGTGGTGCCCGGCCGCACCATCACCCGCAGCTTCGGCGTGGTGGCCGGTTCCACGGTGCGCGCCAAGCATGTGGGGCGCGACATCCTGGCAGGGTTCAAGAACATCTTTGGCGGCGAGATGCGCGCCTACACCGAATTGCTGACCGAAGCGCGGGAGGAAGCCACTCAGCGGATGATTGAGCAGGCCCGCGGCCTGGGGGCAAATGCGGTGATCAATGTGCGCTTCGCCACCAGTTCCGTAGCCCCCGGCGCCTCAGAGATCTATGTCTACGGCACCGCCGTCACGGTGGAGTGAGCGGCCATGGGCTTTGAGATCGTCATCGTCCTTCTGGCCCTGGGCTCTTCGGTGGGCCTGTTCTTCCTGGCCTGGATCTTCGGCAACCGTGCCCAGACCAAGCACCTGGAAAGCCTGCGGGAGCGGGAAGCCGCCAGCCGCACCTTTGCGGTGCACTCGTCCAAACGGCCGCTGGATCCCGCACCGGCGCAGCGGGTGGCCCTGGTGGCGGGGCAATGCGTGATCGGCATTGATCGATTCCGCCAGATTATTGCCTCGCTGGCACTGATCTTCGGCGGACGGGTCTGGGTGTTCGAAAGCGCCATCGACCGGGCCCGGCGGGAGGCCGTCCTGCGAATGAAGGAGGAGGCCAAAGGGGCCGACGAGATCTGCTGCCTGCGGGTGGAGACCAGCATCATCGGCTCAAACCCCAACGGCCGCGCCTCGACCGTGGAAGCCTATGCCTATGGAACAGCGCTGTGGCGCTGAGCCATCACCGATAAACGACTCAGGCCTGCGCTTGGCACATTGGGGGCCTGCCGTCTCTGATCTCCCTTCTGGCGACGATCCACGTCAGCATTGGCGCATGGGGGGAACCGGCCAGAGGGGCCGCAAGCGGGGCCAGAAGCGGGGCGAGGATGGGCCAGCCTCACGGGAAAACGCGCTCAAGCGATTACATGTCGGGTGGAAACACCCAACCGCTTCAGACATCATAAGGATTGCACCGCAGACGGCCCCCGGTGGTATCGCCGCAGCCAACGGTGCTCCAGAGGTAGCCGCCCGGAGGAAGGGTCGCCATGGTTGAGGGCACCGCAGACCTACAGAACACCGTTCGCTGGGGCATCCTGGGGGTGCTGGCGGCGTTGGCCCTGATGTGGCTTACCCTGCGGTTGATGCGCCGCAGTGAAGAGCGGTTTCGCGAGCAGCATCAGGGCAGCACCGTGGCCCAAATGGCCGACGATATGGCCGATGAATTGCCGGACCTGCCGGAGGACCCGAAGGCCCGTGCAAAGGCCAAACTGGCCGCCTACGCTCATCTGGACGAAGCCATGCGGGAGTTCGAGGGCGCTCCGGACGATACCACACACGATCCGACAGACGCCCCCACGGCCGCTCCCACAGACGATCCGACAGCCGCCCACGGGGGTACCTCCACAGATGACGGTGCGGCTGAAGGCCTCCCCACAGCCCAGGCTGAGGCACCCTCCGCCGCCGCCGCCTCCCACCGCCCAGACACGACGCCCCCGAAGGAGCCGACACCATGATCCGTGCCCTACTGTGTGTCCTGTTGATCCTGGCAGGCACCGCTGGTCCGCTGGCCGCTCAGGCCGCTCTGCCAACCCCGCAACCGGCACCGAACCGTGCGGTCCCCTGGGGGCAGACCCATCCGGAGCCGCTGACCATCACCACCGCAGACGGGCGCACCGCCAGCTTTGCGATCGAGCTTGCCATCAGCACCGAGGAATGGGCCCGCGGGCTGATGTTCCGCCAGTCCATGCCGCCGGGGCAAGGGATGCTGTTCACCGGCAAACCGCCCCATAGCACTGGGTTCTGGATGCGGAACACCCTGATCCCCTTGGATATCATCTTCATCGCCCCCGATGGCCGAATCCGCCGCATCCACGAGAACGTCCCGCCGCTGTCGGAGGAGACCCGCCCCTCCGGTGGGCCGGTGACCGGTGTGCTAGAGATCAACGGCGGGCTCAGCCGGCAGTTGGGGCTCAGGGTGGGGGACCGGGTCCGTCATCCGTTGCTGCGGACCTATTGAGCCCGCGCCTTTTACCCGCTCGACCCCGGCAGGATCCCTGGTCGCTGCACGGTTTTTGAGTGCTGTGCGCGGCAAAGACGAAACGGTGGCCCGCTCCCCCTCCTGGCGTACCTTTGGCCGGCACCCCCTTGCGATGCTGCTCCCGTGGGGGGCCAGCTTGGCCTTGCTGCGGCGCTCGGCCCCCATTGAGCGCCTTGCCGTTGCCGACGTGCTCAGATACAACCCATCGCACTGCCGCTGCCTGTCGGGGCAGGCCTGTCGGGGCGTAGCGCAGCTTGGTAGCGCGCCAGTTTTGGGTACTGGAGGTCCCCGGTTCAAATCCGGGCGCCCCGACCATCGGGCCATTCCATGACGGTCAGCCTATGCTGTGACAGTCTGGGTACCCCGTGACGGTCCGTGTCCAGGACCTGATGTCCACCGATGCACCTGTTGCCGAAGAAAGGGAGCGCCATGCCCCGTGTGCGCATCTACAAGCCCGCCAAGACCTCCATGCAGTCCGGCCGCGGCAAGACCAAGGACTGGGTCTTGGAATATGATTTGGAGTCGGCCCGCGTACCGGAACCGCTGATGGGCTGGATCGCCAGCGGCGATACCCTGAATCAGGTGCGCATCCCGTTCGACAGCAGTGAGGAGGCCGTGGCCTTCGCCAAGAAGCACGGCTGGGACTATGTGGTCCGCCAGCCGCGGGCGCGCCGGATCCCCCCCAAGAACTACGCCGACGCCTTCCGCGCCTGAACCGCCCAGAGCGTAGGCCCCCCTCTGTGGCGTTGCCACGCTGCGGGCCTATGCTTTAGGGCCCGTCCGACCTTCCTTGACCACCCAACGCCCCCACCCGGCCACCCACGGCAGTATCGTCCCAGTGGGTGGGGGCGTGGGGCTGGTGCAGACTCTATCCAGCCGTGATGCGCTTTAGCTGCCCGCTGCCTTACGGTATGCGATCAGCAGGGACTCGGTGTTGCCATCGCTGCCGGTCACGGGGCTGGGTAGCAGGTGCTGCACCCGCCATCCCAACGCCTCCACACAGGCGCAGACTTTTGCGTTGGCCCGCGCCACCGCCTCCGGATTCCGCACAATCCCGCCCTTGCCGATATCGGCACGCTCCAATTGGAACTGCGGCTTGATGAGGGCGATCAACCATCCTGGCTCGGCGGGATCCACTAACCCCAAGGGCACGGGCAATGCTTTGTCCAGCCCGATGAAACTAAGGTCGGCGGTCACCAGGTGCGGGGCCGGAACAAGGTCCTGGGACGTCAGCGACCGGACATCGGTCCCCTCACGGACCCGGACACCAGGATCGGCGGCCACGTCGGGGTGGATCTGTCCATGCCCCACATCGACGGCATGAACCAGCCGCGCGCCACGGGCACGCAGCACCTGGGTGAAGCCGCCGGTGGAGGCACCCAGATCCAGCGCGACCCGCTGCCCCACAGGAATGTCCGGGCAGGTGTCCAGCGCCGCGACGAGTTTCAACGCCGCGCGGCTGACCCAAGGATGGTCCGGGCCGGACAGGCTCAGCACCGCCTCCTCCGCTACGCCCTGGCTGGCCTTGCGCGCCGGCACCCCATCCACCAGCACCAGCCCCTGGGCGATGATCTCCTGCGCCCGGGCGCGGGACCGGGCCATGCCGCGGTCCACCATGGCCTGATCTAGACGGGTCTTACAGCCGCTCATCGGCTTTTGCCCCCGGCCCGGTGACGCCGCAGGTGGATGTAAACCGCCCCCTCGCCGCCATCGCTGATCTGGGCCTGTGCCACGTTCACAACCACACGATCCAGGGGCGACTCGGCCAACCAAGCCGGCAGCGCGCGCTTGATCTTGCCGCTTTCGGCATCAAACAGCTTGCCCTTGCCGGTGATCACCAGGACGGTTCGGCGCCCCTGACTGTGACTGCTGAGCAGGAACAGGGTCAGGGCTTGGCGGGCGCGGGCAACGGTCATGCCGTGCAGGTCGATGCGGCCTTCAATCTCCTTCTTTCCCTGGCGCAAGCGGCGATCACTCTGCCGGTCCACACCGGGGGTGCCCCGGGCCTTGGGATCCCGCACAGGCGCGGGGGAGGGCGGGCCGCTGCGGCCATGACCACTGGCCTGCCCCAAGCCCTTGGCCTTGGACCCAATCGTAAAGTGCGCCGGCAGACGGGGCCGGTCAGGGATGGCGGTGGCTGTTTGGGCCGCAGGCGGCGGTGATGGAGCGGCAGGTTTGGCCGCGGCGACGGGACCGGCGCGCCCCAGGGACGGTCCAGCGCCCGGCGTCGTGGCACCGGAGGCCACACGGGTGGGGGTGAGCCGCTCAGCCTGCCCCAGCACTTCGCGGAACAGTTGGCGCTCCGCCTCGGTGGTGGTGCGGCGACGCGAACGGGACGACATGGCAAGAGCGACAGAAGGGCGGCAAGGGCAAACGGACAGCCCTTCACATAAGCGCCCGGTCAGCCGCTGACCAGCACAATGGCCAGTCGTCGCGGACCATGGGCCCCCAGTTCCAGCTTCTGCTCCACATCGGCGGTGCGGGAGGGCCCGGTGATCAGGTTCACCGTCCGGGACGGAAACGCCTGGCCGGCCTGCTGCTTGACCGCATCCCAGGCATCTTCATAGCTGGCCAGAACCCGTGTTTCTGGCAGCACCACCAGATGGGTGTCGGCCAGAAAGTTGAACCCCACCGGATGGGTTGGCCCACTGAGCATCATCAGGGTCCCCGTCTCCGCAATGCCAAAGGCCGCGCCCGTCAGCGCCACCGACTCCGTGGGGTCTGGCAAGCCGGGAACTAGGCTGAGCCCGGAGAGGTCGTAGGACGCCAGTTCCGGGTCCGGCGCCTGACGCACGGTGAGCGGCTGGCCCTGCTGGGCCAGATAGGCGGCCAGAACCTGCCCCACGGTGCCGGGATCGGACCGCAAGACGGTGGCCTGCACCGCCTCCGCCTGCTCCGCAAAGAGGCCCACCAGCCCCTGTGGCCCGAGACCTTGGGTGCGCGCAGGAACCAAGCCGCGGGGATTGACCGCCAGACGGGCCTTCACCGC
>CAZCBM010000030.1:691-18602 GCA_964496805.1 uncultured Rhodospirillales bacterium | reverse complement strand
GCCTGCCCCCTGCCGGTGAGGCCGCAGCATGAGCCTACTGCATGCCGGGTTGTTCGGGACGGGGGACGCCAGCGCCATCCTGGGGGACCGGGCCATTGTGGCCAGTTGGATCCTGGTGGAAAGCGCCTTGGCCCGGGCCCAGGCGGATGTGGGCCTGATCC
Organism: uncultured Rhodospirillales bacterium; assembly: GCA_964496805.1. Taxonomy (GTDB): domain Bacteria; phylum Pseudomonadota; class Alphaproteobacteria; order CAZCBM01; family CAZCBM01; genus CAZCBM01. The sequence continues at coordinate 18,441 of CAZCBM010000030.1, read as the reverse complement.
CGCGGGACCGCGGACAGCGTTTGGCACAGGCGCTCTGCGAGATCACTGTGGAGGTGGAAACGGTGGCAGTCGGGGTCAGCCAGTCCGCGGTCGGCGTGCCAGCGCTGCTGGCGGCGTTGCGCGACCGTTTGCCGGATGATCTGGCCCAGTTTCTGCATTGGGGGGCCACCAGTCAGGACATCATCGACACAGGCTTGATGCTGCGCCTGGGGCAGGTGTTGAGCCTGACGGAGGAGCGAACGCGCCAGGCGTTGGAAGCCCTGGCCGCGTTGGCTGAGCACCATCGCCACACGGCCATGGTGGCGCGGACCTGGGGCCAGCAGGCGGTGCCGACCCGATTTGGCCTGGTCTGCGCCCAATGGATGGGGCCTTTGATCCGCAGCCTGGAGGCCCTGCCGGCCCTCAAGCAGCGGTGCCTGGCGGTCCAACTGGGGGGTGCTGCCGGTACCCTTTCGGCCATGGCCGACAAGGGACCCGCCGTGGGGGACGCCTTGGCCCGCCATCTGGGGCTGACACCGGCGCCACCGTGGCATGGCAGCCGTGACCGGATTGTTGAAATCGCCCACTGGTGCGCGCAACTCAGCCTCGCGCTGGGGCGGATCGGCGTCGATCTGGCCGTGCTCACCAGCACGGAGGTGGCGGAGGTTCGGCTCGCCCAGACAGGGGGCTCATCCACGATGCCGCAAAAGCAGAATCCGGTGCAGCCGGGGGTCCTGGCCGCTCAGGGTCGGCTGGCACCGGCCCAGGCCGCGGCTGTTGCCCAATCGGCTCTCTGGTCGCTGGAACGCGACGGTGCGGCTTGGCTCAGCGAATGGCAGGCCCTGGCACCGCTGGTGGCCGGGACCGCCGGCGCCGCACAGGTGGCGGCCAGCGTGCTGCCTGGTCTCAAGCCGGACGCCGCGCGGATGGCTGCTACTCTCGCCCTGTCCGGTGGCGCCATCCTGGCGGAGGCGCTGAGTTTTGCGCTGGCCGAGGCCGGGTGGTCCCGGGCCGACGCGCAGGCTCTGGTGAAGACGGTGGCGGCGCAGCGCCCCGCTGACCTGGCTCAGGCTGTACGGGAGGCATTGCCTGCGGGCAAACCCATCCCCCTGGTCTGGCCAACGCCGGAAAGCGCTGCGGGCCTTGCGGTGGATACCCTGATCGACCGGGCGGTACAGGATGCCAGGGGTATCTTGTCCCCTGCGCCGTTCGGGGACCAAGCAACGGGAGGGGCGCCATGACCGCAACCCTCTTTCCTGTATCCCTCTCCCCTGTAGGGCTCTCCCCCGCTGCGTTCTTCCCCACTACCTTCTTCCCCACCGCCCTCCCTTCCCACGCCCCCCTGTTGGCTCCAGCGTTCGGTTCACTGCAATGACCCTCATGCTCCCTTCCCGCGCCGACCATGTCGGCAGTTTCCTGCGCCCCCAGCGCCTGCGTGACGCGCGGGAGGCCTATGCTTCTGGCACCCTCGATCAGGAAGGTCTGCGTGCCATAGAGGATGACTGCATTGCCGCGGTGGTGCGCCATCAGGAGGCAGCGGGCCTGCGGGCCATCACTGATGGGGAGTTCCGTCGCCACCTGTTCCACGTGGACTTTTTGGAGAAACTGGAGGGTATCGAGGTGCGGCAGGGCACCTTCACCAGCACCTTCCGCAAACAAGATGGGACCGAAGTGGGCTACGCACCGCCAACCCTGCATGTGGTCGGGCCGGTTCGGCACCGGGGGTCCATCCAGGGGGCTGATTTTGAGGCATTGTCTGCTGTGGTAACCCAGACCCCCAAGGTCTGCATCCCGTCCCCCACCATGTTGCACTTCCGTGGCGGGCGGGACGCCATTGATGCCGCAACCTATCCAGACCTTGAGGGCTTCTACGACGATCTTGCCGCCGCCTTCAGGGCTGAGATTGCCGACCTGGCGCGGCGCGGCTGCCGCTACATCCAGTTGGACGACACCAATCTGGCCTATCTCTGCGACCCGGCGCTTCGCCAAAAGACGGCTGACCGTGGGGATGACCCGGACGCGCTCACCCGCCGCTATTGCGCGCTGATCAATGCCAGCCTGGCTGAAAAGCCAGCGGACATGATCGCTGCCATCCATTTGTGCCGCGGCAATTTCAAGAGCGCATGGGTTGCCGAAGGGGGCTATGAGCCCGTGGCGGAAATCCTGTTCAACGAACTGGCCGTCGATGCCTTCTTTCTGGAGTATGATGACGAGCGGTCAGGGGATTTTGCCCCACTGCGCCATGTCCCCTCCGGCAAGCTGGTGGTTCTGGGGCTGATGACCTCCAAGCGGGGCGCCCTGGAGAGTGAGGCAGAGCTGATCACCCGTATCGAGGAGGCCGCGCAATTCCTGCCCCTGGACCAGTTGGCGCTGAGCCCACAGTGTGGCTTCTCCTCCAGCGAATATGGCAACGACCTCACCGAAGCGCAGCAATGGGCGAAGGTTGAACGCCTGGTCGCCGTGGCCAACACCGTCTGGCGTTGAGCCGGCCCGTGCCCTCCCCCTTCTTCTTTGGCCGCCTTCCGGCCTCCACCGCCCAACCAAAAACCATCAAGGGAGACGTCTGAATGTTCACTCACCTGAAGAATGCCACATGCGCGCTGGCCGTTGCCGGCCTAACCCTGGTCGGCAGCGTCGCCGTGCAAGCGCAGGAGGTCACGCTGCGTCTGCATCAGATGCTGCCGGCCCAGGCTGCCATTCCGTCCCGCGGGCTTGTCCCGTGGGGCAACATGGTGGAGGAGGCCTCCGGCGGGCGCATCAAGGTGGAACACTATCCCTCCATGCAGTTGGGCGGCGCCCCGCCGCAGCTTTATGGCCAGGTGGCCAATGGTGTGGTGGACCTGACCTGGACGGTTTTGGGCTATACGCCGGGGCGTTTTCCAAAGGCGGAGGCCTTTGAGCTGCCCTTCATGGTTACCACCGGGGAGCAGACCAGCCAAGCGTTCCATGCCTATGTCGAAAAGAACGCCATGGATGAGTTCGCCGACGTCAAACTGATTGCGGTGCACACCCACGGTCCCGGCCTGATCCACGTCCGTGGAGAGGCCATCCGCACCATGGAGGACCTGCAAGGCAAAACCCTGCGTGGCCCCACCCGCATCGTTACCCGCTTCTTGGAGGCCATGGGCGCCAGCCCCGTGGGCATGCCGGTGCCGGCTGTGCCGGAGAACCTGTCCAAAGGCGTGATCGACGGGGCCGTGATCCCGTGGGAAGTCACCTTGCCGCTGAAGATCTCTGAATTGACCGATGCCAGCACCGGCGTCGGTGGTGATCGTGGCCTGTACACCGCCACCTTTGTCTTCGCCATGAACAAGGATTCCTACGATAGCCTGCCGGATGACCTGAAAGCGGTGATCGATGCCCACTCCGGGATCGAAACGGCCGCCATGTTGGGCCGGGCGATGGACGAAGTGGACGTCATCGGGCGCCGTGTCACGGCCGAGGCGGGCAACACCATCGTTGAACTCACCGCCGAGGAAACCGCCCGTTGGCGGGCCAAGGGGGAAGAGATCGCCGCCGGGTGGGTGCAGGAAATGACCGATCGCGGCATCGATGGGGCGGCCCTGTTGGCAGATGCCAAGGCGCTGCTGGCGCAATACAGCGCTGACTGAAGCGCATTGGCCGGCAGCTAAACCACCCCCACCCCTCCGCCGTTCCGGCCAGCTCTTGGCAGGCCGTCCCTTGGATCGATACCGCTCAAAGGGGCGACAAGGGAGGGGCGGAGGGGCAAGCATTTGGGGCCAGGGGCCAGGCTTTTCGAAAGGTTGCTCTGCCCCCTTGGCCCCTTGATTTCCACTCTCCCAGGGGCGGCACGGCCCGCCCCTGTTCCCTTCTTCTTGCCTTTTGGGCTGGTGCCATGGATGACTTGGTGATGATCCTCGGGCGGAGACTGAGCCGTCTGACGCGGGTTTTGTGTGCTGGTTTTGCCCTTCTGGGCGGTGCGGTTTTGTGCCTTGCCGCCCTGCTGACGGTCATCAGCGTCGTGGGCCGTAACCTGATCTTCGCGGGCCTGGACAGCATCCCCGGCGACACCGAACTGGTGGCTTGGGCCAGCGCCTTTGCCCTCTTTTGCTTTGCCCCGTGGTGCCTGATCCAGCGCGGCAACATCACCGTGGACCTGTTCGCTGGCATGATGAGCTCCCGGACCCATCGCCTGTCCACCTTGGTCGGGCTGGTTTGCCTTCTGGCCATGGCCTGCCTGATCCTGTGGCGGCTGGTGGCGGGCATGAACGATAAGTACGATCCTTACTTCATGGAGACCACCTTCATCCTGCAACTGCCGGTCTGGGTGGGCTACGCCCTCTGCCTGCCCGGTGCCGGTCTGCTGATCCTGGCGGCGCTGGTGGCAGTGGGGGAAGAACTGGCCTTACTGCTGGGCGGCACCCCCATTGCCGCTGATGAAGATGTGGCCGCCTTTGGGGGGCCTGGGGATGAGTGATCTTGCTCTGGCGGCCCTGTCTTTCCCGCTGATGCTGCTGCTGATCTTTTTGCGGGTCCCCTTAGCTGCTGCCATGCTTGGTGTCGGCTTTCTGGGCATCTGGATCTTGCGAGGCACACCCAACGGCATCCTTTTCCAATTGAACGCCCTGGTCTTTGAGACCTATGCCAGCTACTCGCTGAGCGTCATCCCGCTGTTCTTGTTGATGGGGCAGTTTGCCACCAAAGGCGGCATGAGCCGGGCCCTGTTCAAGGCCGCAGAGGCGTTTCTGGGCCACAAGCGGGGCGGGGTGGCCTTGGCATCCGTGGGGGCCTGTGCGGGCTTTGGGGCCATCTGCGGGTCAAGCTTGGCGACAGCCGCCACCATGGGCCAGGTGGCCCTGCCGGAGATGAAGCGACTGGGCTATTCTGGTGCGTTGGCCACCGGTGCCCTGGCCGCTGGGGGTACCTTGGGCATCCTGATCCCCCCGTCGGTGATCCTGGTGATCTATGCCATCCTGACGGAGCAGAACATTGCCAAGCTGTTCATCGCCGCGTTGGTGCCGGGGGTTCTGGCAGCGCTGGGCTACATGCTGACCATCAACCTGTATGCACGCTGGTTCCCGGATGCGGCTAAGCCATTGCCGCGGGCAAGCGCCAGCCAACGGGTGCAGGCCCTGCGGGCCACCTGGCCGGTGATGATGATCTTTCTGGTGGTGGTCGGCGGCATCTACACTGGTGGGTTCAACCCCACGGAAGGGGCAGCCTTTGGCGCCATCGGCACGGGCATTCTGGCAGTGGTTCAAGGCGGCATGCGCTGGCGTGGGCTGAAGGAGGCCCTGCTGGCAGCGGCCGTCACCAGCGCCATGATCTATCTGATCGTGGTGGGGGCGGCGGTCTACAACATCTTCCTGGCCAATGCCGACTTGCCAAAAGACGCTGCTGCCTGGGTGGGAGACTTGGTCGCCGGTGGCCTCAGTCCCTGGTGGGTCCTGATCGCCATCTTGCTGATTTACCTGTTCCTTGGCTGTGTCATGGACAGTCTGAGCATGATCCTGCTGACCATCCCGGTGTTCTTCCCGCTGATTTCTGGCCTTGATTTCGGGATGACGCCAGAGGAATTGGCGCTCTGGTTCGGGGTGGTGGTGCTAATCACTGTTGAAGTGGGATTGATAACGCCGCCCGTGGGAATGAACCTGTTCGTGATCAACGCCATGGCCAAGACGGTGCCGATTCAGGAGACCTATCGTGGGGCTCTGCCCTTTGTGGCCAGTGATTTGATCCGGGTTGTGATTTTGGTGGCGGCCCCTGGACTGACCCTGGGCTTGGTTCGCCTTCTGTGGTGAGCAGGGACCTGAGCGGCACACCACCATAGAGCGTCGGACCCCGAAGCGCATCATCCGAGCGACCGCCAGTAGCCTTAAGGTGTGGCGCCGATTCCATATCGGTGGCCCCTGCGCTCGGCCGCCGTTGGGCCTGGGAGGCGTCGATACTGACGCCCTCTCCCCCTTTTTCAAGATCTGCTCATCCAGTCTCGGCCCAGAAAATCGACCTCTGGACTGCGGATGGACTGCAGAGGATGCTGCTCACCTGACTTGTGTGCGGCGCAGCGTCACCGCTGCCGGATCACGGCGTTTCCCCCAGGCCTTTCGCGGCCGTAGGATCAGCCCGCGCAGGGCCGGGTGCGACACAATCGGCAGGAAGTTTCCGCTTGACGCAACATTATTTCCAGGAGTACGCAGCAGAGGCCACTTCGCTTCACAAAACAGAGGCCGTCGAAATGTTTTCGTCACTTCTCCCCAGGGCAGCTGCGCTGTCACTGGCGGGCGCGCTCGCCTTCTCTTTGCCGTCTTATGCCCAGGAACCCATCAAAGTGGGCGTGCTGCACTCGCTCAGTGGGACCATGGCGATCAGCGAAACCACGCTGAAAGATACCGTCCTGATGATGATCGAGCAGCAGAACGCCGCAGGCGGCCTGCTGGGGCGCCCGCTGGAAGCGGTGGTTGTTGACCCTGCCTCTGATTGGCCGCTGTTCGCCGAGAAGGCGCGGGAGTTGCTGACCCAGGAAGAGGTGGACGTCGTCTTTGGCTGCTGGACCAGTGTCAGCCGCAAGTCTGTCCTGCCGGTGTTTGAGGAAGAGAACGGCCTGCTGTTCTACCCTGTGCAGTACGAGGGCGAAGAGAGCTCCAAGAACGTCTTCTACACTGGGGCGGCCCCGAACCAGCAGGCGATCCCCGCTGTTGATTACCTGCGGGAGGAGTTGGGTGTCGAGCGCTGGGTTTTGGCGGGAACCGACTACGTCTATCCGCGCACGACCAACAAAATCCTTGAAAACTACCTCAAGGATCTGGGTGTCGCTGAAGAAGACATCATGATCAACTACACGCCTTTCGGGCATAGCGACTGGCAAACGATCGTCTCCGAAATCAAGGACTTCGGCAGCCAGGGACGCAAGACCGCCGTGGTTTCCACCATCAATGGTGACGCCAACGTTCCTTTCTACAAGGAGTTGGGGAACCAGGGCATCAGCGCGCAAGATATCCCCGTCGTGGCGTTCAGTGTCGGTGAAGAGGAACTCAGCGGGATCGACACGGGTCCGCTGGTGGGCCACTTGGCGGCGTGGAACTACTTCATGAGTGCCGAGAGCGACGAGAACGACGCGTTCATCGAAGACTGGCACGCCTTCATTGGCAATGAGGACCGCGTCACGAACGACCCCATGGAAGCCACCTATATCGGCTTCTCCATGTGGGCCGAGGCCGTGGAAAAGGCCGGGACCACCGACGTGGATGCCGTCCGGTCCGCCATGTACGGCATTACGGTGCCCAACCTGACCGGCGGCACGGCGGTGATGAACACCAATCACCACCTGACCAAGCCTGTACTGATCGGCGAGATCGAAGAAGATGGTCAATTCTCCATCGTCTATGAGACGGCTGGTGGCGTGATCGGTGATGCCTGGACTGACTTCCTGCCGGAAAGCAGCAAGATCATCGCCGATTGGACCGCGCCGGTGAGCTGCGGTAACTTCAACATCGAAACTGGCGCCTGCTCGGGCCAGAACTACGAGTGAGGGAAGTTGTCTCCCACCCAGGATCCTGGGCTGAGTGGTGAGATAAGTCCTGAAGGCGGCGCCCCTATCCCTCTTGGGCGCCGCCCCTTCTGACCCTTGACCCTTCTGACCCTTGACCCTTCTGATCCTTGACGTAGGGCAAGCGTCTGCGGCGGTCCCGGCCGCCGTCCGCCGCCAGAGCATGCCGCCCAGAAAACCCGTGGTTCCCCCCTCTCGCTGTCGCTTTTCGCTGCCCCTCCCCTGCACGCAAGACCGGTATGGGGCGCACGTGCGGGCAGCAGCAGGGGGCGGACCCCAGGGGCATCGCTCAGCCCTATGGCGCAAGCCGTCCCGTCCTCTTTGGCCCCTGCGGAGCGTTTCCATGCGCCGCCTGTTGTTGCTGGTGCTGGCCTGTTTGGCCCTCAGCCACCCCGTCCGCTCTGAACCTGTTGCCGACTGGGAAGCCACCCTGTCGCTGCTCACCGGCAGCCGGGCAGATGTGGAGCGCGCCATTGGCCTTCTGCGTGCTGACGCCAGCGAGCGTGCGCGGACGCTGATCGATGGCATCGAAAGCGGCACGCTGCGTTATGTCGAGGTGGAGATCGACGGGGCAGAGGTGGATCGGGTCGTGTTCACCACCGAGGAGGGGCGCAGCCTGCGCGCCACCGACGTGCTGACAGGGGAGGACTACGGCACGTTCTCCAGTCGCAAGGCGCGGAAAATCCGTATCAACAATCAACTCCGCGCCCTACTGGCGATGATCAAGGCTGAACTGGCCCTGGCCAGCCCTAATCCAGCCGAACGCATCGCAGCCGCAGACGCCCTGGTGGGCAAGGCGGATGCGGAGGTGATGGCCACGCTGGAAGCCCGCCTTGAGATTGAGCAGGACGCCGCTGTCCGCATGGCCCTGTCCCGCGCGGTGAACACGATGCGGCTCACAGGCGGCACCGAAGAACAGCGTCTGGCCGCGATTGCCAGCCTTTCCGGCAATCTCGACCCCGCGGTTCGCGATGCGATGATGTCCCTGCGCCAGGACGAGACCCAAAGTGAGTCTGTCAAGGGCGCGCTGGACGACGCGCTGGCAAAGATCGAAGCCCAGCGCGAAACCATGAAGGTTATTGAGACCGTCTTTTTCGGCGTCTCTCTTGGGTCCGTTCTGTTGTTGGCGGCCATTGGCCTCGCCATCACCTTCGGCGTCATGGGCGTGATCAACATGGCCCATGGTGAGACCATTATGTTGGGCGCCTACACCACCTATTTTGTGCAGCAGGGGTGCTTAGCCGCAGGGATTTCGCTGGATTGGTCGCTTCCCCTGGCCATCCCTCTGGCGTTTCTGGTCGCTGGGGGATTTGGGGTCTTGCTGGAACGCGGCATGATCCGCCATCTCTACGGTCGCCCGCTGGAAACACTGCTCCTGACCTTCGGCATCAGTCTGATCTTGCAGCAGGCGATGCGGACCTTTGTCAGCCCCAACAACCGCGAGGTCGCCAACCCCAGCTATATGAGTGGGAGTTGGGAGATCAATGGCGCCTTGGCGCTGACCTACAACCGCCTGTACATCATTATCTTCGCCATCGTTGTGTTTGCGGCGCTGCTGTATTTGCTGCGCTATAGCGGCCTTGGGCGGCGCGTGCGGGCGGTTATGCAGAACCGCCGCATGGCCGCCAGCATGGGTATCAATACCCGTATGGTGGATGCCCTGACCTTTGGTCTGGGTTGCGGTATTGCCGGTATTGCGGGCGTCGCCATCAGCCAGATTGACAATGTCGGCCCGGACATGGGGCGGGATTACATCATCGACAGTTTCATGGTGGTCGTCTTTGGGGGTGTCGGGAACCTTTGGGGCACGCTGGTGGGGGCGCTGACCCTGGGCATGGTCAACAAGGTGGCGGAGCCCTATGCCGGGGCCGTGCTGGGCAAGGTCCTGGTCCTGATCGGCATCATCCTGTTCATCCAACGCCGACCCAGAGGGCTCTTTGCCCTTAAGGGTCGCGCGGTTGATACGTGAAGCCCGCAGGGTAAGGACGTCCTTCACCATGGCTACGCTCGCCCCCGTCATTCCCCGTCGTACCCGCTATCCCGGGTTAATGGGCATCCTGCTGTTCGACCGCACGGCCCAACTGGCGGTGCTGGCGCTGCTGATCATCGCCGCCTTGGTGCCGGTGCTGAACCTCGCTGTTCCGGAGACTTCGGCACTGCATCTGGGGGACAGCACGGTCAAGGTGCTGGGGAAGTATCTGACCTATGCCATGCTGGCGTTGGCCCTGGACCTGGTGTGGGGCTTCTGCGGCATCCTCTCCTTGGGGCATGCCGCCTTCTTCGCGCTGGGCGGCTATGTCATGGGCATGCACCTGATGCGCCTCATCGGCGACCGGGGGGAGTATGGCAACCCGGTGCTGCCGGACTTCATGGTGTTCCTGAACTGGGAGGAACTGCCGTGGTTCTGGATCGGCTTGGACAGTTTCCTGTTCACGGCGATCCTGGTGGTTCTGGTGCCAGGGGCGCTGGCTTATGCCTTTGGCTGGTTTGCCTTCCGCTCCCGCGTTTCTGGTGTGTATCTGTCCATCATCACCCAGGCGATGACCTATGCGCTGTATTTGGCGTTCTATCGCAATGAGATGGGGTTTGGTGGCAACAACGGCTTCACGGACTTCAAGGAGATTCTGGGACTGCCGCTGTCCCATTCCGCAACGGCGGCCACGACGGTGGAGCAGGTGCGGCAGGTGTATGCCGGGCTCTATGTGGCCTCGGCCCTGGCGCTGCTGGGGGCCTTCCTGCTGTGCCGTTGGGTCACCCGAAGCAAATATGGCCAGGTTCTGACCGCGGTGCGGGATGAGGAAGCGCGGGTGCGGTTCCAGGGGTATCCCGTTGAGCGGGTCAAGCTCTTTGCATGGACACTGTCGGCCATGATCGCCGGGGTCGCAGGCGCGCTCTACGTCCCTCAGGCGGGAATCATCAATCCCGAGGAATTCGCGCCCTTGAACAGCATCGAAGCGGTGGTGTGGGTGGCCGTTGGGGGCCGGGGGACGCTGTTCGGTCCCATCCTGGGCGCCATCGGCGTGAAGGCCGCTGAGAGTGAGATCACCTCCGCGGCCCTGGATCCTTCGGGGGCCTGGGTTCTGCTGACGGTGGTCTCTGTGGGTCTGATGGCGTTGCTCTCCACACAGTTTCGCTGGAAGGGTCACCCGCGCTGGCACTTGGCCGCCATCTTTGCCGCTGTGGGGGGGGCTGGCATTGGGGTCATGGCCCTGGCCGGGGTCAGCATGCCCGCCCAAGTCAACATGGCCGAGTATTGGCTGTTTGCCCTGGGCGGCCTGTTTGCCCTGGTCACGCTGGTACTGCCTCGGGGCGTGGCTGGCCTGGGGGCGGACGCCCTGGCGGTCGTGCGCCGCGCTGGCAGGGCGAAGGGGACGCCCGAGGCTTTCGATGCGCCCAACGGCTCCCATCGTCACCAGGCGCTGCTTTATCTGGATGGCGTCACGGTCAGTTTTGATGGCTTCAAGGCGCTGAACAATTTGAGCCTTGTGATGGAGCCCAATGAGCTGCGCGCCGTGATCGGTCCCAACGGTGCCGGTAAAACCACCATGATGGATGTCATCACCGGCAAGACCCGCCCGGATAGGGGGGAGGCGTGGTTCAAGGGCCATATCAACCTGCTGACCCAAGACGAGGCGGAGATTGCGCGCGCCGGCATCGGTCGCAAGTTCCAGCGCCCCACGGTGTTTCCCAACCAGACCGTCTACGAAAACCTCGCCCTGGCGCGGGCCGGGTCCCGGCACGTTTGGGATCAACTGCTGTTCAAGGCCAGAGGGGACGTGGACGCCCAGATCGCCGAAACCCTTGAGACCATCGGGTTGGCCTCGGAGGCTGGACGGATTGCGGGCGAGTTGGCCCACGGCCAGAAGCAGTGGCTGGAAATCGGGATGCTGCTGATCCAGGGGCCGGAACTGATGCTGATTGACGAACCGGCCGCCGGCATGACCACGCAGGAGCGGGCGAAGACCGCTGAAATGCTCAAACGGATCAGCCAAGACCACGGTGTCATCGTCGTCGAGCACGACATGGACTTTGTGGAAATGCTGGATACCAAGGTCACGGTTCTGCACGAGGGCAGCGTTCTTGCCGAGGGCCGATTGGATGCGGTGAAGGCCAATCAAAGGGTGAAAGATGTCTATCTTGGTCGATGACACCCCCTCGGCGGAGGCCGCGGCCAACACCGCCCCCCTGTTGCAGGTGGAGGGGGTGGACCTGTTCTATGGCCTCAGCCAAATCCTTTATGGCGTGTCGATGGAGGCACGGGCCGGCCAGGTCACCTGCGTCATGGGGCCCAACGGTGTGGGGAAGACCAGCCTGTTGAAGGCAATCGTTGGCCAGCAGCCGGTGAAGTCAGGACGGGTGCTGTTGGAGGGGCGGTCGATTACGGACGAGGCCCCCTTCCGGCGCGCCCGGGCTGGTATCGCCTATGTGCCCCAGGGCCGGGAGATCTTCCCGCTGATGAGCGTGGAGGAAAATCTCCGTACCGGGTTCGATTGCCTGCCCCGCGCAGATCGGCGTGTGCCGGCGTTCGTCTTTGAATTGTTCCCGATCCTGCGGGATTTTTTGCGACGGCGCGGAGGGGATCTCTCCGGCGGTCAGCAACAACAATTGGCCATAGCTCGCGCCCTTATCACCCGCCCCAAGGTGCTGATCCTGGATGAACCAACGGAGGGTATTCAGCCAAACATCATCCAAGACATCGGCAATGTGATCCGTCGCCTGAAGGAGCAAGGGGACATCGCGATCCTGTTGGTGGAGCAGTATTTCGACTTCGCAGCGGACCTGGCGGACCACTTCCATGTCATGCGTCGGGGCGAAGTGGTGCTGGCGGGGCCTGCCAGCGATGTCGATGCGGCCCAGGTGAAGGCGTTGATCACGGTCTGACCGGCAACGGGAAATGGGCCCAGAGGTTGACCGAGAGGCCGTTGCCGTCGTCCCGCGCGGGGCAGGGTCTAAGGCGACCAACCCTTGGCGTGGGGAGCCGACTGGGGGCGTGGGGCTAGAGATGACTCGATGTCGGCGCAAAGCTGGGATATCGTTAAGAGTTGGCAAGGACTTCCGTAAAACCTTTTACTGTTTGGTTAGCGGCTGATCCGGGTGGGGGCTAAGGTCCCGTTAATTGGATTGGACAGCGGCGTGAAACGCCCGCGTCCCCCTGCCGGAGACTGACCTGAGGTTCCCCCCATGCCGCCCTTGCCGACGTTGCTGGCGTTGATCGCCTGCGTGTTCACCCTGTCTGCTGCCCCGGTGTCCGTCGCGTTGGCGGCTGATCCCGAGCCCACCGAGGAGGGGGAAGAAGCGCCCGTCGCCTCCCATCCAGGTTATGTTCAGGTGAAGGAGATCAGCCTGCCGATTTTCAGCGATGGGGGCGTGGACCGTGTCTATGAGTTGGATTTGGCCATTGAGGTGATAAGCCCTGGTGCGGCAGTGGACGCCTTTCGCATGGAGCCGCGAATTCGCGATGCGGTCTATACCAGCCTCTACTCCCGCATCCAAAACGACAGCACCATGACGCGCCAAGGCATGTTGGATATCCGCCGCGTCCGGGCTGCTGTCTACAGTGCGGTGGTGGATATTTTGGGCCAAGATGTGGTGACCAATGTCCAGGTGATGAGGATCAATCAGTTCGCCCTTTATTAGCGCGCTTTCCGATCCGTCTGACCCAGCCTGCTCCTCCTCCCGGTCAGCCATTGCGATGATGCGGTTGGCGGCGGCCCGGTCGGGACGTTGGGTTGGGCTGGCTCGATCTCGGCGCGCCGCGCTGCACCGAGCCGCCGACCATGTCAGCCCCCTCTGTGACCGCTGTCCTGTCATTCCCTGCCGCCCTTGCCCTCTCCCCCTTGAAATGAGTTGCCAAGGTAAGTCCATCGGGGCAGGGTGCGCGCCGTTTCCTGGGTGTATCTGCCACCGGCCTTGCCCATGAGGGCGGGGCCGCAGCGGACCCCCGGTAGGGACGGCAATAATAACAGAATGACAGGGACGGGTTCAGATCATGGTCGGCTTTACGATCTTCTCCATTTTATGCGGCATGGCCGCCATCGCCTATAGCCTATGGGCGGTGCGGTCGGTTATGGCGGCTCCAGCAGGCAATGAGGAGATGCAGCGCATCGCCGGTGCCATTCAGGAAGGCGCGCAGGCCTATCTGAACCGTCAGTACACCACCATCGGCATTGTCGGCATCGTCCTGGGGATCATCCTGGGCATCCTTCTGGGGCTGCCGGCTGCCATTGGCTTCTTTCTGGGGGCCATCCTCTCCGGTGTGGCGGGCTATGCCGGCATGAACGTGTCGGTGCGCGCCAACGTCCGCACCACTGAGGCGGCCCGTCAGGGCCTGCAACCCGCCCTCGATGTGGCTTTCAAGGCAGGGGGCGTCACTGGGTTCATGGTGGTTGGCCTCGGCCTGCTGGGCGTGGTGCTGTACTACGTCATTCTGCGCGGCGTGTTCCTGACCGATGATCCGGCCACCCGGACTGAGGAAATGCGTCATGTGATTGAGGGCATGATCGCGCTCAGCTTTGGCGCCTCGCTGATCTCCATTTTTGCCCGTTTGGGCGGGGGCATCTTCACCAAGGGCGCCGATGTTGGCGCCGACATGGTGGGAAAGACCCAGTTGGACATCCCTGAGGATGACCCGCGCAATGCCGGCGTGATCGCCGACAATGTGGGGGACAATGTCGGTGACTGCGCCGGCATGGCGGCCGACTTGTTTGAGACCTACGCGGTGACCATTGTGGCCACCATGCTGCTGGGCTTCATCCAGTTCGCGGCCCCAGAAGACCAGACCCTGATGATGGCCTATCCGCTGTTGATCGGTGGCTTGTGCATCATCGGCTCCATCGCCGGTACCTTCTTTGTCAAACTGGGCAAGTCCCAGAACATCATGGGGGCGCTCTATAAGGGCTTCATCGTCTCGGCAGTGGTCAGCGGGGCGCTGACGATTATCGGCACCTATTTGATCATTGGGGAGGTTCCCACCACCGAGGGGGCAGACCCGGTCACTGCAACCGACCTTGTGATCTGCGTGCTGGTGGGTCTTGGTGTCACCGGCCTGCTGATCTGGGTCACCGAGTACTACACCGGCACCCAGTATCGTCCTGTCCGCTCGGTTGCCCGTGCGTCGGAGACCGGGCACGGCACCAACGTGATCCAGGGCCTAGCCATCAGCATGGAAGCCACGGCCATTCCGGTGATCATTATCATCGCCGGCATCCTGATCAGCTATGGTGTGGCAGACATCTATGGCATCTCCATCGCGGCCACCACGATGCTTGCGCTGGCCGGCATGGTGGTTGCCCTGGACGCCTATGGCCCGGTGACCGACAACGCTGGCGGTATCGCGGAAATGGCTGACCTGGAGGAGAGCGTCCGCGACACCACCGATGCGTTGGATGCCGTGGGCAACACCACCAAGGCCGTGACCAAGGGCTATGCCATCGGCTCTGCCGCCTTGGCCGCCCTGGTGCTGTTTACCGCCTACCTCAAAGACGTGGAGGCATACTTCCCTGAGGTCGCCGCCACCCTGTCCTTCGATCTGTCCAACCCCTATGTGGTGATCGGCCTGTTCTTCGGTGGGATGCTTCCCTACCTGTTCGGCGCCCTGGGGATGATCTCTGTGGGGCGCGCGGCCATTGCCGTGGCCGAAGAGGTCAAGCGCCAGTTCACTGAGATCCCTGGCATCCGCGAGGGCACCACGAAGCCGGAATATGGCAAGGCAGTGGACCTGCTGACCAAGGCCGCCATTAAGGAGATGATCGTCCCGTCGTTGCTGCCCGTGGTGGCGCCGGTGCTGATCTTTGTGGCGGTCTATGCTGTGGCAGACCTCAACAGCGCCCTGACGGCCCTGGGGGCAACCCTTTTGGGGACCATCGTGACCGGGATCTTCGTGGCCATCTCCATGACCGCCGGTGGCGGTGCCTGGGACAACGCCAAGAAGTACATCGAGGAAGGCAATTACGGCGGCAAAGGCAGCGAAGCCCATAAGGCGGCGGTCACCGGTGATACCGTTGGGGACCCGTACAAGGACACCGCCGGCCCGGCGGTGAACCCGATGATCAAGATCACCAACATCGTGGCGCTGCTGCTGTTGGCAATCCTCTCCGGCATCCTGAACTGATCCTCTGCCGGAGGATCGCGTGGCCATACGCCTGACCCCAATGGAGAGAGGGCCGGAGAGGTGACTGACCCCGCCGGCCCTCCCGCTGACAGAATGGCCAACCCGTGCATGCCTGCACGGGTTGGTGAGCCCCCGGCAGTCGTGCAGGTGGTCTTGTTCGATTGCGATGGCACCTTGGCCAATTCAGCCGCCGGCCTGTTCCAGGCGGCGGCTGACGCTTTGGCCAGCGAAGGGTTGCCCGCCCCGAATCCCCGCCATCTGATGCGCTTGATTGGCCTGTCAGTGGCCGATGCCCTCACCGCAGCCCTGCCGGACGCCAGCGATGCCCAGCGCCGTCGCCTTGCCCTGGCGTTCGAGGAGGCCCTGGCCCGCATTCAGGCCAGGGGCGTGGAGGAACCGCTCTACCCCGGCCTCAAGCACCTCGTGGCCAGCCTCAGCGCCGAGGGGCGGCTGCTGGGCGTGGTCACGGGCAAATCCACACGCGGACTGAAGCAGACGCTCAGCCAAAACGGCATCAGCGAGGCGTTCAGCGTCCTGCGCACCCCCGATCACGGTCCGCCGAAACCCAATCCCTGGCCGCTGCTGGATGCGGTGGCGGCGGTGGGCGGCGCGCCCGACGCTGCGGTCATGATCGGTGATACCAGCTTTGATATGCAGGCTGCCGTGGCGGCTGGCGTGACCCCGTTGGGCGTCAGTTGGGGATATCACCCGCCCGCGGCACTGCGGGAGGCGGGGGCCGTTGCCGTGGCAGAGGATGCCGCCCATCTGCATCGGTTGATCACCATGGCGCTGGGCGCGCCTCCGAATGCGATCACTGCGCCCTAAAACGGCCATGCCGCAGCGCCACACGCTGCCATGGGATGACCCCCGCTCCGGGGAGCGGCTTGCGATCAATCCGATGCTTTCAGTTCCTCTCCGCGTGTCCTGGTGACATACCTCCAGGAGGAGCGGCTGGAGGCCGGATCGAAGCGGCCCTCCACTGTGCGAACCCCACAGTGCGACCACCGCACCAGACCCCTGTTCCAGAGCCCCGGTACCCATGCTCAAGTTCCTCAAGCGCCTGTTCCAGGCCCTGCTGATCCTGACCCTGCTGCTGCTGGGTGCTGTGACCGCTGTCGTGATGCTGTTCGATCCCAATGACTACAAGGCGGAAATTGAGCAGGAGGCCAGTCGCATCCTGCGTCGGGATGTGCAGATCAATGGGGACATCAGCCTCACCAAATCGCTGAGCCCTGGGGTGACCCTGCGGGATGTCACGGTCAGCGATGCGCCCTGGACCGGCAATGATCAGTTTGCCCAGGTGACGGAGATGGATGTGGCCGTGGCCTTGATCCCGCTGATCGATCGGCAGATCGTGGTGGATCGGCTGACGCTGCGGGACGCATCCTTCACCCTCACGGCAACGCCCGGACGCGGCAATAATCTGCCGCTGCCCGGTGCCCCTCAGCAGGCACCAGCCGATGCAGACGCCGCGGTTTCAGTGGCTGTGGCGATCACCGAGTTGGTGGCGCGTGCGCCCGCCGATGCCCAAATGCAGGTCAGTTTGCAGGGGATGCTGGAGGATGTGCCAGTGCGCTTTGAGGGCTCCGCCCGGGCCCTCAATGAGCTTCTGAGCGATCCCCTGGGGCCATTGCCGCTGGAAGGTGCGCTGGACTTGGGCAACCTCTCGGGGGAGGTCTCCGGCCAAGTGCAAGCGCCGCCGGTCGGGCAAGCGCCCCAAGTTGACCTGGCCTTCGATTTGACGGCCCCCGATTTCACCATCCTCAACAGTACCCTGGTGTCCAAGATACGCACCCTGACCGGGCGGGAAGAGGGCTTCATGGAAGCCCAGGGCCGCCAACTGCTGCAGGGGTTCATTGGCCAAGGGCGCCTGGTGGGGCGCCTCGTGGTGGATGATAGGGCCACCGGTGCGCTCAGCCTCAGCGAAGGGGGCATTGATGCGTTCGGGCTGCGGCTGGGGGTAACGGGATCCCTGGGGCTGCGACCGGACCCCCTTGCGCCGGGCGGCAGGATCGGCCCTGGTGCCCTGGACGCCCAGATCAGCCTGAAGACGGATGATCTGTCGGTGCTGAACCAATTGCTGCAAAGCCCCATGGTGGCGCTTGCCCTGTCCGCCACCGGACAGCGCATGGAGTATCCCTACGCACTCAAGTC
>CAZCBM010000030.1:0-681 GCA_964496805.1 uncultured Rhodospirillales bacterium | reverse complement strand
CGGCACGGACCTGCCGATCCGTGCCCTGCCGCCGGCCAGTATCGACATCTCCGCCAACCTGTTGAAGTCGGACGGTGCCCCGTTCCACCCCAACGCGCTGCGCCTGCCCAACCTGCGGGCTGCCATTGCCCTGGCCGGGGCAGAGATTGTGGCCACGGGGGATGTGGCCGGCGGGCAAAGCACGGCGTTCAACATCTCTGCCACCATCCCCGATCCCGGTGCCTTGGTGCAGAGCCTTAAGGATGCTGAACTGCTGGAAGGCGACGTTCCCGCCCTGCCGGCAACACCAGTGCGTTTTCAAGGCGTCCTGACCCGCCAGCCGGGTACGGAAGGCTCAGAGGATGGCCGTGACCCTGCGGACCGTTTCGATGTGGCTGATGCACGGCTGAGCATCCAAAGCGGCCCGGCAACCATGGACCTGACAGGCAGCATTGCCGACCTGACCGGCACCCCGGCGCTGGACCTGGACGTGGCGGGAACGATCCCGGCGTGGCCGGCCACATTGGCGCCCCTAGCGGCGGTGGGCCTGGCCCCGGCGACGCTGCCGCTGGACCCGGGACGGGTGAAAAAGCTTCTGGTTACCGGCCGGAATGCTGACGATGTGGTGGCCCAGCTCGGCGACTGGTCGTTCGGCAGCATGCAGGCCGGATTCCTCGAACGGTCGATCGGCCAGATGGTTAC
>CAZCBM010000029.1:0-19451 GCA_964496805.1 uncultured Rhodospirillales bacterium | reverse complement strand
GTTCGGCGTGGCAATCACCGCCGCCTTCGCCCTGGCGGCGGTCACCCTGCTGCCATTGGCGGCGCTGGCGGATGCGGTGAACCTGTCCCAGGGCTACTACGAGCGACAGTTCTGGCACTCTGCGACCTACTATGTCTCCACCCGATGGGATCAGTTCCTGGGAGAAGGCCCCGGCAATCTACCCATCAATCTGGGGATCTGGGCCAGTGCCCTGCCCTGTATCGTTCTGGGTGCCAACCAAGTGATCCGCTGGAGATCCACCGTCGCAGGCGTGTTTTGGCCCGCTTTGGGTGGCTTGACGCTGTTTCTGGCCCTGGATGTTTCCATGCCGCTGTGGAAACACCTCCCCTTGTTGAGTTTGGTTCAATTTCCCTGGCGCTTTGGGATCTTGCTTTGCTTGGCTGGCACGGCCTGCAGCGTGATCCTATTGCAGCCGGGGCTGGCCGGATTGCAGGCCAACAAACGGCAGCCACTGCTCATCTTGGCAAGCGTGGTGCCAGTGGCTGCGGTGAGCGCGGCGCTGCTGGGCTGGATCGTCAGCGTGCAGGTGCAACGGGACCACACGGGCGATGATGCCTACAGGATGTCTTGGGTCGACCAACAGGCGGGCCTGGCGGAGCATCGGCCGCTGGCAACACACAGCACCCTGGACGCGCCGGGTCGATCGGACCAGCCCTTGATCCAGGCAGCATCCGGTCAGGTGCGGATTGATGAGGCGGCCCCCGCGCGCTTGGGCCTGGACGCCCGGGTCGAGATTTCCGGCGATCAAGGGGCCACCCTACTGCTGTGGCGCAGTGCCATCCCCGGCTGGGCCCTGAGCGTCAACGGGCAGAGAACGCCCTGGACCGTATCCGACCACGGCCTAATCCAGGTGCATTTGCCATCTGGCGCCCACGTCCTCAGCCTGCGGCGCGAATGGCTCCTGTCGCAGAAACTGGGCACGGCGATATCGCTGATCACCCTGGCCCTTCTGCTGGCCCTTCTGATGGTCACTTGGCGGGCAGGCCGTGCGCGGCGCTCTCAGGTCGGTCCCGCCTCCAGCGCGGACAGAAGGAAAGACCAATCCGAGCCATCCACCACCTGAACCCCCGGCAAGGCTGCGAGAGACTCGTGGGCGTGATCCGGCCGGTGGGTCAGCGGCGTGTAGCCCAGAACCTGGATTGGCACCTCTGGCCACAGCCCCTGCGCGGCGATGCCGGCAGCCGCACCGGCAGCGCTATCCTCCACAACGATCACCTGTCGGGGCAACGAGCCATACAGCGCAAGATGGCTGCCGATGGCATCGGCATAGACCTGGGGATCGGGCTTCAGCCGGACGGCCGGGTTCACATCATCAATCAAGGCCCGCAGCCGCGGCCCCTGCCCGCCTTGCAGGCTGCTCAGCGAAACGGCCAAGCGTCGCGCTGAACTGTTGGAGCAGATCCGCACCGCCGCCGCGTACCGATGACGGGCAGCCTCCAGGGTCTCCACCAAGTCTGGTGCCGTGGCTAGCCCTTGGCGCTGGAAAAGGGCCAGCGTTTCCTGCTCGTAGTGTTCGGCGAAGGCATCCAGCGCCTCACCTTCCAGGCTGACCCCCAGGGCCGTTTGGACATGGTCCTGCATCTGGGAAAAGCGCAGCCCCGGATGCTGAAATATCACGTCTGCCACAGCCTCGGCGCTGCGGCCCAGCGCGGAGCCTGCCATTTCCGCCAGCAGGCCACGGGCCAAGGATTCGGTCTGTGCCACCACCCCGTCGAAATCCAGCAGGATCAACGGAACAGCCGTCTCAGGGCGTGCGGTCAGCATGGGGGCTATCCATCAGCGGTGGGAAAGAAGGGTGCCGCCTCTTCCCCCACACGCAGCGCCATCGCAAGCGAAAACGGCCCCAAATCGGCGTGGGGCACGCCGAGGGGCCGTCTTTGGCAACGGGTGAGGGCGGGTCCCGATGGATCCGGCCTCCAGAAGGGATCAGGCCGCGCTGACGGCCCCGCTGAAGGGTGCGGACGCAAAGCCCAACTGGCTGCCCCAGAACCGCTCCAGACGCATCAGGGTCTTGTTGGCGGCCGGCATGTCCTCCAGGCTCAACTCGCTGGTGGCGATCCGATCAATCTGGCGCTCGAACATTTCAATCAGGCACTTGCGCAGGGCATGGCCCTTGTCGCTCAGGCGCACCCGGATGCTGCGGCGATCGTGGACGCTGCGCTCCTGATGCAGATAGCCGTTTTCAACCAGTTTTTTCAGGTTGTAGCTGACATTGGATCCCAGATAGTAGCCACGGGCGGTCAGTTCGCCCACGGTCAGCTCATCGTCTGCGATGTTGAACAGGATCAACGACTGAACGTTGTTGATGTCCTGAACACCAGAGCGATCCAGTTCGATCTTCAACAGATCGAGGAACTGGCGATGCAGGCGCTCGATCAGGTGGATGGTCTCGTAGTATGCGTGTGCCACGGTCTGCCCCATCGGTTGGTTTCGGGTCAGCGGCCCGTCCCTCTCTTCAAAGCCGAGCGCCGATGGTCCTGACGCTAGGCGCCCCCCTTTTATGGAGAGTTAACGCCGGGCACAGTGCCTTAAAAACTCGATCTAACTATATCAAATCCAAGGATTATCGGAGGCTATTCATGCATCGCTTCATGCCCCGTCAAGCGCCCTATCCCGCCACCCGCCTGCGTCGCCTGAGGGCGCAACCCTGGCTGCGGGCGCTGGTTTCGGAAAACCGCTTGACCCCTGCGGATCTGATCTGGCCGCTGTTTGTGATCGACGGTAAGGGCCAGCGCGAACCGGTGGCCAGCCTGCCCGGCGTGGAGCGGATGAGCGTGGATCTGGTGGTTCAGGAGGCGCGGGAGGCGGCCGCGTTGGGCATCCCGGTGGTGGCCCTGTTCCCTGCCTTGGACAGCCGGCTGAAGGACCCTGAGGGCAGTCAGGCCACCAACCCGGACAACCTGGTTTGCCGTGCCGTGCGGGCGGTGAAGGACGCGGTGCCGGAAATCGGTGTCCTGTGCGATGTGGCCTTGGACCCGTTCACCAGCCATGGTCATGACGGGCTGATGGAGGGTGATCGCATCGTCAATGACGCCACGGTGGAGGTCCTGTGCCAACAGGCCGTGGTCCAGGCGGAGGCCGGGTGCGACATCATCGGCCCCTCAGACATGATGGATGGCCGTGTGGCGGCGATCCGGTTGGCGCTGGAACAGGCCAGCCTCCAGGACACCACCATCATGAGCTATGCCGCCAAATATGCCAGCGCCTTCTATGGTCCGTTCCGCGACGCCATCGGATCATCGGGAGCCCTGCGCGGTGACAAAAAAACCTATCAGATGGACCCCGCCAATGGGGATGAGGCGCTGCGGGAAGTGGCCATGGACATTGCCGAGGGCGCGGACATGGTTATGGTCAAGCCGGGGATGCCCTATCTGGACGTGGTCAAGGCCGTCTCTGAGACCTTTGGGGTCCCAACCTTCGCCTATCAGGTGAGCGGTGAGTACGCCATGATCCAGGGGGCGATCGACCGTGGCTGGCTGGATGGCAACCGCGTGGTCACCGAGTCCCTGCTCGCATTCAAGCGGGCGGGAGCCTCCGGCATCCTGACCTATTTCGCGCGTCGGGTGGCGGAAGACCTGGCCTGTTGAGCGGCCAGTGGGCTGTTGGCAGGCTGTGGCTTTAACGCGGGCGCTTGCTGGCTGGTGACCGCCAACTGGGTTTGTTCCGCCCAGGCGGCGGCCACGGCGCAGACGAGCAATACCTCCACCGGCAGCAGCATGAGCCACATCCCCGCCACCAGCAGGCTGAGCACCAGAAGCAGGGCGTAACAACACTGATCCAACAGGGTGCGGGGCATCGACACTATGGTCCTGAACAAGGGCCGTGAGAGACCTTGAGCAGACCACGCCCCATCCGTGCTGTCCGCCGCAACTGTCGGGACTTTCAGGCAGGTTTGCCCAAAAAGCCTGAGGGTTTCCCCCGCTGCCCACCCGGGCGGTCGCCCCCATTGCTTAACGGGGGTGCCGGCCGCCCCCATTGCCCACCGAGGAGCCGCCCCCATTGCCTACCGAGGGGCCGCGACCATTGCCTACCGAGGGGCCGCGACCATTGCCTACCGAGGGGCCGCACCAGGCTTGTCACCCTCCCTCAGGCCCACCCACCCTAAGCCAGGCACGAACGCGGCAGCCCGCAGGGGTCGCCCCCAGCCTTAGCCGAGCCCGACATAGGTGCGAAACTCAAACGGACTGAGTTCAGCCTCAAAACGGCTGCGCTCTTGGCGCTTGGCGGCGGCGTAGTGCCGGATGAAGTCCGCTCCCAAAAGGTCCGACAGGGGACCTGGTCCATCAAAGAGGGCCAGGGCCTCTGCCCAACTCCCCGGCAGGGCCGCCAACGCATCGGATTGCGCTTGCTGGGTGGCTGTGACGGGGGACGATGCCTCGACGCCCTGGTCCAAACCGTGGAGCAGTCCCGCAAGAATGGCGGCAATGGCCAGATAGGGATTTGCATCTGCCCCAGGAACCCTGTGCTCCACCCGCCGTGCGGCTGGCGGCCCGCTGGGTACGCGGAGCGGTACGAAGCGGCTGTCATACCCCCAGCAGATGCGCGCTGCGACTTGGAAGTCGGTCTCGTTCAGTCTGCGATAGGCTGTGCGGGTGGGGGCAAAGGTCAGCATTGCCGCAGGAAGCGTCTGCATTAATCCTGCAATGGCCTGACGCAGGGCAGGCGTGCCCGCCTCCCCACCATCATCGAAAATGTTGCGCCCTTGGCCGTCCATCAGGCTCACATGGATATGCTGCCCGCTCCCTGCCGCACCGGCCCAGAGCTTTGGCATGAAGCACGCAAGATAGCCGTGGGCCGTGGCGGCCCGACGGATCACCCAGCGCAAGCGCACCGCATCATCGGCAGCGCGCAAGGCATCGCTGCGATGCTTCAGGTTCAACTCGTACTGGCCAGGGCCATACTCTGCCAGCATGGTGTCCACCGGGATGTCGGCGGCCTCGCACAGGGTGCGAACATCCTGAAGGACACCCTCCACCTCCCCCAGCGCCTCCAGATCATAGACGGCAGGATCTGTGGGGCCGATGGGCAACGGCTCGCCTGCGGCCACGCTGTCCGGCTTCAACAGGTAGAACTCCAGTTCGCTGGCCACGGTGGCCGAGAGCCCCTGCGCGGCAAGATGGTTCACGGCCCGGGCTAGCCCCTGGCGGCCATCCCCGCCGAAATCACCGCCGGCGGTGGGACGCAGGGCCACCTGCACCCGCGCGACCTCGGGCTGGCTGGGGTCCACCAAGGGCGGCAGATCCAAGGGCCAACAGGTGCCGTCCACGTCCCCGGCCTCAGGCAGGCCACTGCCCAGCACGTCTGCGCCCCACGCATCCATGACCACACTGCTGATGGGCAGTTTGATCTCGCCGGCGATCAGCTTGGACAGATCCCCAACCGGGACGCGCTTGCCGCGCCATTGACCGTTCAGGTCCAGCGCCGCCACGTCCAGAAATCGGATTTCCTGGGACAGGCCGATGGCATCCCGCAGCAGCGGACAGTCCTGCTTACTCATCTGACCTCACTCAACCTTCACCGCACCATTGCGGATGATGATGTCTTGGTCGCCGCGCACCTCCACATGGGTTTCTTCAGCCTCGGCGAGCCCGAGGATGGTCACCCGGCAGGTGCCTGCGCTGTGAGCACAGATGCCCATTCGGGTGGTCAAGCCATTGATGTGGGTACGGACCGTGCTGCTGGAGCCCCTCAGAACAATGTCGTAGCCCTGACGGTCCTGATTCAGCAGGTTGGTGGCCAGGGACTCCGGCATGCCCAGCAGCAGGGCAAGGAGAAAAACGAACAGCGGCAAGGGACGGCGCATGGAGAGACTCAGGCGGGGAGAGATGGCAACGGTCGGTGTCCCGGGGGTTCGGTGTCCCAGGGTTCACTGCGCCACCGTGGTTCCGTAGCCTGCGGCAAGGGTGTTGCCAAGCCAATGCTGCCATGCTGCGCGTCTTCAGCGGCGAAACCGCCTCATCAAGGCGTGTGCGCTGTCTCCCAACCCAACCACTCAGGGTCCTGAGGCTTGTGTTATTGGGCGACTTGTCACCACTCTCAGAGGGTCGCAGGTCAGTCGTAGCTGGTCACATTAAGCGAACGACTTTCCACCAGACACTCGTAAGTTCACGCTGAGCCATAGCAGCTACTTTTCGGAACACCGTGCTGGCCATAGCAATAGTTGGCCACTTCACTGTCTACGCAGCGATACTCAATCGAGCTTGTGTTGTTCAGCGTTGTGCGGCCAGGCCAGCTGATTTCAGACTCTGCACAAGAGAAATTCCAGCTACCTTTCTCGTGGTACTCTACTCGATCAGAATATTCCCAGCAACAGCTACCAAAATTGGCATTGGTCCAAGCCCCAGCGCCAGAGGTGTTCGCTTCATCCCACGTTCCGTCGCAGTCGTTGTCAACCTGATCGGGAGAACTCCCGCTTGAGATGGGGGTGCACGTGATTGACCCCACGGTCTCGTTAAAGACCCCGTTGGTTGACACCACTGTCACCGGGATGGAAGACCACGGCCCAGAAACGGCGCTTTCCAGGTTGAGGGCGCTGGAATTGTAGGTGTTGTCACAAGTGGCACTGGCAATGGCCACGCCACCCACCCGAATCTGGCAACTGCCAATGTTCTGGCCGCCCGTCCAATTCACCCGCAGCACATTTTCGCCAGCGTTGTGGATCAGGCGTAAACTGGTCGGGGATGTCCCTGACTCCAAGCAGCCACCATTGACCAGCGTGTAGCCATTCTCACAAGCGACGGCCACTGTTTCGATGCCGCTGATCTTCACCGTCCCGTTGTCACAGCGCGCCGTGGCTTGGTCTTGCGCGACACTGGCATTGGCCGGGGCTGTGCCCTGAGCAGGGCGGGTGGCTGTCTCGGACTGTCGGTGGAGGAAGGAGGCGTGCTGCCACCCGTCCCCAGCGGCATTCGCAGCGCACTGCTGCCCACCGGCGAGATCCGTTGAGACGTCGGTGAACAGGGTGTCAACGCCGCCGCCGACCTCTGTCACAGCGCCCAAGGCGGCAATGCCCACCAGCCCAACCACAAGCCCATAGGTCATTGCGGTCGCACCGCGCGACGCCCGTCGAAAAATGTTACGCATAGCCGATCACCCCGTCACCAAATTGTGAGATCGAGGTTATCACAGGGTTTCCTGTCCATCAACATGGGACGGCGGGGCGCCGCTCCACCAGGATGCAGTCAGGAACGAGGTGGGCTTCAGGCTCGCGCTCCGGCGACACCCTAGAGCCCTTTGCGCGGCAAAGTCACCGCCGGCTCGCTCGCCCTTCCAACAGGCACCAGGATCCAGCACCCAATGCCCGTGAGATCGGCAGCGGCCACAAACCGTCACATGCCGGGGCGATGGAAGGCTTGGCTTTGGTGCTTCTGCACCAGCTCGCCCATCTGATCGGCGTAGCGATCAAAATTGCCCTCGGTGATGGTGCGGTTCATCTCCCGCCCATTGTCGAACGCCATGTTGATCTTCAACTCGCCGTCCTCTGGGGTGACGGTGACCGTGGCGCCGTTGTCCGTCTCAACCTGCAACCCGCCGGTGGAGGCCAACGTGTTGTACAGGTGTGCGAACTGGCTGTCGCCTGCCAGCGGAGCGATTTCCGGCCCCGCATCAATGGGGCCGCCGCTCTGGCTGATGGCATTGCCGGTGTATTGTGCGCCGGTACGGTTGAGATGGTCGAACAGCACCTCACTGGCCCAGCGGCCATCCTCCATGCGTTCCGACGGGATCTCCATGGCGATGATGTGCCCCTCGGCGTTGCGATAGCGAACTTCAAACGCATCGCCACCAGCGCCGTTATACCCGCGGATCTCCGGGGAGACCTTGGTCTGTTCGATATGGTCCAAAAGCGGCTGGAACCCGTCCGAAAAGCTGACCTCAATTCCCGGCTCCGGGGCACCGAAATTGTCCGGGATCGGCGTCTGATTATGGTCAATGACCGCCCGGCGGAAGCCCTCCACCCACAATTGGCGCAGGCTCTCCCGCTCATCGGGTTCAAACTGTACGTCCTGCGTGACCTCTTGATAGGTCTGCTCGATGGAGACTTGCGCCCGCTCATAGCCGTCTGGGGCATTCAGCACCGGCCCCACGGTGACAGTGGCGAAGGCCAAGGCCGCCATGCCAATGGCCACCGCCTTCTTGATGCGTTGCCACGGGCGCATGGAGCCATCGTCCATGGTGTTGCCCGCCACCTTGCCCTTGCTCTTGGGGCCATCGCCCACTTCCGCAATGGACTTGGTCTCGTCAAGGATGCGCCGCACCTCCGGATCCACATCCAGCGGCGGATCCTCCGGCACTGGGTTCAGGGCCACCCGATCCGGCGACACGGGCGGCGCCCGTCGATCCATCTCAGGCTCCCCGGCGGGCGCCCCTACCGTGGACTTCTTCATCACCGTGGAAAAGGCACCGAAAGCATCGAAATCCTGAGCCATGGGGTCGTGGGTCCTGACGGGGCTGGAGAAAGATCAAGGGGAACGGTCACTGGTCGCGCCGCCGGCACCGCGCCGGACAAGCATCACCTGGGCGCGATGGACCCGGGCCGTGGTGATGTCCATGTCCTCTGGGCAGGCCAGAACGCGCACCTCAGCCAGGGGCTTGAGCGCGCTGATGACATCACTGGGCACCCTGTCCACGCGACCGATCACAGAGCCCTGGTCCAGCAATTCAAAGCTGGAGGGGCGCAGCCGTAGACTCAGCACTGCTGCATCGGGCAACCCCACAGGGATCGCCAACACGACACTGCCGTCCTTCTGCTCCAGAATGTCCGCATGGGTGAACATGGGCTGCGCGGGGCTCTCCGTCTGCTGGGCGATGGTGCCATTGTGCCGGCCAGCGGTGAAAAGCGAAAGAGCAAGGGCACCGCCGCCCTGACCCCTGGCGCTCTTTCTCAGGTCGCCAAGCACTCCGGCCAAGGGGCCCCAGACAAAGTACACAAGGGGCCCCAGACACAGTACAAAGGCCTGCCCCGGGGGAACGGGGGCAGGCCTTCGGGCGTCGGGCTGGTGCTGACTCTATCTCGCTGTACCGCGCAGTAGAGCGCGTCCCCCCTACCTTGACCACCCCGCGCCCCCACCCGGCCACCCAAGCCAGTATCGTACCAATGGGTGGCCGGGTGGGGGCGCGGGGCTGGCGTGGACTCTATCTCACCGAAACGCGCATTAGCCGGCGGCTTTGGCCTTCTTCTCCGCCTTCTTACGCTCGTTGGGGTCCAGGTGGAGCTTTCGCAGGCGGATGGATTTAGGCGTCACTTCCACCAACTCATCATCCTGGATGTAGCTGATGGCCCGCTCCAGGGTCATCTTGATGGGCGGCGTCAGCTTGATCGCGTCATCTTTGCCAGCCGCCCGGACGTTGGTTAGCTGCTTGCCCTTCAACACATTGACCTCCAGGTCCGTGCCGCGGGTGTGTTCGCCGATCAGCATGCCCTGATAAACCTTGTCGCCGGGGTGAATCATCATCGGCCCGCGGTCTTCCAGGTTGAACAGGGCATAGGCCACGGCGTCGCCGGAGGCATGGGCAATGAGGGCGCCGGTGTGCCGGGTGGCGATGGGTCCCTTATAGGGGGCGTAGGCGTGGAACAGGCGGTTCATGATCCCGGTGCCCCGGGTATCGGTCAGGAACTCCGACAAATAGCCGATCAGGCCGCGGGAGGGCACATGCAGCACAAGCTTCTGCTTGCCACCGCCACTGGGCCGCATCTCGATCAGTTCCCCCTTGCGGGTCTGCAACTTGCTGACAACCGTGGAGCTGTATTCCTCATCCACATCGATCACCACCTCCTCGATGGGTTCCAGGCGCTGGCCCGTCTCCTCATCATGGCGGAAGATCACCCGCGGGCGCGAGATGGACAGCTCAAATCCCTCCCGACGCATGGTTTCGATCAGGATGGCCAGCTGGAGTTCGCCGCGGCCAGCGACGGAATAGGCATCCTTGCCTTCGGTCTCCGTCACCTCCAAGGCGACATTGCCCTCGGCCTCCTTCATCAGGCGATCGCGGATCACGCGGCTGGTGACCTTATCGCCTTCTGTCCCACACAGGGGCGAGTCGTTCACCCCAAAGGTCATGGCCATGGTGGGCGGGTCAATGGGCTGGGCGGGGATGGGCTGAGTGACGGCCGGGTCGCATAGGGTGTTGGCGACGGTGGCCTGCTGGAACCCGGCAATGGCGATGATGTCCCCCGCCTCCGCCTGGTCGATGGGCTGCCGGGACAACCCCCGGAACGCCAAGATCTTGGAGACCCGGGCAGCCTCCACCCGCGTCCCATTCAGGTCCAAGGCTTGTAACTGGGTGGTGGGGGTCAGGCGACCACTCTGGACACGCCCAGTGAGGAGCCGCCCCACATAGGGGTCCGCCTCCAGCAGGGTCGCCAGCATCCGGAACGGGCCGTCCGGATCCACAGCCGGTGCCGGCACATGGTTGGCGATGACCTCAAACAGGGGTGTCAGGCTGGCGTCCGCGGGCTTCTCGGAGCCTCTGGGGCAGGCCCAGCCGTCACGGCCACTGGCGTACAAGGTCGGGAACTCCAACTGATCTTCATTGGCGTCCAGGGCAACGAAGAGATCGAAAATCTCGTCCAACACCTCGTCAGGGCGGGCGTCCCCGCGATCCACCTTGTTGATCACCACAATGGGGCGCATTCCTTGCTTCAGGGCCTTGCCCAGAACGAACTTGGTCTGCGGCAAGGGCCCTTCAGCGGCATCAACCAACAGCACGACCCCGTCCACCATGCTCAGGATGCGCTCCACCTCCCCGCCGAAATCGGCGTGTCCGGGGGTGTCGACGATGTTGATGCGCATCTCATTCCACAGGATGCTGGTGGCCTTGGCCAGGATGGTGATCCCACGCTCCCGTTCCAAGTCATTGGAGTCCATGGCCCTTTCGGCGACGGTCTGGTTCTCGCGGAAGGTGCCGGACTGGGCCAGCATCTGGTCCACCAGCGTGGTCTTGCCGTGGTCAACGTGGGCGATGATGGCGATGTTGCGCAGGGCCATGGGGGGCTGATCTTTCTGCAGCGGCAGCCGCCGACGGCCCCAGTTCTGTTGGGGCAGGCCGAGCGACGGGTACCAGAGGTCGAAAAAAAGGGGCGCGCCCTCCCCAGGGTGCGCCCGCTGAGCCCTGTGTCTACTCTGATCCTCGCCGCACTGCAAAGCCTGAGCGCAGCACCGCGACGTTTCGGTCAGGGTGAGACCGGCTTGCCGCGCAGGCGGGAGGGGGTCGAGGGGGTGTTTTGTGCAGTGCAGCCTTGGGCGGCTTCCGCTGCCAGCGGGTGGCAGACCCGCCAGGAGCGCAGGGCGCGGCCCTGGGCAATGGCGCTGGATAGGGACTGCCAATCTGGAACCCCCACCTCAAAGGCGGGCTGTGGCTCAGACTGGTTGGCGGAACGGGGATAGGCCATGGCGGTAACTCCTTCGCCGCGCAAAGGGATCTAAGGGGCATCTGGTCCGCAGTCTGGCACTGGTTGCAGATGCAACCAAGACGTCAGCCCTGCGACCTGTGCGCCGCAGCAAAACCATGGGTCTTGTCACCTGGAGATAATATTGCTGAAAAAAGCATTCAAATGACCGCTCAGGAGTGATATCCGCAATATCAATGCGCATCAGCGGTTTGGCTCCGCCGGAAAGGGCCGCCTTTTCCCTGAGGCTCCCACCCTCCCGGGGCACGACCGGCCCCATCGCAGCGCAACACCGGCCAGCGCGCAAACGCGCTTGGCACCGTCTCCACCTTCTTGGGTCGCCCACCTCGTGGGTCGCCCACCTTCTTGGTTCAACCACCTCCCGGTTCCGCCCTAACGAGAAGACGCACCGCCCCCAATGGCCACTGAAAGCGACATGACGGTGTTTGTCGAGGTCATCAAACTCGGCAGCTTCTCCAAGGCCGCCCACCGGCTGGGGGTGTCCCCGGCCGCCGTCTCCAAGCGCATTGCCGCGTTGGAAGATCGCCTGGGTGCGCGCCTGATCCACCGCACCACCCGCCATCTGAGCCTCACTGATGCCGGCGCGGCCTACTTTGAGGCCGCAGCCCGAATCCTCAGCGACATCAGCGAAGCCGAGGCCATGATCAGCGAGAGCGCTGTGCGGCCGAAGGGTCAGCTGACCATCACCGCCCCGTCCAGCTTCGGTCACCGCCACGTAGCCCCCCTATTGCCCAAATTCCTGGCTGATTATCCGGAGATCCGGATCCGCCTTGTGCTGACCGATGTGATGCTGGACCTGGTGGAACAAGGAATCGATATCGGCATTCGCATCGGCAAGCTGGCCGACAGCAGCCTACACGCCCGCAAGCTTGCCAATAATCTGCGCCTATTGGTGGCCAGCCCGGACTATGTTGCGCGCTCTGGGGCGCCCAAGCACCCAGAGGACCTGCAGAAGCACAACTGCATCGTCTTTGGTGGCAATGTCAGTTGGACGTTTGAGGGCAATGGCGATGCCGCCCCGCTGACCGTGCGGGTGGCCGGCAACCTGGACTGCAACACGGGCGAGGTACAGCGCAATGCGGCCATTGCAGGGGTGGGCATCGCGCTCAAGAGCTCATGGGATGTGAGCGATGAGATCAAGGCCGGGATCTTGGTCCCGATCCTGCCGGACTGGCGGTTGAGCCAGGATCTCGGCATCCATGCCGTCTATCCCTCCAAGCGCCATCTCTCCACCAAGCTGCGGCTGTTCATTAACTATCTTGTGGAGAGCATCGGGGAACATCCCCGATGGGATCGGGATTTGGCCCGGTTCGTTCCAGCCCTTGCCCCGGACCTGGATGCGTGATGGCTTGCAGTCCGGGCGCCGAAGGGTAAAGGTGCGGGCGCTGTTCCCTGCCCGCCCCTGCCGGAGACCTCCCCCATGCAGTTGATGACATCCGCCGCCTCCCCCTATGCCCGCAAGGTTCGTGTGGCGTTGCATGAATATGGTTTGCTGGGCGAGGTGGAGATGGTCACCGTCGATGCCCACGCAGCCCCCGACCAGCTGACCCGGATCAACGGCCTGTCCAAAATCCCCGCTTTGGATACCGAGGATGGCCCGGTGCTGTTCGATAGCCCGGTGATCCTGCAGTGGCTGGACGAAACCTACCCCGACAAGCCGCGCCTGGTTCCCACTGACGGGCCGGACCGATGGCATACCCTGCGCCGGGCAGCGCTGGCCGATGGCATCATGGATGCCGCCGTTGCCCTGGTGCTGGAGAACCGGCGGCCACTGGAGCGTCAGCATCAACCGGCGGTCGAGAAAGAGCTGAACCGTCTGCAAATCGCGCTGGACATGGCGGAGCGGGAGGCCGGGGGCCTGCCGCAAATCCCGCGGATCGACACCATCGGTCTGGCCTGCGCCCTGGAGTATCTGGCGTTCCGCCTGTCCGATCAGATCGATTGGCGCAGTGGCCGGCCGGATCTGGAACAGTGGATGCGAGACTTTTGCCAGCGCGATAGCATGATGGACACCCGGCCCAGCTGAAAGGAAGCTCCTTCGGTGCCTGATCTGCCTTTGCGACGCCTAAGCGTCGTGGGAACCGACCCCGTTGCGCTCACCCTGGCGTGCCGCGCCGCCCTCAACGGCCGGGACGTACAAATCCTGGAAATGCCGGTGTTGGCGTTGCCCCTGGGGAGCGTGAGCGCGCCGGCGACGCTGGCGTCCACGGTAAGCGGGTTCCTGGACGAGCAGGTGAGCAGCCAGCGGATCACCACGAGCCAGTCCAGCGCCGCCCGCTCGCTGATCCGCCTGCATGCAAGTGTGGACGCCTTCGAGCCGGCGGATCTGTTGCTGGTCAGCCCCGACGCCATCGCCGGAAGGGGCGACGCCCTGCGCGCGCTGGCCAAGGGGGCACGCATGACCGTGGGTCTCAATGCTCAGCAGGGACTGAGGGCGCTGGCGGCAGAGGGCTTGGCCCCCCAGCGATTGGCCAGTCTCACGCTCACCGCCGATAGCCAGGGCGTGGAGGTGGTCACGGGGCGCGACAGCGATGGGGAGATTGGACCCGCCCTGGTCAGCCTGCTGATGCGCCTGGGTCTGACGCCGATTCGCGTGGCCGACGTCCGGGGTGGCATCCATGGCCGTCTGCAGGCCGCCCTACAGAGTGAGTTGCTGCAGATCCTGGAAGAAGGCGTGTGCGACTGGTTCACGCTGCACACCATCTTGCACGATGGCATCGGCTTTCCCGATCCGCCGGTGCCGGGGCTCAGTGATCCGGATGCCGTGGATCGGTTGAAGCATTTGTTCATGCTGCGCGCCTGCGAGGCCCGGTTGCGCCCGCCAGGCGGGGGCACCCGGTTTGTGCCCGTGCGCCCCCGGGATGCGGGTACTGACCGGCCGGACCCCTCCCTGTTGGACGGTTTGCCGGTGACCGCCCCCAACAGCGTCTATCTGGAGACCGCCGCCCTGGAGGATGAGGAGGCCCTACGCTTCGAGAGTTCGCCTCAAGTTCTGGCGGCGCTGGGGCGCGGAGTGGACCGCATTCGCCGGGATCTGGAGGCAGCGGGGGTCAGTATCGTCGCCGATCCCCGGCAGGCTGACGTGCTGATCGTTTTCCCCCTGGGCAATGACTGCACAACCGAAGCGGTGATGGGCATGCAGATGCGCCGCCAGGGGGACGATGTGTTCGTCAACCCCATCGACACCGTTGCCATTGACCTGTGCCCGGACATCCGCGGGCAGTCCATGGTGGAACGGGTGGTGACGGTGATGGCCAACGGCACCACAACCCCGCTGGCCGCCAAGGCGGTGGTTGCCGCGCTCAATCGCCCGGAGCGACCGGCGGTTTTGATTGAGGACAGCCCCGGCTTTGTCGCTCAGCGCGTCATTGCCCATCTGGTGAATGCCGCCTGCGATCTGGCCCAGGATCGCACCGCCCTGCCCGGTGACATCGACACCCTGTCGCGCCTCAACATGGGCCTCGCCCGTGGCCCCCTGGCCTGGGGGGACAGCATGGGCCGCGGCCTGATCATGGGTGTGCTGGAAAATCTGGGCACTATCACCGGTGATCCGCGCTACAGCCCCTCGCTCTGGCTCCAACGCCGGGCCATGCTTGGCCTTTCGCTGATCCACAGCGTCCAAGCGCTGCGCTAGAGGGCGTTCCGCCAAGGCGGGGTCAGCGCCAGCCCCCCCTCCAACTTGGCTGCCCCCACCGGGCCACCCATTGGTACGATACTGGCGTGGGTGGCCGGGTGGAGGCGCGGGGTGGTCAAGGTAGGTGGGAGACAGACTCTAAGGCCCCCGGCCCAACCCCTTGCCACCATCGGACGCACTAAGGGTATCTGAAACCGCCCTTCGGATGAGCAGAAATTTCGCAACGCCCCACCTTGACATTCACTTTATGTGTGTTAGCCCTGACATGCAAAGAGTCGTGGGTGAGCACACGGTATGCACCCCAGTAAAAGGATGATGAGGCACGGCGTAAATCTATGCCGCGCACGTCACGCTTTTATCCATTGCGCCTGATCACTTAACTAAAGTCGGTTACATTTGATAAAATAGGCGCACCAAGTCATAAACTAGAGAGGCAATGAGGAATGGGGCAGCATGTATACTAAGATTCTTGTCCCCGTGGACTTGGCCCACGCAGATACCCTGGACAAGGCTGTTGCCGTTGCAGCGACGCTGTCCAGCGTGTTCAACGCCTCGGCAATCATGGTCGGCATTACCGCCCAGGCTGCCACTGAAGTGGCCCGATCACCGGCGGCCTTTCACGAAAAGCTGACGGCTTACGCCGCGAAAAAGGGGGCAGAGCACGGTGTGTCCTTTGAAGCGTTGACCGTGGAAAGCCATGACCCAACCGCTGATCTGCGGGACCGCCTGCTGGCCGTCATTGCTGACAAGCAAGCCGATCTTGTGGTCATGGCCTCCCACCTGCCCGGCGCTGCCGAATACATCTCCCATGCCAACGCAGGCACCATCGCCGTGCACAGTTCTGCGTCCGTCTTTATTGTTCGCTAAGGCAGTCGTATCCCCTTTGAACCGAAGGATTTAGTCAATGAGCACAGATGTAACGCCAGATGGTGCAAGCAATCTGATCGATACAGAATACGAAGTCGGTCAGGATAACATCAAATCCAAAGTCGGGCCGCTGATGCTCGACATTCACAACCCGGTGTTTCTGCTGTCGGGCGGGGTCATCGTCCTGTTCGTTGTGCTGACCTTGCTGTTCCCCGGCACCGATGCCAGTGCGCCCATCACTGCCGTCAATAGCGGTCCGGAGGGCGAGGCCAGCCTTGTTATCGAGGGCCAGCACGCAAGCGCTTTCGCGGCTGAGGACGCGCTGGCCATCGCTGGCAATGATGCCTTGGGATCAGGAGCGATCGTCGCCAGTGCGAGCCTTGACGGCGACACCACTGTTCTGACCGTCAGCGAGGCGATCGCAGCAGAGGTCGAGGCGGGCGGAACAGTGACCGTGCCGGTTTATGGGGCCAACGACATTTTTGTCGTGTTGCGCAATGCGATCACCGCCAATTTCGCTTGGCTGTTCCTGACCGCCGGCAACCTCTTTGTCGTGCTGGCGCTGGTGCTGATCTTCACGCCGCTGGGCAAGGTCCGGATCGGTGGAATGGATGCAAAGCCGGACTACTCG
The DNA here is from genome assembly GCA_964496805.1 of uncultured Rhodospirillales bacterium. Classification (GTDB taxonomy): domain Bacteria; phylum Pseudomonadota; class Alphaproteobacteria; order CAZCBM01; family CAZCBM01; genus CAZCBM01. Next base: position 2,891 of record CAZCBM010000029.1, on the reverse strand, counting down.
TACCTGGGCTGGTTCGCAATGCTGTTTGCCGCCGGCATGGGCATCGGCCTGATGTTCTATGGCGTGGCAGAGCCCATCGGCCACTTCGGGACATCGGTGGCGGACGGGGCGGGGGAACCTGGCAGTTGGGCGCCGCTGGCGGGCGCGCCGGGTGACGAGGCGGAAGCCAAACGACTGGCGATGGCGGCGACCATCTTCCATTGGGCGCTGCATCCGTGGGCAATGTATGCCATCGTTGCGCTCTCCCTGGGGATCTTTGCCTACAACAAGGGGCTGCCGCTGTCGGTGCGCAGCATCTTCTATCCCATCTTTGGCGAGCGCGTTTGGGGCTGGCCGGGGCACATCATCGACACGCTTGCTGTGTTTGCGACCTTGTTCGGGCTTGCCACCTCCCTGGGGATCGGCGCTGAACAGGCCAATGCGGGATTGGAATTCCTCTTTGGCCTGGGCCAGACGGATACATCAAAGGTGATCTTGATTGCCGCCATCACCGGGGTCGCCTTGATCAGTGTGCTTGCCGGTCTGGATGCCGGCGTCAAGCGACTGTCAGAAATCAACATGGGCTTGGCCACGCTGCTGTTGCTGTTCATCATCATCGCCGGGCCGACGCTCGCCATCTTCACTGGCTTCTTCACCAATCTGGCGGCCTATGCTGAGTATCTGCCCAGCCTTTCCAATCCGGTGGACCGTGCGGATGCCAACTTCTCCCAGGGGTGGACGGCCTTCTATTGGGCCTGGTGGATCAGCTGGTCCCCGTTTGTGGGGATGTTCATCGCCCGTGTCAGCCGCGGGCGGTCGGTGCGTGAGTTCATCATCTGCGTGCTGCTGATCCCCACATTGGTCTCTGTCCTGTGGATGACCGCCTTCGGCACCACGGCCATCGAGCAGGTGAGCGGTGGCTTCCAACAACTGGCTGATGCCGCGCTGGAATTGAAGATGTTTGAGATGCTGAGCCAGTTGCCCTTGGTCTCGATCACCAGTTTCGTGGGCATCGTCCTGGTGATCGTGTTCTTCGTCACCTCCTCGGACAGCGGCTCACTGGTCATCGATACCATCACCGCCGGCGGCAAAGTCGACGCCCCGGTTGGCCAGCGCGTGTTCTGGTGCACCTTTGAAGGATTGGTGGCGATCGCCCTGCTGCTGGGCGGTGGGCTTGGGGCACTGCAGGCCGCCGCCGTGTCCACGGGGCTGCCCTTTGCCATTGTGTTGATGGTGGCTTGCTATTGCCTGGTCCGTGGGTTGATGACCGAGCCACGTAAGCGTCCAGCCGTCAGCGAACAGGCTGCTGAGTGATCCAGCAACAACCCGTGACCAGTTGAGCCAGCGGACACTTTCTGGTCATCAGGGCCCTTAAGGTACGCAAAAAAAAGGGCCCCGCTGGGGCCCTTTCCTTCGGTGCTGTACTGTCAACGGTTCCGTTGATCAGGCAGCTTTGCTCTTCTCGGCAACGTCCTTCATCTCGGCGATGACTTCGGTGATGCGAGCGGTGATGGTGTCGGCATACTCGGTGTTGCTTTCCACCAGCATGGAGCCGATCTCTTTGATGTTGGCCAGGCTCTTTTCGAAAGCGGACTTCATCAGGTCGGCCTGCTTGACCACCTTGTCTTCCGGGGTGCCTTCGGCGGCGATGCTGTTCAGCATCTCGGCAGCTTCGGTCATGGTGGCCTGCATGATCTCGGTGTTGCGCTTGATGATCGCCTGCAGGGACTCGGCAGCCTTACGGTTGGCTTCGGTCAGGGTTTCCATGGACTTCTTCTGAGAAGCCAGGAAGCCTTCCATGTCGAACTGGGGCAGTTTGAACTCACCGAAGTACTTGGAGAAGTCCATGTTGAACGGGGCAAAAGTGTCGGTCATGTCGCTGATCCTTACGGTCTAAGAGTGCGGTGTGGCGTGGCTCTGGTCATCACCGGGGCGGCGATGAGCGGCGGGTTGGGGGACCCACCGGCCATGCTGCAACGCAACATCCGGCCACGCCCTATGTATGGGAATGGCCGACCCATCCGTCAAGGATAGTTTTTGTGCAGCGCACAAAAACTATCGGCAGATGCATAAAGTTTACGCAGAATCTCAGCCGTGGGTCGCCGCTTCCGGCCCTGCGGCCTTGGCCTGACGGATGATGAAGGCGATCCGATCCAGCGCCTTGTCCAGGGCCGCCATGGTCTCCCCCTGATCCGGGGAGTGGTCCTTCAGCCAGGTGCGAACCACGGAGAGATAGGCCGCAGAGAAGGCCAAGCCGCGGGCATGGGCCAAGGGGCCTGTCATCTCCACCCCCGCCACCACCAGCATGCCGGTCATCGCCCGGCGGAACGACGGCAGAAGGCACGGCAAAACGAAGGGGTCGCGCCGCAAGCCACCGGCCAGGGCATTGAGGGAGTCCTTATAGGGACCCAGAGCCTCCAGACGGCGCATGATGACATCGAACAAGCGGTCGCGCACCGGCTCCCCCGCATAGTCATCTGGATCGATCGCCAGGGTGCGGCGGTCGATCTGCTGACCAAATGCGATCAGCAGCGCCTCCACCGTGGGAAAGCGTGCAAAGAAGGTCCCAAAATCCACCCCAATTTCTGCGGCAATCTCCGGCAAGCGGATTTCCGACAGCGGAACCAAGCGCACATGGTCCATGAACACGGCCACCGCCTGGGCTTCCCAGGGGCTGGGCTGGGCCGATTCCTCGGCGGCTGAGGCGTGGGGGGCATCAGTCATGGCGAGGTCTCCTCCTGAGGTCTGGCCCCCAGTGCGGGGGCTGCGGGCGCGTGGTCCTGACACCAAAGGTAAGCCGTCCCCGGTTCAGGCAAGTTCAGCCGAGCGTTTTGCCGCCGCCTCCGCGGCCTGGGTCACCAATCGGGCCAAAGCCTCCGGCTGGGCCAGCACCGACAATGCGGCGGCTGTCG
>CAZCBM010000028.1:3415-19476 GCA_964496805.1 uncultured Rhodospirillales bacterium | reverse complement strand
CGGTATCTGGCGGTGGGAAGGGGCGCCGGGGCGGCCCCACGCCGCGCCCCGCCGGCGGCTCCCCCCGCCCCACGCCGCGCCCGACGCCCCGTCCCACACCCACACCCGTGCAATTGACCGGCGATTGCCCGCGGATCGACCTGTCCGTGACCTTTGCCTCCGGCTCCGCCACCCTCAACCGCGACAGCCGGGAGACACTGGCCGCCCTGCGGGAGGCGCTGAAACTGGAGCAGTTGCAGCGATTCCGGTTTGAAATTGCTGGCCACACCGATGCGGTGGGTGCAGACGACATGAACCAAAACCTGTCAGAGCGGCGGGCCGCCTCTGTGCGCACCTTCCTGCTGGCCGATGGCGGGGTCAGCCAACGGCAGTTGAGCAGTTGCGGCTATGGGGAGCGGTTCCTGCGCCAACCCAGCAATCCCCGCGCCCGGGCCAACCGGCGGGTGGAGATCATCAATCTATCCTGCCAGGAACCTCCCTATCCCGGATGCTGATCCGGCCCCTAATGGAGCTGTGAGATGCCGCCCCCCTTGCTGCTGCCCCCCCTGCCGACGCTGATCCTGGCCCTGCTGATCTGCCTGTCCGTGGTGATGCCGCAGGGGGCAGCGGCCGCACGGGACTGTGGCGGGGAGGATGCGCCCTGTGGGGTACCGCTGGGTACCTATCATGTGGCGGCCCCGCCGGACTGGGATGGCACCAAGCCCCTGCCGGCCATGCTGTTCCTGCATGGCTACAACAGCTCCGGCACCGCCTATCTGAGGAACTCAGGCTTTGTTGCCGCGTGGCAAGCCGGAGGTGTTCTGCTGATTCTGCCCAACGGGGTCCCCGGACGGCCGGGCGGCCCGCGCAGTTGGGCCCATCAGGGCAGCCCCAACCAAGCGCGTGAGGACTTGGCCTTTTTGGATGAGGTGGTGAGCGATGTCCGCGCCCACTATCCCGTTTCCAGCCTGTGGGCCTCTGGTTTCAGCCAAGGCGGCTCCATGGTTTGGGATCTGGCCTGCTATCGCAGTGAGGCGTTCGACGGCTTCTTCTCCAATTCAGGCGGATTCTGGGCGCCGCTGCCCCTGCGGTGCAAGGGTCCGCTGCGGCTGCGCCATAGCCATGGCACCGCCGATGGGGTGGTTCCCCTGGCTGGCCGGCAACTTGGCCTCTGGCGCCAGGGGGATATCCGTCAGGGATGGGAGGTCCTAAAAGCCGCTGCCGCCTGCCCGGCCGAGCCCACCGGCAAGGCCGACCTGGGTCCGGCCCGCTGCAGCGTCTGGAGCGATTGTCAGGACGGGCACCTGGAGTTGTGCCTGTTCGATGGCGGCCACCGAACCCCAGCCGGCTGGATTGGGCAATCCCTGGAGGTCATTCGCACAGGATGGCCTTCTTCTCACCCGCAATGATGGCGCAATCAGCGCCTACCCCTTGTCCCCAACGCGGACCGTACCCTTGGAAGGAGACCCCCAATGATCACGTCCCTCAAAGCGCCAGTGCTTGCCAGCACCCTCGCCGCCGCCCTGCTGTTGGCTGCCTGCCAGCCCCAGACCACGGCCAACCAGTCCACCGGCCCCAGCACGCCAGCGGCCACCCCGGACACCACGGTGGCCGAGCTTCCGCAGGACGCCCCCCAGGGCGACATGCAACAGCGCGCTGCCTTCTACCGCCAGCAGCTCCAGCCTGTGGGCTCCCGCGATACCTGCGCCGGCCCCTCCGTGCGCATCGGCATCGAGTTCGATTACAATTCCGACCAGTTGACCCCGGCTGCCCAGCGCGAGTTGGACGCGCTGAAGTTCGTGCTTCAGGAACCTGTGTTCTCCGCAACGCCGTTTGAGATCAACGGCCACACTGACGCCCCGGGCGATGACGATTACAATCTGGAACTGTCCCGCCGCCGGGCGGAGAGCGTGCGCCGGTATCTGACCTCCGGCACCAGCATGAGCAGCCGCCTGCAGGCCCGCGGGTATGGCGAGCAATTCCCGAAGGTGAAGACGGAGGCCGCCAACCGCTCCAACCGTCGCGTTGAGATCTCCAATCTGGGTTGCGCCTTCACCGCCTATCCGGGCTGCAACTGATCCCGACCTCCGCAGGCCCGCCCCGCCGCCCCTTGGCATCGGCGGGCCTGATACCGGGGGACTAAGTCGCCCCCCGCGCCTGCCCCCCGCGCCCGCCTACCGTACCGTTCCCTCCGGAGGATCTTGCCATGTTTTGCCGCCTTATATTGCTGGCCGCCGCCCCGCTGCTGATGCTGGGGGCAGGAACCCCTGCGGCTCAGGCGCAGGACATCCAGTTCAGCCAGGAACTGCTGCCGGTGAAATGCCGCTTGCCGCCACGCATCCGCGCCATCGGCACCCGTGCGCGGTATAGCGTCACCACCGCGGGGACGGTGGCCGACCTGACCGTGGCCCAATGCGAAGCCCGGGGCGGGACCTATGTCGCCTATGACCCGGCACGGATCGACAGCGTGATCAACTACATGCTGAACGAGGAGGATACCTCCGATCCCCGCATTCAGACCCGGCTGGGCCTCGCCTATCTGGAGAAAGGGCAGTATTCCCGCGCCGCGCAATGGTTCGAGAAGGCCTCCCGCGCCGGCAGTTCCCAGGCCCGGGTGCAATTGGCCAAGATGTATGACGAGGGCCAAGGTGTGGCCCGCGACCCCCAGCGCGCTCAGCAATTGCTGGGACAAGCCTCCGGCGTCAGCGTGCGGGAAACCGCGTCCCCGGCCCAGCCCACCCGCCGCGGACAGACCGCCGGGAACACCATTGCCGGGGATGCCAATGGCGGCAACCTGGATATCGAGGTCATCCTGCCGCCCGCCGAGGAGACGCCGGATGGTCTGCGGTTGCGCCTGCGCGGTAACTTTGGGGAGCGCGCCATTCTGGCCCGGGTGCTCTCCAACAGCCCCATTCGGGAGGTCACTGTCGGCGGCCGCAATGTCCCGGTGGTGGGCAGCCTGAACTATTTTGAGATCCCGCGCCCCCGCGGTGGCGGGTCGGTTCAGGTCAGTGTCACAGACAGCACCGGTCGCACCCTGACGCAGACGGTAGAAATCGTCTCCACCCGCGCGGACACAGCCCCTTCCCGCCGGGGTCGAGACTATGCGCTGATCATCGGCAACAATGCCTATCAGCATAAGTCCCGCCTGCAGAACGCCGTGAACGATGCCCGGGAAGTGGCCAATGTCCTGCGCCGCAAATACGGCTTCGAGGTGCAGTTGATCACCGATGCCACCCGCGCGCAGATGCTCACCGCCCTGCATGGCTATTCGGAGCGACTGACCCCCAGCGACCGGCTGGTGATCTACTATTCTGGCCATGGGTTCTTTGACGCCACCCTGCAAGGGCGCGGCACGCAAGGGGTCGGCTACTGGTTTGGTGTGGACAGTCGGGAGAATGATCGCTCTGAATGGATCCGCAACGACCACATCACTGACTATCTGCAATTGATCCCGGCCAACCAGATCCTGCTGATCGTGGATGCCTGCTATGCTGGTAGTTTCATGGATGAGGCCATCATCTCCCCGGACCTGGACCTCTCCGGCGCCTCTCGTCAGCAGGTGTTGAACCAATTGATGGGCAAGCGCATCCGCACGGTGATGACCGCCGGCTGGCTCTATCCGGTGGTGGACCAAGGCACCCGCGCCGGGCACAGCGTCTTCACTGGCGAGTTGCTCAGCGTGCTGGAAAACAATGACGGGCCGCTGGAGGGCTACCGCCTGTTCAACGCCGTCGCCAAGCGGGTGATCGAGCAGTCCACCCGGCAGTTGGCCAACACCCCTCTGCCGGTGCAGGAGCCGACCTATTCAGCCCTGCCCTTCGCCGGCCACGAGAGCGGGGACTTCGTACTGATTGACGGGTAAAAGAACGCGGCGGGCGGTCGCTTGAACCAAGAAGCAAACGGCGCCGGTCGCACGGACTGGCGCTGTTTTTCATTTGGTGGGACGGCATCCTGTGCTTAACTCAGCAACCCTTTACTCCTCTCCCTGATTGGAGTGCCATCATGCGTTTACTGCCCGCCCTCGCTGCTGCCCTTGCCACCAGCACCCTGTTGCTTTCCACCGGCACAGCCCGCGCTTACACCCTGATCAACATCGCCGGCGGCGGCGTTAGTGAGGAGTTGTTCCAGGTGGCCGGGGATTGGACGGTGCTGACCGGTGCCACCAATGAGGGCACCATGTGCGTCGCCGAGCGGGTCTATGATGGCGTGAGCCTGCGCATTGGGATGGACCATGGGCCGCAGTGGCAACTGGCCGTAGATGTACCAGGAAATGAAGGCGAGACGTTTTCCATGGAGATCGATGGCCGCGCCGTCGGTGCGTCCATCGATGCCGCCGCCGGCGAGTGGCGCATCTCATGGATCAACCTGGGGGTTTGGGAGGCGTTAAAGGCCGGCGATACCCTGGTGGTCGATGTGGGTCGGGCATCAGTTGACTTTGACTTGGCTGGAAGCGCCAGCGCGCTCAGTTTGGTGGAGCAGTGCGCAGGGTCGGCAACTGCTGCCCCCGCCCCCGTCAACCCCGCTCCAGCGACCGCAACTGCCTCTGGCGGAGGGGCTTTGGGGGAATGCCCGGACCCAAGGATTTTCCGCAGTCACGACGATGCCGGCAGCGCCACCATTGAATTCACCTACAAAATCAGCAGCGGCATTGATCTGGAGGTGCATTGGGTGGATCAGAACGGCCAGTCCATGTTCCTGGAACCGTTCAACGCTGCCAAGCCGACCGTCACCCTGACAACCACCCCGGGCCATGTGTTCATTCTGCGCGATGCCCTGGGCCGCTGTTATGGGGGCGCCTACAGCGTCCAGCCGGGACCCAACAGCTACTTGGTGGAATAAGCAGGCCCGTCAATTCGTCGGGGGAGGTGGCCGAAGCGGGCGTCACCCTGGACACGGGCGAGGCCCTATTTCCCCTTGAAGGTGGGCTTGCGCTTCTCCCGAAAGCTGGCGATCCCCTCGGCCTTGTCCTCGGTGGCCTGCAAGCTGGCGAACAGGTGACGCTCGGCCCGGATCGCGTCCTCCAGGGGCAGGCGTTCGCTCATGCGGATGGCCTGCTTGGCCTGCCGCACCGCGAAGGGCGCGTTGCGGGCGATGCGGGCGGCCAAGTCCACCGCTGCGGCCTCTGCCTCGCCGGTCTCCACCGCGTCGGCAGCAAGGCCGGCGGCCTTGGCCTCAGCGGCGTCGATGAACAGGCCGGAGAAGATCATCTTGGCGGCCAATGAGCGCCCCACCAACCGGGGCAGATGCTGGGTGCCGCCGCCGCCCGGCATCAACCCGAGCTTGACCTCCGGCAGCCCAAACTGCGCGCCCTGGGCGGCGATGACGACATCACAACTGAGCGCCAACTCCAGCCCGCCCCCCAGACAGAACCCCTCCACCGCCGCGATCAGCGGCTTGGGGAACGCACGGATCGACCGCCAAGCCTCCACCCGGGGATCCTCCAACGCCTGCTGAGGCCCAAGATCAGCGATCTCGTTGATGTCGGCACCGGCGGCAAAGACCCCCTCGGTCCCCGTGATCACCACCGCACGCACAGCCTCGTCCGCCGCCGCCCTGTCCAACTGGTCCGCCACGTCCAGCAGCGTCTGGGTCCGCAGGGCGTTCTTCACCGCAGGGCGGTTGAGGCGGATCAGGGTCACGGCCTCCGCCGGTGCTTCGATCAGGATGTCCTGGAGGTCGGTGCGGTCAACGCTCATGGGGGGTCTTGCTCCTGGGTGAGGGCGGTGGGGAGGCCATCAAGCGTCAGCCCCACAACAAAGGCACCATAATCGCGGCTGCTCATGGGGCCGCCGGGCTTGAGCCATGTGTAGGCCCAGTTCAGCATGCCCATAAGGGCCATGGCGGCCGGGCCCAGCTTATCGGGATGATCCAACAGGATCGGCACCGCCGCCGCCAATGCCCCTTTGAACCGCTCCACAATGGCGCGTTGCAGGGTGCGAATGGCGTTCTGATCCTCCGCCGGCAGCAGTTCCAAATCATGCAGCAGCAGCACATGCTTGTCGTCTGCATCGGCGTAGGCTTGCAGCACGGCGTCCACCATCGCCTGCAGGCGGCGGCGGGGCGTGGCAGCCTCCCAGGCCTCATCCGCGGCCTGCACTTGGGCCAAGAGATAGCCGATATGGTCATGCAGGATATCGAACAGTAGGTGCTCTTTGGCCCGATAGTGATGATAGAGCAGCGCTTTGGAGACACCGGCCACGCGGGCGATTTCAGCCGTGGTGGTGCGGGTGAAACCATGTTCGGCAAACAGACGGGTGGCGGCGGCAACAATGGCCTCCCGCCGGCTGTCTCCCACCGGTACCGGGGGGGGCGAGGCCGCCGACAAGGGATCAGACCCACCAGCCGGCAGGTCCTCCCGATTGGGCGGCTGTCCCTCCGTTCCAGGTGCCATGACTGGCGGCTCCCCTCTTTGTCCGGTCCCGTGGGCTCAGGCCTTGGGGCGCAGATCCAGCAGACGCTTGGCCTTGCCAGCCGACCGCTCAATCCCATCCGGCTCGGTCACCTCAACGGTCACCGACACCCCAACCACATCCTTGATGTGCTTGCGCAACTCCGCCCCGCTGGCCGCCCGCGCTTCCCCTGCGGCGGCCGTGCGGCTGGCTTCCACGCGCACCGTCATGCGGTCCATGCGTCCATCATTCTCCATGACTATGACATAGTGAGGGGCGAGGCCCGGGGTGCGCAGGATCTGTTCCTCGATCTGGCTGGGGAAGACATTGACCCCGCGCAGGATGATCATGTCGTCGCTGCGACCGGTGATTTTCTCCATTCGGCGCTGGGTGCGGGCCGTACCCGGCATCAGGCGGGTGAGGTCACGGGTCCGGTAGCGAATGATCGGCAGCGCCTCTTTGGTCAAGCTGGTGAACACCAACTCCCCCATTTCGCCGTCTTCCACCAATGCGCCCGTCTCCGGGTTGATGACCTCCGGAAAGAAGTGGTCTTCCCAAACCACGAGGCCGTCTTTGGTCTCCACCGTCTCATTGGCAACGCCAGGCCCCATAACCTCCGACAGGCCATAGATGTCCACGGCGTGCATGTCGAAGCTCTCCTCGATCTCGCCGCGCATGGCGTCGGTCCAGGGCTCCGCGCCAAAGATGCCGATCTTCAGGCTGCTGGTGCGCGGGTCGATCCCGGCCTTGGCAAAGCCATCCAGGATGTTCAGCATGTAGGAGGGGGTGACCATGATGATCTCAGGCTGGAAATCCTGGATCAGCGTCACCTGTCGCTCGGTCATGCCACCGCTCAACGGGATGACGGTGCAGCCCAATCGCTCCGCACCATAGTGCGCGCCCAGCCCGCCCGTGAAGAGGCCATAGCCATAGGCCACATGGACCCGCTGACCGGGCCGGCCACCACTGGCCAGGATGCTGCGGGCCACCACTTCCGACCAGGTATCTATATCCTTCTTGGTATAGCCCACAACGGTGGGCTTGCCGGTGGTGCCGCTGGAGGCGTGGATGCGGCTCACTTGCTCCCGCGGTACAGCGAACATGCCGAAGGGATAGGTCTCCCGCAGATCGGCTTTGGTGGTGAACGGAAACTTGGCAAGATCGGCCAGGCTTTGGCAGTCATCCGGGTGCACGCCGGCGGCGTCAAACTTTGCCCTATAGTGCGGCACGTTCTCGTAGGCGTGGCGCAGGCTCCATTGCAGGCGCTTGAGTTGCTCAGCGCGCAACTCATCCACGCTGCAGGTTTCATAGTGGGACAGAAGGTCCTTGGGCGGAGCCAGATCGGTGGCGGCACCACGGGGCATGGGCAGATCCTCCGGTTACGTTTTCTTGTTCTTGATGGGGGGCAGCACGCGGGTCAGCGCTGCACATTCTCGATGATCATTGCGATGCCCTGCCCGACCCCAATGCACATGCAGCACAAGCCATAGCGCCCGCCACGGGCGGCCAACTCGTGGGTGGCGGTGAGCACCAGACGCGCGCCTGACATCCCCAAGGGATGGCCCAAAGCGATGGCACCCCCATTGGGGTTTACGTGCTCGGCGTCGGTGGGCAGGCCCAGCCCCTGAAGCACCGGGATCGCCTGGGCGGCGAACGCCTCATTCAGTTCCACGACATCCATGTCCTGAATGCTCAGACCCGCCATGCCGAGGACCTTCTGGGCGGCTGGCAACGGACCGATCCCCATCACGGCCGGCTCGACCCCCACCGCGGTGGCGGCGACGATGCGGGCCTTGGGGGTCAACCCATGGTCCTTGATGCCCTGTTCCGAGGCGAGGACCAGCACCGCCGCCCCATCGTTGACGCCAGAGGCATTCCCGGCCGTCACCGAGCCTCCGTCGCGAAAGGGCGTGGGCAGCTTGGCCAGTTTCTCCAGGGTCGTTTCCCGCGGATGCTCGTCCTGGTCCACCACCACCGAATCCCCCTTGCGCTGGGGGATGGTCACCGGCGTGATCTCTTGCGCCAGTCGACCGTTGGCCTGGGCGGCGGCGGCCCGGCGCTGGCTTTCCAGGGCGAAGGCATCCTGTGCCTGGCGGCTGACATCCCAACGCTGGGCAACATTCTCCGCAGTCTCTGGCATGCTGTCGGTGCCATAGACCTTGGCCAGGGCCTTGTTGATGAAGCGCCATCCGATGGTGGTATCATAGATCTCGGCGGTGCGGCTAAAGGCCGTGGTCGCCTTGGGCATGACGAAGGGCGCTCGGCTCATGCTTTCGGCCCCGCCGGCCAGCATGACATCGGCTTCCCCCACCTTGATCTGGCGCGCTGCCTGGGCCGTGGCATCCATGCCGCTGCCGCACAGACGGTTGATGGTGGTGCCGGGGACGGACTGGGGCAGGCCGGCCAGCAGCACCGCCATGCGGGCGATGTTGCGATTATCCTCCCCGGCCTGATTGGCATTCCCCAAGATCACGTCGGCGATGGCCTGCGGATCCAGGTTAGGCACCTGCGCCAGGGCGGCAGCAACAGTGTGCGCCGCCAGATCGTCCGGACGCACGGTGGACAGCGCCCCGCCATAGCGCCCAATGGGCGTGCGGGTGCCGGCGCATATGAAGGCATCACGGATCTGGCTCATGGGTCGATCTCCTCCTCAGGCAGCACTTTGCCGTCGATGGTGCGGGAATGGCCGCGGAACTCCGCGATGATCTTGCCGTCGCTTTCCCGGGTGACCTGGATTTCATAGATGCCGCTGCGGCCGGCACGGGCCGTTTCCCGCGCGGTGGCGAGCAGTCGGTCCCCCAGCATCCCCGGCCGCAGATAGGCGATGGTGTTGAACTGAGCGACCGTGGCGGCGTTGCGGGCGTTGCACGCATGGGCGAAGGCAGTGTCCGCGAGACCGAAGATGGCGCCGCCATGGGCATTGCCAAAGCCGTTGCAGTGGTGGGGCTTCAGGGTCATGGCCATGACGGCGGTCCCGCGACCAGCGTCCAGGATCTCCATGCCCATGCCCTGGCTGAATTGATCGTTGCTCAGCATCTCCCGCGCCACCCGCCAGGCCAGGGAATCGCCTTCTTCCGTCCCGGTGGTCATTGGTGCGCCTCCTGCCACAGGCGCGGGGCAGCGCGGTACCGCCCCGTGGGCTCCGCGTCATGAAGCATGGTCAGAATGCCCAGGATGCGGTCCAGCCCCAGGCGTCTCCCCCAGGCGGCTGGCCCCTCGGGATAGCTGACACCCAGCGTCATGGCCGTGTCGATATCCGCCTCGCTGGCCACCTGCTTGGCAACGGCGTCGAACACCTCGTTGCACAGCATGGCCACGGTGCGGCCCACCACCAGCCCGGGGCAATCGGGCACTTGCCAAACCTCATAGCCGGCGTTCTGCAACAGGGCCGTGGCGGCCTTGCCGAACTTGGCCTGCGCTTTGGGTCCAACGCCCATGGCCACATGCCCACCGCGGTCGGCATGGCTGGCAACATCCAGCACGACCGCCGGACGCAGGGTCCGGGCCTCAATCTCCCGGGCGCTCATGCCCCAGTTGGAGGCGATGTATCCCCCGTCGCAGGCCAGCAAGGTGCCGGGCACCGGCAACTCCACATGGGTGTCCACCGCCAGGGCCAATCGGCTGAATAGGATGCTCTTGCCCTGCGCTTTGCGCGCCTGCACTTGGGCCGGGCTTGCCGTCTCCCGGGGCGAGGGCGGCACCGGCTGGAACCCCGCGCCGCCATCAGCATAGGCATAGAAGCCCTGACCGCTCTTGCGGCCAAGACGGCCTGCCTCCACCAATTCCTGCTGGACAAGCGAGGGCGTATAGCGCGGGTCGTTGAAGAAGGCCGACCACACCGAAGAGGTGACGGCGAAATTCACATCTTGGCCAATCAGGTCCGTCAGGGTGAAGGGCCCCATCTTGAAGCCCCCCACCTGGGTCAGGACGGTGTCCACCATCTGCGGGGTGTAGCCCCATTCCTCCACCAGCTTCATCGCCTCAGCATAGTACGGTCGGGCGATGCGGTTGACGATGAACCCGGGCGTGGAGCGGCAGACCACAGGGGACTTGCCCCAGGCCCTCACTGTTTGGCTCAACCCCTCGATCAGGGCACCGTCGGTGGCCATGCCCCGCACCACCTCCACCAGTTTCAGGATCGGGGCGGGATTGAAGAAGTGCAGGCCGGCAAACCGCTGGGGATGAGACAAGGCCCCAGCTATGGCCGTGATGGACAAAGATGAGGTGTTGGAGGTCAGCCAAGCGTCCGCGGCCACGTGGGCTTCAAGCTCCGCAAAGACCTTCTGTTTGACCTCCAGCTTCTCAACAATCGCTTCCACCACCAGGCCGCAGGGAGCCAGGTCAGACAGGTTGTCGGCCGGGCTGACGCGGGCCAAGACCTCCTCGCGCTGGCTGGGCGTCATCCGGTCCCGGCTCACCAGCTTGGCCAGTCGCTCAGCAATCGCCTCCACACCGGCCTGGGCGGCCTCTGGGTCCACATCATACAGGCGCACCGTGTGGCCGGCCTTGGCCGCCACCTCGGCAATGCCATTGCCCATGGTGCCGGCGCCGATGACGCCGACAGGGGTTTCGGGGGTCAGGGCAGTCATGGGGCTCAGCTCCGGTCGCGGCGAACAGTGACGATGGCGAAGCGGGAGGCCACGAATGCCAAATCCGTCAGGGCCGCATTGGCCGCCGGATTGGCCCCGGAACCGTGGAAATCACTAAACGCGACGGATTGGTTCACATGGATGCCCCCGGTGAAGTTGATGCTCAACGGCGCCCCGGCCATGGCGAACTGTCGGGTGGCATCGGTGATGAATGCCTCATCGGTGCTGTAGAGGCTGGCGGTCAGCGCCCCCACCTCCTGCGCCATGCCTGCGGCATGGCTCACCGCCGCCTCGCGATCCGCCGCCGGGATGACAAAACTGATGGGGCCGAAGCATTCAGACTGGGCGGCGGGATCGTCCGCGCCGGGCAGCAGCACGATCATCGGCAGGCGGGAGCGGGCCTGGGGAAAGTCCGGATGGGTGAAGGTGTCCCCTGGCAGCACCACCTCGCCCACGGTCCTGGTGGTCTCCATGCGCTCCGGGATGCTGTCGGCATGCAGCGCGCCCAGGACAGCCGCCCCTCGGGCGGGCTCACCCAACAGCTTGGACACACCCAGCGCCAGCGCTTGCGCCACCTCCTGCGGGGTTTTCACACCGTCCTCGGTCTGCAAACCAGCGGCCGGGACATAGATATTCTGAGGCGCGGTGCACATCTGACCGCTGTAGAGCGAAAGGGAAAAAGCAAGGTTGCGGCACACGCCTTTGAAGTTGTCCGTGCTCTCCAGGATCACCGAGTTGACGCCCGCCTTCTCCGCAAACACCCGGGCCTGAGGGGCGTTCTGCTCAACCCAATCGCCAAACTGGGTGGAGCCAGTATAGTCGATCAGCTTTACCCGCTTGTCGGTGACCAGCGCCTGGGTCACACCATCAGTGTTCTCCGTCACCGCCAGTTGCACCACGTCCCGCGGCAGGCCCACCTCCGCCAGCACCTCCCGTGCGATCTTCACCGTGATCGCCAGGGGCAGGATGGCCGACGGGCTGGGCTTGACGATCACGGGATTGCCGGTGGCCAAGCTGGCGAACAACCCGGGCAGGCCGTTCCAGGTGGGGAAGGTGGAACACCCCAGCAACAGGGCGATCCCCCGCGGCACCACCACAAAGCTCTTCTCGATCCGGCTGATCTGATCCTTGCCGGTTTGCTTTTCCCACATCACCGCCGGCGGCGTGATGTCGATGGCCTCCGCCGCATAGGCGACGGCTTCAAGCCCCCGGTCCTGGGCGTGGGCTGCACCGGCCTGGAACGCCATGACATAGGCTTGCCCGGTGGTGTGCTGCACCGCGTGGGCAATCAGATAGCTGTTGCGGTTGAGCCGGGTGAGGATCTCCACACACACCGCCAGCCGGGCCTTGGGATCCATGGCCGCGTAGTCACCCCGGGCGGCCTCTGCACGGTCCAACAATTCCGCCGCCGTCGCGCGGGGATAGGTGACATTAAGCTCCAGGCCAAAGGGGCTGGTCTCGCCGCCCAGCGCCCCGGCGCCGGCCGCATGACCCTCAATCTGAAACAGCGTACCCTTCAGCGCCTCGAACCCCTCATCCCCGGCGGTTTTCGCCTCCACCCCATAGACCTTGGTGCTGGGGCTTTCAGGAAAATGGGACCAAGCCGTGCGTTCGCGGATGGCTTGACGGGCGCGGGTCAATGTCTCGGCGTGGGTCTCGATCAAAGCCTCTGGGCTGGTGGCCATGGGTATCCTCCGCGGGGTGTTATGCAGCCGATTTGAGCAGTCTTTGGGCTTGCGGTGTTTTGGAAGGGGGGCTAAATGCGGTTCCCAACGCACCGACTGACCGCCCGGTCAGGCGCATGACCTAAGCGCCACAACCGCGGTTGCCAAGATCAAATGTGCGGCATGCGGCACCGACAAAACGGGCTGCACCAATCACCAAGCGGGGCCGCAGGCCCTGTCACCAGGGAGGTGAATGCCGATGTCCGTCCTGCTTTTTGACCGCGAGGGTCCACTGGTGACCCTGACGCTGAACCGACCGGACCGCCTAAACGCCGTCAACGTGGAACTCCACGAGGCCTTGGCGAAGGCGTGGGACGATATTGAGGGCGACGACAGTATCCGCGCGGTCCTGCTGACCGGATCGGGGCGGGGCTTTTGCCCGGGTCAGGACCTCAGCGATCGCGACCCCGAATCTGGGGAGATCCCGGATCTGGGGCACACGCTGGATACCTACTACAATCCGTTGATCCGGCGCATGCGGGCCTGGACCAAGCCAAAGATCGCCGCCGTTAACGGGGTCGCCGCCGGGGCCGGCGTGAGTATCGCCCTGGCGTGCGACATCGTCCTGGCAGCAGAATCGGCCAAGTTTCTGATGGCCTTTGCCAATATCGGCTTGGCCCCGGACGCCGGTGCCACCTGGCACTACCCCCGGCTGATGGGCGAAGCCCGGGCCAAGGCCGCCATGCTGCTGGCGGAGAAGATCCCGGCGCAGCAGGCGGCCGACTGGGGATTGATCTATCGCGCCGTCAGCGATGACAGCCTGATGGAGACGGCCCGCGGCCTGGCGTTGAAGCTGGCCAGTGGCCCCAGCCTGGGCCTCAGCCACACCATTGCCAACATCAACGCCAGTTGGTCCCACACCTTGGACCAGCAGTTGGACCGGGAGCGGGACAGCCAACGCACGCTGGGCCAGTCCGCCGACTATGCCGAAGGGGTCAGCGCCTTCCTCAACAAGCGCCCGGCCAGTTTCAAGGGCCAGTGAGGGGGGCTGCGCCATGACCCGCGCTGAGCAGGTGACAGGACGCCAGTGGCAGGCTAACACGGGATCCTATGACCACCCTGCCCCACAGCAGCGTTCAGCCGCTGATCGACCACTTCCAGGCCCAATCCCCGCCGCGCACCGGCTCGCTGATCCTCAGCTTGTTCGGCGACGTGGCGCTGCCCCATGGTGGGGGATTATGGCTGGGGGAACTGGTGGAGTTGCTGGCGCCGTTTCAACTGCCGGACAATGTCATCCGCACGGCAGCCTACCGGCTGTGCCAGGAGGGGTGGCTGGACAATCAGCGCGATGGGCGCCGCTCGCGCTATGTGCTCACCGCCCGCGGGCAGCGGGAGACCCAGGCTGCCGCCCGGCGCATCTATGGCTCGCCGGAGCAGCAATGGACCGGCCAATGGGACATGGTGGAGATGGGGCAGGTCCCCACGGCCGGGCTAACGCGGCTGCGCCGGTCGCTGGAGCTTATGGGCTTTGGGACCTTGCATCCCAGGCTGATGATCATTCCATCCCCCGCCCCCGATGGCACCGCGGAGACGCTGGCCCGCGCCGAAGGGGCCTGCCTGTTCCGGCAAGCGCGCCTGGGCGACGGCGAGGCGCAAGTCATCGCACGGGCCTGGGATCTGGACAGTCTGGCCGCCGCCTATGGGCGCTTCAATGGGTTGATTGCGCCCCATCACCCGCCGCCCCGCGGGCTGGACGGGCCGTCCGCTTTCGCCTTGCGCCTGCTGGTGATCCATTTCTATCGGCGGGTGCTGTTGCACGATCCGGGACTGCCAGCCCGGTTGCTGCCACCCGATTGGCCCGGGCTCCAGGCCCGTCTGATGACGGCTGGCATCTATCACGCCACCCTGGACCAGGCGGAGTCCTGGGCACAGAAGATTGCCCGCGACAGCCTGAGCGAAGGGGCGGCAAGCCCCGCCTTGCAGCAACGCTTCGCCGCCTGACGGCCCTCTCCACGGGCCTGCCTGCTGCGAAAATCCCCTGCGACATTCCGGCATGTACACCCTATGCTGAGCCTGCACGCGCCCTGCGCCGTGCCGCAACAAGGTTCGCTGTCCGCAACGGACAGCAGCAACAGGCGCGTCCCAAGCGCCGTCATCCACCCCTGGGAGGATCCACCCCATGAAACTCCGTGCCTTCACTCTGGCGGCCAGCGTCGCCGCCCTCACTGCCGTCGCCACCCCGGCCATGGCCGAGACCACCATGGTCATCTCCAGCTGGCTGCCGCCCACCCATGTCATGAACGCCAAGGTGTGGCCGGAGTTCATCCGCCGCATCGAGGAGGCCACCAACGGCGAAGTTAAAGGCGAAATCCGCTATGGCCTGGGTTCCCCGCCCGCCCAAACCGGTCTGGTGGAAGATGGTGCCGCCGATGCCAGCTGGATCTTCCACGGCTATGAGCCGGGCCGCTTTGTCACTACCCGCTTGGTGGAATTGCCGGGTCTGCCGGGCAGCAGCGCCGACGCCTCTGCCGCCCATTGGCAGGCCTACGAGCAAGTGCTGCACGAAGCCGAGGAACATGACGGCCTGGTCTTGGCTGCCCTGTTCACCCACGGCCCCGCACAGTTGCACATGACCCAGGAGATCAACGGCCTGTCCGACTTGGCCGGCATGAAGATCCGCGTGGCCGGTGGCGTCTCCAGCATGGTGGGTGACCTGCTGGGCGTGGCTGGCATCCAGGCGCCAGCCCCTCAGGTCTATGAGGTTCTGTCCAACCGCGTGGCCGATGGCACCCTGTTCCCCGGGGACGTTGTGCCGATCCTGCGTCTGCCGGAGGTGACCCCGGTGAGCTACACCATGCCCGGCGGCTTCTACCGCGGGTCCTTCGCCCTGATCGTCAGCCCGGACTTCATGGACAGCCTGGATGACGACGTGCGGGCCCAGGTGGAAAGCGTTTTTGGTGAGGATCTGAGCCGCGCAGCCGGTGCTGCCTGGGACGAAGGCCACGCAGCCGGCATGGCCGCCCAAGCCGGTACCGAGGGCAACCGGGTGATCCCGCTGTCCGACGCCGAGGTCGCCGCCTGGAACGAGAAGATCGGCCCGCTGCAGGAGGCCGTGCTGGCCGAAGTTGAGGCCCGGGGCGTCGACGCCAACAAGGCCTTTGCGATCATCAAGAGCGCCATGGGCGTCGAATGATCCGCTGAACTGACGGTATCAGGAGCGACCGGGCTGCCTGCCCGGTCGCTCCTCCGTCTACCGTGCCCACCTCCCCCTTGCCTGCCTTACTTTGGGGTGCCGAGACCCATGGAAACCTTTCTGTCCGTCCTGTTGGCCCTGGCGGTTGTGGCCCCGGTGGCGATCGCCGCCGCGCCCGCCATTGAATATGGCCATGTGATCCGCGGCGACACGCCCCGGCAACCCCATGCGCTGGTCTGGCCGG
>CAZCBM010000028.1:0-3405 GCA_964496805.1 uncultured Rhodospirillales bacterium | reverse complement strand
GCGGTGGTGGTGGGGCCGCTGCTGGGCGGCGTCCTGGCGTGGCTGGTGTATCATCTGTGGCTGGACTTGGAGGAATGGACCTGGATCCACTCCGCTGCCTGCGCCGGGGTGTTCATGGTGTTGCACACGGTCAGCCTGCTGCGGGTCCGGGCCTATCTGCGCCGCCATCCCGAGTTGCAGCGCACCAGTACACCAACCCCGTCCCCTGAACCGGACCCTGCGCCCTCAGCGGTGGGGGATGACGGCTTGTCCCGCCTGTTGACTGGCGTTGCCAGTGTGGGCGTGCTGGCGATGATGGGGCTGATCGGGGCGGAGGTCGTGGGCCGATATCTGTTGGGTACCGCCATCGACGGCAAGAACGACATCCTGGGTATTCTGATGGCGTTGACCGTCGCTTTTGCCCTGCCCGCAGCCACCTGGAAGAGCGAACATATCGATGTCGATCTGCTTGAGGCGCTGGTCCCAGCCAAAGCCAAGCGCTGGCGCACCCTGATCATCGACATGGTGGTGGTCATGAGCTTGGGCATCATCACCTGGTACGTCTTCCTGCTGGTGCATGAACGCTGGGATCGCCCGTTTGGCGCCAAGGTGACCCCGGTGCTGGAATGGCCCATGGTCCCGGTCGGCTACGCCATCGTCACGCTGATGCTGCTCAGCACCGTCGGCCTTGCGGTGCGCGCGGTCTGGAAACTCACCGCCCATCGCGCCCCGGACCCGCACAATGCCATGGCCAGCCTGGAGTAGGGCCTTTCCTCCTGCTGCCTCTCTTCCTGCCCTGATCCGCTTTTCCCTCCCCTGACTGCAAGAGACCCCTGTCATGGAGCTCGTGCTCATCTGCTTCATCGCTGTGATCGTGCTGGTGCTGCTGCGCGTGCCCATCGCCATCGCCATGGGTCTGGTCGGGGTCATTGGCTACTACATTGCCCGTGGTCGTGGGTGGAATGCCGCCTTTTCCACCGCCCGGGAAAGCGTCGTGGACGTCATGGGCAGCGCAACCCTGTCCGTCATCCCGCTGTTTGTGTTCATGGGCATGATCATCGCCCGCAGTGGCATGGCCCAGGATTTGTATAAGGCCAGCTACTCTGTGGTGGGACGGTTCAGGGGGGGGCTGGCCATGTCCACGGTGCTGGCCTGTGGCGGCTTCTCCGCTGTCTCCGGCTCGTCCCTGGCCACGGCGGCAACCATGGCCAAGGTGGCCATGCCGCCCATGCGGCGCTTCGGTTATGCCGACAGCCTATCCACCGCGTCCATTGCTGCGGGGGGAACGCTGGGGATCCTGATCCCCCCCTCCATCATCTTGATCATCTATGGTTTCCTCACCAGCCAGAGCATCGAAAAGCTGTTTCTGGCCGGCATCCTGCCAGGCCTGCTGGGCATCTTTCTCTATCTGTGCGCGGTGATCAGCTATGTTTTGATCTATCCCGATGCTGGACCGGCCGGGGACCGTTTGCCCAAGGCGGAGCGCCGTCAGGCCGCCCGCGCGGTGTTGCCGATCCTGGCCTTGTTCCTGTTCATCTTCACAGGGCTCTATGCCGGCCTGTTCTCCACAGACGAGGCCGGCGGCATGGGGGCCATCGGTGCCCTGATCATTGCGGGCGCCCTGGGTAAGCTGAGCGTCGCAGCGGTGCGGGAGAGCCTGGTGACCACGGTCACCACCACCGTGACCCTGTTTGCGCTGCTGATCGGGGCAGACATCTTCAAGGCCTTTGTCAGCTTTGCGGACCTGCCGGGCGCCCTGGGCCAAGTGATCGAGGCGGCGCAACTGGCCCCCATGACCGTGATCCTGGCCATGATGCTGATCTATGTGATCCTAGGGGCTGTGTTTGAGAGCCTGTCTATGATCACGCTGACCGTGCCGGTCTTCGCCCCCATCGTGGCCAGCCTGGGCCTATTTGGTGAAGGTGCTGCCGCGGTTGAGATGAGCCTGATCTGGTTCGGCATCCTGGTGGTGGTGGTGACGGAAATCAGCCTGATCACGCCCCCCATTGGCCTCAACGTGTTTGTTCTGCGCGGCGTTGTGGGGGATGTCAGCACGGGCACCGTGTTCAAGGGGGTGACCGCCTTCTGGGTCTTTGACCTGATCCGGCTGACCCTCTTGGTGAGCTTTCCCTCCATCAGCCTGTTCCTGCCGCTCAGCCTCAGTTGAGGCCAGGGCGCGGGCGCATTCTCCGATCCGTCCCCCCTCCCGGCCTTTATGACCGGCCGCCCCTTGGGATCAGGCTCCCTTGAGGGACCGGCGGGAAAGCGTTGACACGCAAAGGGGCTACCGAGGCGGCACCTCACCGGAAGCCCTCAATCAGGCCCCGGATTTGATCGCCGTCCTGCAAGCCGCGCCGGATGGTATCTTCGATCTGGGCCGGGTCACCGCTGCGGACAGCATCCTCTGCCTCCCGCAACCGGTCCTCCACCTGGTTCAGCGCGTCACTGCCTTGCTGAACCGCGTCCTGCACCTCCGTGGGCAACGCGCCGAAACCAGGGATGCCCAAGGAGGCCGCGGCCGCTGACCGCCGGGCAAGAGACCTCTGGCACGCCTGAACATTGGCCGTGGAGCCCAGACGGTCCGGCAGAGTCTCTTCGGTGCGGCTGCTCAGCAGGCTCTGACTGAGGTCCAGGTTGAGCCGGGGGCTGGGGCGTGGATCGGCCAGCGTTCCGCCCACCGTCACCGCCAGCGGCAGCTTCAGGGTATCGCCCGTGGGGGTGTGTTCCACCCGCAGGTCCAGGGCTTCGGTGGCCAGATTGACCGTTCCCTGTCCGGTCAGGGTCCAGATGCTAGTGTCCAACAGCAGTGTCCGGGCCTCCGCAACGCCCCCCCGGACGGGCATGTCCAGGGCCAGACAATGGACCACTGTACGGGCGGCCTGATCGCCGGGCAGCAGGGTACGCAGAACGCCCCCTGTCAACCCGTCCAGGCTTTGGGTGTCCACTTCCCCCTGGCCCGCGATGAGGCTGAAATGCCCCTCGGCACTGCCCGCCACGGCAGCCACGCTGTTGCCAGTACCCAGCAGATCGATGTCCAGATCAACCGTGCCCTCGGCATAGTCGAAAACGCCCAAGTCCCGCAGCAAGCGCCCCCAGGACACCCCCTGGCCTTTTAGCGTCAGCCGGGCGCTGGCCGGGTCAGTGCGGGCATTGATGATGGCGCTGACCGTCAGCGGCGTGCCATTGACGGTCCCGCTGAGCGGTTCCAGCGCCAAACGGTTGTTCTCCAGAACGATCTGCGCCCGCACCTCGGCCACACGCAGGGCACCGCTGGTGATGGCGGGGCTGGTGAACATGAGCTGAGCATCCAGCGCCGCCAGTTCCTCCCGTGGCAACGGCGTCGCCGGGATCACCCGACCACCGCCATCGCTGGTCACCGCAGACCCACCCGAGCCAGCCGCTGATGCCGGCGACGACGAGGAGGGG
>CAZCBM010000027.1:19600-19808 GCA_964496805.1 uncultured Rhodospirillales bacterium | reverse complement strand
CTTGGCAGAGGAGGCTCTGCGGGGGCGCGCGCTGGCATCCGACTGGACCGGGTCCGCCATGGGCGCTGCCGGTTGATCCTTAGGGCGGGCACGGCGGCTCATGGTCGGCGACGCCCTGGAACACGGAGATCGCGATCCCCCGCCCCCTCGCGATCGCGCCAGCCCAGCAGGCGACGGGTGATGAAGCGGTAGAGGCGCTTACCGGTGG
>CAZCBM010000027.1:19174-19590 GCA_964496805.1 uncultured Rhodospirillales bacterium | reverse complement strand
TGGCCCGCCAAAACCGGGCCGGCATACTGGGGGTGGCCAGCATGTGGCGCTGCCGGGCCGTGAGGTGGGCGCGGCAATACCGGCGCTTGTGCTTGAGCAGATGGCGCAGATCCTCGCGAGCCATCAGGCGGAAGAGCCAGCCCCGGCGGCGATGAACCACTGCCAGTTGGAAATCGATCAGCCCGGCGCGGCCCGCACCCCGGACCAGCCAATTGGGCTCTTTGGCACAATCATTGTGGGTAATGTTGGCCCGGTGCAATCGGCACATCAACGCCAGCGCATCGCGGAAGTAGGCTTGATCGCCTTGGGGCGCTGCCGCCTGCATGGGCTCGCCTGCCACCCAGCGCCGCCACGTTTGGTCACGGGAGGCATGAAGTAAGGCCGGCAATCCGTCGCAGTCGGGCAAGGCTGCCAAC
>CAZCBM010000027.1:0-19164 GCA_964496805.1 uncultured Rhodospirillales bacterium | reverse complement strand
CGCACCCAGCGAGGGGCGGAGGCGGTATCGCGGCAACTCACCTCCGAGCCGTCGGGCAATCGACGGACCTCGACACACCCGAACAGGTCGGTCTTGAGGCGACGCACCGGCTCGGCAGCGGCCAGGGTGGCGGGATCCAGGGTCATGGGCACAAGCCGGGAAAGGATAAGGCGGAGGGCGACAGAGGCGGCGGCAAAGCGGCGCCCGAGCGTCTGTCGGATCCGACAGGCGCAGGATAGCGGTCCGGGATCGGACCCCCGCCGGAAGGAATGAGGAAGCTTTTGTTTAGCCCTTGTTCCTGCAGGCGTCCAGACGGGGCCATGGGACCTCCAGCAGGGGGCACCGATTTGGCAACGGCACCCTTGCTGTAGCTAGTCGGGGGTCACTGGGATGATCCCCCACCGTGGCGTTGTCCCTTCGGAGGCCTACGCTCTGGCGCGCGCTTGGGGGAGAGAGAGGCCGCACCAGCCCCGCAGCCAGACCCCACGGCCAGACCCCCTGGCCACCTCCCAACCATTGCCCGGATTGGCCCCGTCGATGGGGGATGGTACGGTCTTTGGAGACGGCCTATTTCACGTGAAACACTCCAGCCCAGGGTCGATGGATGATCTATGATGTCTGTGTGATTGGCGGTGGCCATGCTGGCGTTGAAGCGGCGGCGGCGGCGGCGCGCACCGGTGCCCAGACGCTGCTGCTGACGGCGGATCCCGCCACCATTGGCAGCATGAGCTGCAACCCAGCCATCGGCGGTGTCGGCAAGGGCCATCTGGTGCGGGAGATCGACGCTTTGGACGGTCTGATGGCGCTGGCCATCGATCAAGGCGGCATTCAGTTTCGCATGCTCAACGCGTCCAAGGGTCCAGCGGTGCGGGGTCCCCGGGCGCAGGCCGATCGCAAACTCTATCGCGCCGCCATTCAGTCCCTTCTGCGCGCCGTGCCGGGGCTGACAGTGGCCGCCGGCCTGGTGGATGATCTAATGGTGGACGCCGCCGGGGCCGTCAGCGGTGTGGTCACGGCTGAGGGGGAGCACATTGCAGCGCGGGCCGTGGTGCTCACCACCGGCACCTTCCTGGGAGGTATGATCCATCTGGGGGAGGAGCGGTGGCCTGCCGGGCGCATGGGCGAGGCACCAGCCCAGGCCCTGTCCGTGCGGCTGCGCGCCCTGGGCCTTCCGGTGGGGCGCCTGAAGACCGGCACACCACCGCGGTTGGATGGACGGACCATTGATTGGGCGCGTCTGGAAAGCCAGCCGGGCGACCATCCTCCGCAGCCCTTCAGTGTGCTGACAAAGACCATCACCACGCCCCAGATCGCCTGTGCCATCACCCACACCAACGAGGCGGTGCATGACGCGATCCGGGCCAACTTGGATCGGGCGCCCATCTACACCGGGCAGATTGAGGGGCGCGGTCCGCGCTACTGCCCCTCCATCGAGGACAAGATTGTCCGATTCGCTGACAAGACCCAGCATCAGATCTTCCTGGAACCGGAGGGGCTGGATGACCCCACCGTCTATCCCAATGGTATTTCCACCAGCCTACCCCGTGAGGTTCAGGCGGAAATGATCCGCGCCATCGTTGGTTTGGAGCACGCCACCATTCTGCAGCCAGGCTATGCCATCGAATATGATTTCGTCGATCCCAGGGCCCTGGAGCGCTCGCTGCAGGTGGCCACGCTTCCAGGCCTGTTCTTAGCTGGGCAGATCAACGGCACCACAGGCTATGAGGAGGCCGCGGCCCAAGGGCTAATGGCTGGGCTGAACGCAGCCCGCCGGGCGCAGGGCCAGGAGCCTGTGTGGTTGGATCGGGCAGAGGCCTATATCGGGGTGATGATTGACGACCTGATCACCCGCGGGGCCCCGGAGCCCTACCGCATGTTCACCTCCCGCGCCGAATACCGGCTGAGCCTGCGAGCGGACAATGCGGACCTTCGGTTGACCCCGTTGGGCGCTGCCTGGGGCTGTGTCTCGACCCACCGGCAGCAGCTGGCAGAAGCGCGACAGGAGGCGCTGGATCGCGGTCGCGCTGCCCTGGAGGCCGCCACCGCTACCCCCACCCATCTGCAAGGCCAAGGCGTGGCCGTGCGGCAGGATGGCGTGCGTCGCAGTGCCTTTGATCTCTTGGGTACCTCCAAAGGCGACTGGTCCCTGGTGGATCGACTCTGGCCCTCTGTGGCGACCCTTGACGCCCCCACCCGCGAGGCGCTCAGCATTGAGGCGCAGTATGCCGGGTACCTGGACCGGCAACGCCAGGACGCCAAGGCCCTGCGGCAGGAGCAGGGGCGTCGGCTTCCGCCCGAATTGGACTATGCCACGATTCCCAGCCTTTCCCGCGAGGTGGTGGAGACGCTCAGCCGCCTGCGACCCTCCTCCCTGGGGGCGGCAGCGGCCCTTCCCGGCGTGACGCCAGCCGCCCTGCTGGCGGTGTTGCACCATCTTCGCCGGGGTCGTGACGACAGAACGGCAACAGCCGACGCCAGCACGGCCCACTCACCGATGGGTTGATCGGCAGGCGCTGAACGCGCCCCCCATCTGCGGCTGCAGTGGCCGTGGCTGTTGCTGTGGCTGGGCCGGTGACCCGGCGCTCGCCCTCTCCGGTCCCAAGATCGAAGTTCTCCCTCTGCTATGCCCCCTGCGCCCCCTGTCCCCCCTTGTCCCCAGGAGATCGGTCACCTGCTGGCGGGCCTGGGCTATGACGCCCCTGCCCTGGCCGATCTGGAGCGGCTGGCCGCTGCGTTGGTCCAGGCGCAACGGACCCTCAATCTTGTGGCGCCGGACAGTGTGGCCCCCCTGTGGGAACGCCACCTGCTGGATAGTGCTCAGGTGCTGCCGGTGCTGCGAACGCTGCCGGCGGATCATTGGGTGGATTTGGGCTCCGGGGGAGGGTTTCCGCTGCTGGTTCTGGGCATCGGGCTGAAGCGGTGGCCCCACAGCAGCGCTCCCGATCCCCTCGCCGCCCCAGCTTCCCTGGGGCGTGACCCCAGAAACGCGGAGGCCGAGAACGAGGCAGACAGAGACCAGGGTGGCAAAAACCAGGGTGGCAAAGACCAGGGTGCCACCGGAGAGGAAGCCAAAAGCCCCCACCTTCATGGCATCGAGTCGGATCAACGCAAAGTGGCCTTCCTGCGCTTGACAGCGTCGCGCCTGGGCTTGGCGTTGCGGGTCTGGCCCCAGCGCATCGAAACAGCCCCCGCTTTTTCTCGGGCCGTCTTCACGGCCAGGGCTTTGGCCAGCCTCGACCTGCTGCTTGGATGGATTCACCGATTGGGAGGCGACGGGGCACAGGCCGTCTTTCTCAAGGGTCGCCGATGGCAGGAGGAAGTGACTCAGGCGCAGCAGCGGTGGGCGTTTCGCTGCGACGATCGCCCGAGCCTCAGCGATCCACAGGCCCGGCTGTTGGTGATCCAAGACCTGCACCGCCGCCCCTGACGATGGATTTTGCGCCTGCGCCCCCTTGATTGCGTTGCCGACCGCGTGCCCACCCTTTGCCCGCCGGGCCACTTGGCCTATAGATGACGGGGTCGGACAGGGGCCAGTGTCGCCCACCCAGGGCCCGCCCTGCAGCGGTTGCCCCCTGACCCCCAGCGCGCTCTTCTCCCTCCGGACCGCAGCATGACCCCTTCCATCACGGCCATTGCCAACCAGAAAGGCGGTGTGGGCAAGACCACCACCGCCGTCAATCTTGCCACCGCCATGGCCGCCATCGGCCAGCGGGTCCTGGTGCTGGACATCGACAGCCAGGGCAATGCCACCACCAATATGGGCCTTTCCAAGGGCGACATGGATGCCAGCACCTATGGGCTGTTGATGGGCCAGCATCCCCTGAAGCCATTGGTTCGGGCCACCTCCGTCCCCAATCTCAGCCTGGTCCCGGCCTCCATCGACTTGGCCGGCGCCGATATCGAGTTGGTGGACATGCCCCGCCGGGAGTTCCGCTTGAGGGATGCCCTGGTGAGCCATGTCAGCGACTTTGACACCGTGCTGATTGATTGTCCGCCGGCGCTGAATTTGATCACGCTGAACGCCCTGGTGGCCGCCGACCGGGTGCTGGTCCCGCTACAGACCGAGTTCCTGGCGCTGGAGGGGCTGGCGCATTTGCTGAACACCATCGATCTGGTGAAGGCACGGTACAATCCGGCCCTGCGCCTGTTGGGGATTTTGCTGACCATGGTGGATCGCCGGAACCGGCTGTCGGACAGTGTGGAGGAGGAGGTGCGCCAGCATTTCAAGGCCACCGTGTTCAACACCGTGATCCCGCGCAATGTCCGGGTGTCAGAGGCGCCGTCCTATGGGATGCCGGTGCTGCTGTATGACCTGAAGTGTGCGGGGTCTCAGGCCTATTTGGCTTTGGCCAAGGAAGTGCTGAACCGTCAAAGCCTGTTGGAGACCGTTTGATATGGCGCGGCAAAAACCCCTGGGGCGGGGGCTCTCCGCCCTATTCGACGATTCGCAGCGCCAGTATGCCGGGTCCCAGCAAGGGCAGGCGGCGGCAGATGGCGGCGGCCCGCCGCGCATGATGGCGGTGGGAGCCCTGCGCTCCGGCATTGCACAGC
The DNA here is from genome assembly GCA_964496805.1 of uncultured Rhodospirillales bacterium. Lineage (GTDB taxonomy): Bacteria > Pseudomonadota > Alphaproteobacteria > CAZCBM01 > CAZCBM01 > CAZCBM01. Next base: position 14,613 of record CAZCBM010000027.1, on the reverse strand, counting down.
CGCGCACCGCCTTCGACCCCGAGGCCCTGGCGGAACTGGCCGACTCCATTCGCGCCCATGGGGTGCTGCAGCCACTGTTGGTGCGGCCGCTCGCCTCGGATCCTGACCATTTCGAGATCATCGCCGGGGAGCGGCGGTGGCGAGCGGCCCAGATGGCCAACTTGCATGAAGTGCCGGTCCTGGTCCGGTCCCTGGGGGACGGCGAGGCGCTGGAGGTGGCGCTGATCGAGAACCTTCAGCGACAGGACCTGTCGCCGCTGGAGGAAGCCGAAGGTCTCAGCCGCCTGATGGAAGAGTTCCAGCACACGCAGGAGGATGTGGCGCGAGTGATTGGCAAATCCCGCAGCCATGTCGCCAACATGCTGCGTCTGCTGAAATTGCCGCCCCTGGTGCGGGATGCCCTGAACCAGGGACGCATCACCATGGGTCATGCCCGGGCGCTGTTGGGGGTGCCAGAAGAGTCCCAGGCAGCGCTGCTGCTGGATCGGGCCTCGGCCGAGGGCTGGTCCGTGAGGCAAATGGAGAGAGCGGTTCAGGAGGCCACCAATCGCCCCCGGCGAGAGCGCACCGACGCCCCTGATCCTGCTGGACACAGGCCTGGACCCGCATCCTCGGGTCTGGACCAAACAGGCGATGGCTCCTCCAGCCCGCGGTGGGACCCGCCCGCAGGCGGCGCGTCTCCGGCCTTTGGCGGCCACGGCGGTTCCCCTGATACCGAGGCCGGGAAAGATCCCGAGGTCGTGGCCATGGAAGCAGAGTTGTGTCGAATGCTGGGACTCCGGGTGGTGTTGACACCCCGCGGGGAAGCCGGGACGCTGACTCTGCATTATCGATCCCTGGAGCAATTGGATGACCTGCTGCTCCGTCTGAGCGATCACGCCTGACAGTGGGCCTCACCGTCGCTTGGCACGCCCTGGCGGTCATCTTCGTGGCGCTCACCTCTCTGGCGCTTATCTTCCCGGCCTCATTCGGTTCCGCCCGGCTTGCCTGCGGCTGCCAAGACGTGGCGGACAATCTTCGTCATGGCAGTGGGCAGGGCGACGTCGCTCAACGCATCCAAGGCGACGAAGCGTTGCTCGACTGCCTCCTGCGTTTCCAGGGTGGACTGGATGGCCTGATCAGCACGGGCTGCGACGATGCCCAGTTCCAAATGGAAGTGGGTGAAGGTGTGTCGCACAAGACCGGGCACCGGCCGCCAGAAGACCTCGGCCGGGGCATAGGGCAGCACTGAGCGCAAATCTGGCAGGGATTGCGCCTCCCAGGGGGAGGACGGTACTTCCATCATCCCTCCCAACAGACCCTTCTCTGGGCGGCGTCGCAGCAAAACCTCGCCCGCAGGTCCCATCAGCCAAAAGGCCACTGCCCGGCGGGTGGGCTTGTCCTTCTTGGGGGCCTTTACCGGCAACTGGTCCGCGATGCCGGCCAACCGGGCAAGGCACTCCTCCCGCAGCGGGCAGAGAATGCATTTGGGGGATTTCGGCGTGCAGACCGTGGCCCCCAGGTCCATCATCGCTTGGGCAAAGTCGCCCGGTCGCTGCAGCGGCGTGAGGAGAGCCGCGGCCGCCCGGATCTCCGTCTTCACCGCCGGCAGCGGGGTGCGCAGATCAAACAGCCGCGCCACCACGCGCTCAACATTTCCGTCCACCACCGTTGCGGGCTGATCAAAGGCAATGGCTGCGATGGCGGCGGCGGTATAGTCCCCAATGCCCGGCAGCCGCTTCAACGCGCTCTCCGACTGGGGAAACACGCCGCCCAGGGTGGTGCTGACCCACTGGGCACAGCGATGCAGATTGCGTGCCCTTGCATAGTACCCCAAGCCTGCCCACTGGGTCAGAACCGCGTCCAGCGGGGCCTCAGCGAGATCATGAACCGTCGGCCACCGCTCCAGAAAGCGACGGAAATAATCGGCCACGGTGGCAACCGTGGTCTGCTGGAGCATCACCTCTGACAGCCACACATGATAGGGATCAGCCGACTGCCCTGGCAGGGCACGCCAGGGTAATACCCGTCGGTGACGGTCGTACCAAGCCAGCAGAAGGGGGGCGACGGCCTGCTCAAAAGCCGGCTCAGGATCAGGGGACAGGTCCATTGGGAAGTCACAGGCTCGAGGGGTGAACCAAAAACTCTGGGGCAAAACATAGGGCCGCTATCCCCCTACAGCACCTTCAGCGTTGGCAGAATCGCCGAACGCCGACAGCGGTCCGAAAAAGAGCGCCGTCGAGCCAGAACCTGATCACCGACCCTGCCTACCGACCCTGCCTACCCCATGCCCCGAGCTCGATCACAGCCAAGGATCGCCGCCCTACAGCAGTGGACGCCGATTTGGAATCGGCACCCCTGCTGTCGCTTTCTGGTGGTCGCTCGGATGATCCCCTCCGTGGCGTTGCCACTTTGGGGTCCTATGCTCTAAGGCCGCCAGGGAAGAGAGGCAGGGGCCTGACGGATCGGGACTGACTCGGGCCCTCCTCAGGCCGGCAAGCGGATCACAGAGATGTTCCGGCCATAGTCCGGCTCACCCCGGTGGGTCGTCCGCCGATAGCTGAAATAGGCGTCGGCGGATGGGTAGGTATCGATGCCCGTATCGACCACCCCCGCCACGTCCGCCGTCTCCAGCCGATGCCGGACATAGCCGGTGAGATCAAATCGCCAGTGGAAGGCACGATCCGACGGTACGAACCAACGGCCAGCGGCCGTTCCCTCCTGAGCGAGGAATCGTTGCTGAAATTCCGGTCCCACCTCGTAACTGGCCTGCCGGATCGCAGGGCCGATGGCTGCCTGAATGTCCCGCGCGCCAAGGGCGCGCATGGCCCGCAAAGTCGCCTCCAGGATACCGCTGAACGCGCCACGCCAACCAGCATGGGCAGCGCCGATGATGCCTCGCGCCGCATCGGCAAACAGAACCGGTGTGCAATCGGCCGCCAGGATGCCCAGCCCCCATCCCGCTCGATCCGTGACCATGGCATCGGCGCGGGGCCGCTCGGCGGCCGACCAGGGCGCGGTCACCACGACAGCCTCAGCGGAATGAACCTGGTGGACGCTGAGCAAGCACGCAGGGGGAAGATCAAGACTGGCCGCCACCCGCGCGCGATTCTCTGCCACGTGGGTGGAATCGTCCGCTGACCCGGGTCCACAATTCAGACTAGCATAGATCCCTTGGGAGACCCCGCCCATACAGCCATAAAACCCGTGGGGCACCCCCAGCGAAGGGGCCGTAAGGGACGGGGGGTGGTTGGCATCGCAGGGAGACGATGGTCGTCCGGCCTGTGAAGGTGAGGGCTTGGGTCCGGCGTGCGACGGTGCTTCTGACATGAGTCATGACCCTTTCGGCTAAGAACAGGCGCGCCATCAAGGGGCGTCGCCCGGCCCTGGCTGGTCCTCCAGCAGCAGCACCTGTTGGGTATCGAAGCCCAGCGCCAGGGGCAAGGCGCGGGCCAGCGCCTCAACCTGGGCCACCAACATTTCCGCAGACAATCCCGGACCCAGCACCAGCGTGTGATCCAGAGCCAAGTCCCCATCACTGTCTATGGCCGCGCGGGGCAGCGCCATCTCCGCATTGATCCTGTTGGCCAGTTCCAAACGGGGGCCATGAGGCGCGTCCTTCTGGAACAGGAAATGGGCCAACAGCCGAAGGAAGCGGTGATCCCGACTGACCAAGAGCTGGACCCGATAGCCGAGATCGATCCGAACCCGCTCGCCGTCAGCCTGAGCGGCGACGCCGGCGGCGCCGAGGACCTGCGCCAGCGTGGCCGGTGTACAGGCCTCCAGGGACAAGATGTGCATGGGTCAATCCTCCGTATGGCGCATTTTGCAATCCGTCTGGCCCAGCCCGCTCCCCCTCCCGGCCACCCACAGCAGTATGATCGCAATGGGTGCTCGGCCAAAAACACCAGGGTGGGAGCGGACCGGCGGTGACTCCTTTGCCGCAGAGCGGGCTCTAGCGCCGACGGAATAGCAAAAAGATGGGATCACGCCCTTGGGCGGTGGTTTTGGACTGATAGCGCGTTTCCACCCAGTCCACCGGTGGGACGCGCCAATCCTCGGCCTTTCGCGCCAGCCACTGGAAGGCGGGATGCGCCCGGGTTTGCCATAGCATCCAGTCTGCCAAGGGCGGGAAATCGGTGACCAGACGGAGTTCTGCCCCCGGCTTGAGGGTCCGGGCCAATCGGTCCAGAGAGGCCTGCTGAATAAAGCGCCGGCCCCAATGGCGCCGCTTGGGCCAGGGGTCAGGATACAGCACGAAAGCCCGGTCCAGTGCTGCATCCGGCAACGCATCCATCAGGAGCCGGGCATCGTCCGGCCAGACGCGGACATTCTCCAAACCCCGGACCCGCCGGTCCGCAAGGCATTTGGCAACACCAGGAATAAAGGGCTCACACCCCATCAGCAGGGTGTCCGGATGGGCCTCAGCCTGGGCCAACAGATGCTCGCCATTGCCGATCCCCACCTCCAACCATCGCTCGGAATAGCCCGGCGCCAAGGCCGGCAGGTCCAGGCTCCCGTCATGCGACGGCACCGTTAGCCCGTAAGGGCCCAAATCCTCCGTCAGCGCTTCTCGCCGTGCGTGGCGCAGGGGCCGCCCGTGGCGGCGCCCATGGAACGTCAGCCTCCGGTCAGGCGCAACCGGGTCCACAGGGGGCAACGGGCGGCGGGAGAAAGAGGGATCGTCAGCCATGGATAGTGACTATGCCAGAAGAGGGAGCCAGTAGAAGGGGCCAAATGAACAGGCCAGAGAGACGGAAGCCAAATCAGCGCCGCAAAAGCCGGCCGCCTGAGGAAGCGCTCGCAGGGTGGGGAGTGAACCCACGGACCGGGAGAAGCCGATACCGGCCTGTCAGCGTTGTTTCGCCCAGCCCTTGTGTGGGCCTGGAAGCTTGCTATGTGAACAACCTCAAAAGCGCCACCCCTTGTATCCCTAGGAGGCCCCATGGCCGAACCCGGCTTTTACCGCCTGCATGTCTTCGCCTGTATCAATGAACGCGCAGCCGATCACCCCCGTGGAAGCTGTGCGCGGCAGGGGGCGGTGGCGCTGCGCAATCAGTTGAAAGCCTTGGCAAAGGAGGCTGGGCTGACGGATGTTCGCATCAATCAGTCGGGCTGCCTGGATCGCTGTGAGGTGGGCCCTTGCGTCGTGATCTATCCTGAGGGCGTTTGGTATCGGATTTCTTCGGCCGCAGATGTTGAGGCCGTGGTGCAAGAACACTTGGTGCAGGGTCGGGTGGTGGACGCCCTACGGCTCCCCGATCACCGTATTCCCCCAGAGCCAGGGGCAGAAGCAGCGGCCGACCAACGCTCAACGCCATGATGGTGGACGCCGATACGATTTTTGCACCGGCAACGGCACCCGGCCGCTCAGCCATCGCCGTCCTTCGCCTCTCTGGACCCCGGTCGCGCGCCGCCGTCGAGAGCCTTCGGGACCGACCCCTGCCATTCCCCGGACGTCTGGTTCCCGGCTGGCTAAGGGATCCTCAGACGGCACAACGGGTGGACTATGGCATGGCGGTCTGGTTCGCCGCCCCAGCCACCGCCACCGGAGAAGAGACCGCCGAAGTCCACATCCATGGTAGCCCCGCCGTTCTGCAAAGCCTTATGCGGATCCTGGGCCAGTTTCCCGGCTGTCGGCCGGCCATGGCCGGGGAGTTCACGCGCCGTGCCATGATGAACGGCAAAATGGATCTCACAGCGGTGGAGGGCCTGGCGGATTTGCTGGCAGCTGATACTGATCGCCAGCGCGCACAGGCCATCAGTCATCTGGGCGGCGGCCTGCGCAAACAGATCGAAGATTTGCAACGCCAACTCCAGGATCTTCAGGCCCGTCTGGAAGCCTTTTTGGAGTTCCCGGATGATGATTTGGACGCAGGCCTGTTCACCCACTGTGAGACCATTCTGAGCACAGTGCTGTCCGATTTGGATGCACTGTTGGCCAGCCTGGCGGGCGGCCAGCAGATCCGCGACGGCGTGACGGTCGTGCTGTTGGGCCGCCCCAATGCCGGCAAATCAAGCTTACTGAATGCCCTGGCCCGCCGGGACGTGGCCATCGTGACCCCAGAAGCCGGCACCACCCGGGATGTGGTTGAGGTGACCCTGGACTTGGACGGTGTCCCCGTGCGTCTGAGCGATACGGCCGGTCTCCGCCAAACCAGCGCCTTGGTCGAGCAGGAGGGCATCCGACGGGCCCTTGAGCGGGCCGCCCAAGCGGACCTCGTGATCTTGGTGGATGGTCCGGAGGGGGAAGTTCCAGCGCCACCAGAGAGCGTCCTCCCTGGTCAAATCCTGCGGGTCTGGAACAAGGCCGACCTGGTGCCCCCCCCCGCCGGCCATCCAGTAGATGTTGTTCTGTCGGCTAAGGCAGGGCAGGGCGTCACCGCCCTGGAAAGCGCCCTGAGGGAGCGCGTCTCCACAATGGTGCCGCCGATGGCTCAAGTCAGCTTGACCCGTGCTCGGCATGGAGATGCACTGGACGAGGCGAAAATGTGGTTGGAGGCTGCCCGTTCTCAGACCCTGCCAGATCTCATGGCGGAGGACCTTCGTCTGGCCCAAAGGGCGTTGGGCCGGGTGGTGGGCACCACGGATCCGGAGATGATTCTGGATCGGCTCTTCAGCAGCTTCTGCATTGGAAAATAGGACGACAGTGTAGGACCCCAAAGGGGCAACGCGCTCAAGTGGTGCTGCCTGAGCTAAAGGGTGCCCGTGGTGTCACCGACGCCGAAGGTGCTGCGCGGGGGCGATGATGCGCTGGCCGTGGCGGGCAGGAGGGGACAAAGCCCCCTTTGGTCGTGGCAGCCCGGCGGCTCGCCAGCGCCGCATGGGTCCTCCTGTGAGCCGGTCAGATGTTTCACATGAAACACCCGCGGCGAAGAGGCCTCTACCCCCGATGGTTTGGCTCCGCGCTTGTGAAGAGCGGCATGGGCTGATCATCGCGGGCAAAGGCAAACACCTTGAACAGCTGGCCCATCTGATCCGACGCCACTAGGCGGTGATGCTGCCGGTCCAGTCGCTCCCGTGCCAGAGCGTCCCCTGTTTGCCCCAATCGCCGGACCCGCGCCCCCACACCACAGGCCTCCAGAAAGGGGCCTTGCGCCATCAGCCGGGCACCGGCCAGTCCCGCCTCCGCCACGATGCGCTGAAGGGGTCGGAAATCCACCAAGGCCGTGAGATCCGCCAGCCCAGGCGATGCCAGGGGGTCAACACGGCCATGACCGCTTGCACCGTCGGCCCGGTGACGCCGCGATGATCCTCCGCCAATCCGTAGTCCACAAACAGCGCTAACCCGCCGTGCCGTCGGATCTCTCGGGCCACCTGATCCACCATGGCCATGCGAGCCGGGGACACTTCGGTGACCGCTCCGGCTTGGCTTTGAGTCGCATCTTGCGCGTCAACCAAAACCCCAAGAGGGCTGGGCTGACCGTCACTCAGCCAGCATAGGCCCCCGTTCCCCGGCAGCGTTCCAATACGCCGCTCTGCCCAGCCCGCCTCATCCGGCAGCGCCAGGAGCTGATGCACGGGCAGGGCATCCAGAACCTCATTGCCGATGACATAAACGGGCCCCGGTTCCGTACCTTCAGGCGCCGTGACGGTCTCATGCCAGCGCAGCGGCAATCCAGCCGCCACAAAAGGAGCCAGGGTGTGCTGCTGCGCGGCCCGCAACGACGGCGACGGATCCACGAGGTCGATCGACGCCACAGCAGAGAGCATCTCCCCTTGTCGCACCAAGACCCGCAGCACATCGCTCATCAGCACGCCACGGCCCGGACCCAGTTCCCGCAAGCGAATCGGCGCAGGCCTGCCCGCCTCCATCCATGCCTGAAGCACCCACGCGGCCAGCATCTCCCCGAAAAGCTGGCCCATCTCCGGCGCGGTGAGGAAATCCCCTTCGCGCCCCAGTCCTTCGCCACGGGTATAATAACCGTCCTGCGGATCCAGCAGACACAGGGCCATGTAATCCGCGACGCTCAGCGGCCCCTGCCGGTCAATGATCCGCAACAGGCGCGTCCTCAAGCCGTTGGCAGGGGTCGTGCTCATGGTCACCAAATCACGCTTTGGTACCGTCAGTGGGTCGGTCTGTGGCGACCGATGGCGCTGGCGCCCGTGACGGACGAAGCCAAAGAATCAGGAGGCCGGCCGCCATCATGGGAACGCTCAGGACCTGGCCCGTGGTGAAGAGATCCAGGATCAACTGCTCATCACTATCGATGGGCTTCCATTCCCTGACAAACTCCACAGCAAAACGCATCATCCCATAGAGGACGAGAAACACGCCAGCCACCGTGCCCGGGCGCCGCAATGCCCTCGTCCGCCAGCAGAGCACGGCCAGGATCACAAACAGCACCAACCCTTCAAGCGCTGCTTCATAGAGTTGGGAGGGATGGCGAGGCATCAGACCGGCCCGGGCATCATGGTTGAAGACGATACCCCAAGGCAGATCCGTGGGCCGACCCCAAAGCTCGCCATTCACGAAATTGGCCAACCGGCCCAGCAGCAACCCCACCGGGGTCCCGGCCGCCAAGACATCCCCTACAGAAAACGGGTGAAGCCCTCTGGATCGGGAGAACAGACAGATCGACACCACAACGCCAATCAACCCGCCATGGAAGGCCATGCCTCCCTCCCACAGGCGCAGGATGGCCAGCGGATCTTCAAGAAACTGTCCGGGTTCATAAAACAGCACGAATCCCAAACGTCCCCCCAGGATCGTTCCCAGGATGATCCAAACGATCAGATCCCCCATGGCGTCCCCCAAGCGGGGATCACCGCGCCGACGGGCCAGATGGGCGCCGTAAAGCCAAATGAAGACGAAGCCAGAAATATAGGCCAGCGAATACCATCGGATCTGGAAGACCCCGAAGACATCCAGTGCCACGGGATCAAAGCCGAAGTCGGTCCAGTTCATCGGGATCACTCAGACGGGCAGGGGACAACGGGCAGGGGACAGAGCGGTAAGGGGGTCAGCAGCGTGCCTGCGGCAGCAAGGGAGCGGCGCAGCCCTTGACAGCTACACCGTAAAGCATCCTCACAGCGGTGACACGGAACCCTCTGCCTAGACCCTGGCGAGGAAAGCCAGCGGCGACGCCCCGGGGCAACCGCACGTCCGCTCTAGAGCGTAGGACCCCGCAGTGGCAATGCCACGGAGGGGATCATCCGAGCGACCACCAGAAAGCGACAGCAGGGGACACCGATTTGGGATCGATGTCTCCTGCTGTAGTCACTCCGGCTGCCTAAGTCCAGCCACCGCGGGGCTCAGGCGAGGGGCTCAGGCAAGCGGGTAGGGCGGGCGGGTCAGCCCAAGAGCGAGCCAGTGTCCTGGTGGCGGTCTTGACCGGTATCCTGCCCTGTAACCTGCCTAGTGGCGTTGGCGACCGCTCTGACCTATAGTCCTACGAGGCTCGATGCAGGGATAGGGACAGGAGCATCACATGGTTGGCACAGAGACGCTGACGTCTGAGGGTCCAAAGAGCGCTTCGGCCCAACCGGCGGCCGCGCACTTGACCCATGCAGAGGAACTCCAAGTCCAGATTGATGACGTCTATTCCTGCCCCGGTCACTGTCCCGGCTGCATGCTGTCCACAGCAGAGCGCCGGCAGAGTGACCCGGATATGGACGCTGCCACCCTGGACGCCACCCTGGACGCCGTTGCTGCCTATGTCCAAACCCTGCCCCGTCTGGACCGGCTTAATCTGACCTTCGGCATCGCTGATCACCTGCTGATGTCAGAGGCCTATCTGGCGGATATCTTCGCCCGCGCCGCTGCCCTGGTGGATGCCGCCAATCCCCGGGAGCGCGTCCATTCCGGTGTGTTCATGACCATGGCCCTGATCGGCCGCCGGGAGCGTCTATCCGCCAAACTCAAGCGACTGGCGGCGCTATCCCACCAGTCCCGTGTCCCGCTGGTTCCCGTGGTCATTCTGGACCCCCAACTCTTGGATCGCACCGCCTTCGGCCCTGCTTACGAAGGCTTGGTCCTGGAGGCCAAGGCGCTGTTCGGCAAAGTGGATCTGTCGCTGAACCTCTCCTCCCCCGCCGCCGCCTTAATGACGCCAGAGCGGCTGCAGGCCTTCACAGCAGACAATGGCTTCGACGAGATCACCATCAATTGGGTGCCCACAGAGGGCAACGCGCGTCATACCCTGGATGATCCCGCGGGATTGACCCAATGGCTTTTGGCGCTGGACGCCTGCATTGCCCGCACCAATCGCATCAGTTGCAGTTTCCGACCCGTCCTTCAGCGCAGTGTCCAGGCCGTGGCCTGCAAGCGCCCGGACCGTCAGACGCCCATCCCCATTGCCGATGTGGTGCGCGATGTGGTGCCTCGGACCATCACCCGGTCCATTCAGATCGATCATCGCGGCCATCTGCTGGCCAAGTTCGAAGCTATTGGCGACGTGCCCCATGCGGAGCGCTTTGGCTTCCGTGATCTGGGCAGTATCCTTGACACCTCAATCGCCCACCGCCTCCACGAGGGCATGCCGGCACTGCTGCGCGCCGTTACCCTGGCCCATGCCAAAACACCCGCCTGCAATGGCTGCCCCGTGGGAGACATCTGTGCCGCCACAGGCTTCCACGCCTTCAATGGCCTCGCCCGGCGGTATATCCGAACGGCAGGCGGTGAGCCACAGGGGACGGCTTGTCCCCATATTGCCCGGGATCTGTTGCTCCACTATCTGCACGAGGCCGATGATCCGACGGACCCCCTCCGGGCTCCCAAAGCGGCATGAGCGTGACACCCGTATCCACCGGTACTCCCTGTCCCGGCTCACCAGAGACGTTGGTTTGCGCCCCTTGGCAAACAGGGGTGTCCCCGTGAGTACTGACCGGATCGTTATTGTTGGTGGTGCCCTGATGGGCAGTGCGATCGCCTGGAACTTGGCCCACCACCCCGAGCGCGGCGGCCGGGAGATCCTGGTCCTGGAACCCGATCCCTCCTACCGGCATGCTGCCAGCGCTCTTTCCGCCGCGTCCATTCGCCAACAATTCACCTCAGCGGTGAACATCCATCTCTCCCTCTACGGGATTCGCTTCCTCAGGGAGGTCTCCCGCCACCTGGGCACACCGGATGATCCCGTGGCGTTGGGATTGATGGAGAGGGGATATCTGTTCCTGGCTGACACCCCGGCACGGGCTTCAGCCTTGACCCAAGCCCATGCCCTCCAGCAGGCCTGCGGAGCCGATATCCTTCAACTGGCCCCAACCGACCTAGCCGCAAAGTTTCCCTGGCTCACCACGTCTGATGTGCGCCTGGGCACGTGGGGGCGCACGGGCGAGGGATGGTTTGATGCTCAGGGGTTGTTGATGGCCTATCGCCGGGCTGCCCGCCGGGCGGGCGTGGTCTATCATCAAGCCAAAGCCATCCAGCTTCGGCCGGGCAGCGACAATCAACCGTTCCAGGTGATCACCGACACCGACCAGGCGATCAGTGCGGCCCACCTGGTGCTTGCCGCAGGCGCTGCCAGCGTGCCTCTCCTGGCCCCCCTGGCAGACCCGCCGGCCATCACATCCCGCAGCCGCAGTGTCTTCCACTTCACGTGCCCCACGTCGCTGCCTGACTTTCCCCTGCTCATTGATCCCACCGGCACCTATTGTCGACCGGAGGGGCAGGGGTTCATCGCCGGGCGCGCACCAGATCCTGATCAAGATCATATCTGGGTCCCAGGGGAAGATCCCGACTACGCGTGGTTCGAAGACACGCTCTGGCCAATCCTGGCCCATCGGGTCCCGGCCTTCGAGGCTCTGCGGGTGACGGGTGGATGGACCGGCCCCTATGACATGCACGCGCTGGACCACAATGCAGTCTTAGGGCCTGTGGACGGCGTTCCTGGCCTTTTCATTGCCTGTGGGTTCAGCGGCCATGGGGTTCAACAGTCCCCCGGGGTTGGGCGGGGTCTCGCCGAATGGATCCTGGAGGGCCATCCCCATAGCCTCGACCTCACCCCCTTAAGCTGGGCACGACTGGCAGCCGCTCAGGCCCAGCCCGAAAGCGCGGTGGTCTGAGCATCGAGGACGGCGGGAACGCCCACGCTCTGTACATCGCGCCAAGGTCCCGACTAACCCTCCTCGTTGCTCCCTTGAGCCCAAGAGCCATCGCAATCCGTTAGCCACGGGGGCGAGAAAGGGGGGATAGGGATCAGTCGGATTGATCCAAGAACCCCACAAGAAACCCCACAGGCTTAGGGTCAGGCGGCCGAGTGTTTCACGTGGAACGGATAGGAAGAGGCACTGCCGTCTGCGTCTCAACCCGTCTTCGCTTCCCTCTTCTTGCGCATTTTGATACGCCGCATCCCAACCATCGACCGCCCTTTGCTGGAGCCGTCCTCATGCTCACCGTCCTCGGTCTTGCCCTGCTCCTCGCTGGTCTCGCCCTCCTCATCCTTCGCCGGCTCCCGCCAGGGCAAGTGCTCCTCACGGATCGGCTGGGCCAGGGGGCGCGACCACCCCAACGGGGCTTCGCCGTCGTCATCCCCGGCCTGGATCAAGTCCGCGCCCGCCTACGCACGGGGCCCCTCGTCCACCAGGTAACCTTGCCCACATCTTCTGATCCCGAAGGCCGCCCTGGCCTCACCCAGGTGACGCTTCGATATTCAATCACCGATCCCGACGCGGTCGTCGCCCTGGGGGACGATCTCCAGGCTGTCTTAGACGCCGTTATCGCCACCGCTCTGGCCGAGCCAATCACCCCAGCCGAGCCCACGGCCCCTGATGAAGCCAAGCCCACCTTTGCTCCCCCCGCGACGCATCGACAGGCGCTCGCCACCCAGCTTGGCGCGGCGTTGGACGCCCTTGGTCTCACGCTGGTCGCCCTGGACCAAGTGGGGACCACACACCTCACCCAGGACCCAGCACACCAGCCTGCCCAGGACCCGGCACGGCAACTGGCCCCAGACGCTCAAAGCCCCTCACCCCGTCCCCGCATGCTGAAGCCAACCCTTCCCGCACCCAAAACCAATACACCCCAGCCCCCAGGGGAGGCCGAGGCACACCCCTCTGTCCCCGGTTCATCATGAGCACCGGGCCTGCCCTGGCTATTGCTGACTTGGCTTGCGGTCGCGGATCCCACCCCCTGCTGCGGGCAGTCACCCTGACGCTGGAAGCCGGTCAAGCCCTCCATTTGACCGGTCCCAATGGCCTGGGCAAGACCACCCTTCTCCGCGCCCTCCTGGGTCTGTCCCGCATTCACAAAGGCCAAATCGGATGGGGCGCGCCACCCCAGGAGATCACGCCCCGTGATCTGACCCGCCTCAGCGTTTTCCTCCCCGCCACTGTTCCCATCAAACCGGGCCTCAGTGTCGCTAAGCAGGTTCGACACTTGGCGAGCCTCCATGGTTTGGCGCCCTCTGACGCCGCGCTGGCGGCAACCTTGAGCGCGGTGGGCTTGCAGGGGCTGGGGGATGTGGGATCCCACAGATTGTCCAGTGGCCAATCCCGACGGACACTCCTGGCGCTTCTGCATCTGCTGACCAAGGCCACAGCCGCCGAATCACCCAGCCCCCCGCGACCCCTTTGGCTACTGGACGAACCCACCTTGGCCCTGGACACCACAGGCAAGGCGCTGCTGGGTCATTTGGTGGACCAGCACCGCCAAAACCACGGCATGGTACTGGTGGTCAGCCATGAGCCGCCGCCCTTTGCCGTCACCCAAGCGCTGGACGTCAGCGCCTGGGCCGCCCACCCAGCGGATCAGAAAGGCTTGGCGTAGACAAGGACCAGAATCGCAAGCATCAGCAAGGTCGGCGCTTCGTTCATCCACCGCCAATGCCGCTCTGACTTGGCCCGCTTGTCCGCGGCGAACCCTTTCACGCCTGCTGAGAAGTATCCATGCGCGCCGCTCATCGCCAACACCAGGGTGATCTTGGCGTGCAACCAGCCTTGATCCCAATACTGACGAGAGGTAGCCAGCAACAGGGCAGAGACCCACGTCACGATCATCGCCGGGTTCATGATAAATTTCAGGAGCTTGCGCTCCATCACTTTGAACAGGTCCGACGCGTCACTGCCTACAGCAACCTGTGAATGATAGACGAACAGCCGGGGCAGATAGAACATCCCCGCCATCCAGCTGATCACTGCGGCCACATGGATGATGACCAAGGCCACCCCAAAACTATAGCTGAAAAACCAATCCATCAGCCCTACTCCCTCTGACTGTTACTCTGTTCCGTCGTGATGCGTTTTGCCGGGCCAAAAGACCCTGTCTGACCCCATCCTTGACCGTGGCAAGAGCCAAGCTTTCGGCAGACCCATCAGCGTCGGCCCGCCCCTCTCCCGATCACTTCTTGTGATCATCCTGCCCCGGTCAGTCGGTGGGCTGCCAGACCCCATGCTAGAACCCTTTGCGCGGCAAAGGTGTCCTCGCCGGACTGCTCCCCCTCGCGGCCACCCACGGGAAATGGCGCTCCTCAACCGCCCCGGATCACCTTGATCAGCGCGCTGACATGGTCCGGTGGCGTGGTCTTGTGGACCCCATGGCCAAGGTTGAAAATATGAGGGCCACCGGCGAAGGCCTCCAGCACCGCCCGCGCACGGTTCTCCAGCGCTGTACCACCCGCCAGCAGCGCCACCGGGTCCAAGCATCCCTGGACCGCCCCCGCCGCTTGCACCGCCTCAGCCGCCCACGCCAAGGGTTGA
>CAZCBM010000026.1:15502-19816 GCA_964496805.1 uncultured Rhodospirillales bacterium | reverse complement strand
AGGTTGGCGCCCGGAGGCCGCCTGGTCGTCGAGATGGGGGGGCATGGCAATGTTGCCGCCATCCGCTTGGCCCTGCACTCGGCCCTGCGTGCCCGGGGGGTGGAGCCGCTGGCCCATGATCCATGGACGTTCCCCACGGTCCAGGATGCCCGAGACGCGGTTGCGGCCGCAGGGCTGGACCTGGAGCAGGCGGCGCTGATCCCACGACCAACACCGCTGCCCACCGGTCTTCTGGGTTGGTTGGAGACCTTTGCCGACCCCTTGCTCCGTCCGTTGGACCCGGTGCAGCGCCAGGCGAAACTGCGCTGGGTGCAGCGCAGCCTCAAACCCATTCTGTGCGACAGTGCCGGTGGCTGGACCGCAGATTATGTCCGCCTGCGCTTCACTGCCCTCAACCCCCACTAGAGGCGCCTGTGCCATGACCGTCCACGTCCTCGGCAGCCTGAATGTCGATATCATCGCCCGCGCCGCCCGCCTTCCGGGGCCCGGTGAGACCGTCATGGGCCATGGGCTGGATTTCGCGCCCGGTGGCAAGGGGGCCAATCAGGCCGTGGCCGTCGCCCGGTTGGGCGGCACCGTGGCCATGCTGGGGGCCATCGGGCAGGATGATTTTGGGGAGCGGCTGCGCCAGACTCTGGCTGCGGTGGGGGTGGACCTCTATCGGCTGCGGACCCTGGCCGGCAAACCCACCGGCACCGCGCTGATCACGGTGGCCGATAATGCTGAGAACCAGATCACGGTCTTCCCCGGGGCCAATCACGCGCTGACCGCGGCGACCTTCGCCAGTTGGCAACCGGAGCCCGGGCATGTGCTGCTGAGCCAGTTTGAGGTGCCCGTGCCGGTGATCGCCAGCCTTATGGAGCGGGCGCGGGCCGCCAACGCCATCAGCATTCTCAACACCGCCCCTGCGCTGCCGGAGGGGCGGGAGGTGTTGGCGCTGGCCGATATCCTGGTGCTGAACGAAAGCGAAGCCATCACCTATCTGGGGGCGCGCAACGCCCTGACCGGCACGGACACGCTGATCGCCCAGAATCTGCGCCGGCTGATGGGGCCAAACACCCGCTGGATCATCCTCACCCGCGGTGCCTCCGGGGCTCTGGCCGTCAGCCCGGCAGAAGTGGTGCATGTGAAGGGTCGGCAGGTGCGGGCGGTGGACACGGTGGGGGCGGGCGACTGCTTCTGCGGCGCCCTGGCGCTGGGGCTGGCCAATCAGCAACCCATGGACGTGGCCTTGCGCTTTGCCAACACCGCCGCCAGCCTCTGCGTCCAGCGCCCCGGGGCCGGACAGGCCATGCCCAGCCTGGCGGAGGTCCAGGACATCATGCGCAAGGGCGGCTGAGCCCCATGCGGTCGGCTCGCATCATCACCATGGTGGGTTGCCATGCCGAAGGCGAGATCGGCAATGTCATCACCGGGGGGGTGGCGCCGCCTCCTGGGGAGAGCCTGTGGGCGCAATCCCGCTGGATCGCTCAAGATAACACCCTGCGCCAGTTGGTGTTGAATGAGCCGCGGGGCCACCTGTGTCAGCATGTCAATCTGCTGGTGCCGCCCCGTCACCCCGACGCGGCCATGGGGTTCATCATCATGGAGCCGGTGCACACGCCGCCCATGAGCGGATCCAACAGCCTGTGCGTGGCAACGGTGTTGCTGGAGACGGGCATCCTGCCCATGACGGAGCCGGAGACGCGCTTCACCTTGGAGGCACCGGGGGGCCTGGTGCCCATCGTTGCCCGCTGCCGGGATGGACGGGTGACCGAGGTCACTGTTCAGAACATGCCGAGCTTCGCCGCAGGCCTGGCGCAGCCGCTTGATGTGTCGGGCCTGGGCCGGCTGCGTGTGGATGTGGCGTTCGGCGGGGATAGCTTTGTGATGGTGGAGGCGGCGTCGGTGGGCCTGAGCCTGACGCCGACGGAGGGGGCGCGCATCGTCCACCAAGGGCGAGCCATCCTGGAGGCCGCCAATGCCCAACTTCGCTTCCACCACCCCGCTTTGCCCGAATGGCAGCATATCAGCTTTTGTCTGTTCTATGATCCCGTGGTTGACGGCCAAACCCGTCACGCGGTGGTGATTGACCCTGGCAAGATTGATCGCAGCCCCACCGGGACCGGGGTCAGTGCCCATATGGCGGTGCGACAGGCCCGGGGGCTGATGGGGCCAGGGGATACGCTTGAGGCCCGCAGCGTGATCGGCGGGCGCTTTATCGGCAGGATTGATACCTTAACGAGAGTGGGTGATACTCTTCCAGCGATTGTCCCGTCGATCACCGGACGCGCCTGGATCACAGGGCTGCATCAGTTGATGGTGGACCCTGAGGACCCTTGGCCGCTGGGGTACCGTGTCAGTGATACATTCCCCACAGGGTGACTGTGGCTTGACGCTGCGCCGGGTTTCGATGACTTTGCTTAAGGGCTTATGTCCGATCAATAGGGTGGCAAAATGCCCAATGACGTACCGCGCCCAGAGGACGCCGTTCCCGACCTTTCCGATCTGAGCATCGGACGGGAACGTGATGTCTTTTTGCGGGAATTGCTCAGGGACTTGGCCTCCACCCTGGAGCAGGTTGTGGGGTTGGAGGAGGCGCAGGGCTTCATCGCCATCGTTGGGGCGCGCATGGGCGACAGGATGAACGCGGATTATCGCGAAGCCCTGGTCCAGCCCACCTTGGACCCCAATCAGGTTGCCGGTGCGCTGGTGGATCTGAAACGGCGCATCGAAGGTGGCTTCAAAGTCGTGGAGCTGACCAGCGATCGCATCGTTTTGAGAAACAGCCGCTGCCCCTTCGGTGCTTATGTCCAGGGGCAACCGGCCTTGTGCATGATGACCTCCAACGTGTTTGGACGGATTGTGGCGGAGAATCTGGGCTATGCTCGGGTTGGTATTGATGCTAGTTTCGCAATGGGCAATGATCACTGTCATGTGGTCATTGATCTGAACCCAGATAAAGTGACCTGTGCCGATCCTCACGCCCGCGAATATTATAAGGTGGGCGTTTGATGGAGGCCCTGCGGACAGCATTGTTTGATATGATGCCTGATCCGCTGGGGATTGTGGATCAGCAGCATCGGTTTGTGTCGCTGAACGATCGGGCGCATCGGATTTTTGCGCCAACGCCCCCAAGCACCCTCCATGACCTTTTTCACATGGATCATGAGGCCCACGAGTGGCTGAGCATGGCCCGCGGAACCACAGGGTGGGTTCCCACCCGCTTTCGGCTGAAGAACGGTGCCGACGACGGTCATATGCAGGTGGAGATCAGCGGCCTGAAGTCTGGGCAGTATCTGGGGCACTTACTGATCCGCTTTTTTGCCCGCCCGGTCCTGTCCAGCCGTTTCCGGGACTTGCAGGATGATTTGGCAAAGCAAAAGGCCGAGGCGGTGCGTGAACGGCACAAGCGCCAACAGACGGAGGCCATGAATGAGGCGCTCAAACGCTTTGCTGGGATCGCTGCCCACGACTTGATCAGCCCCATGGCTTCTATCTCCTCCGGTCTGTCCCTGTTGGACATGAAGTATGCCAACACCATGAGCCCGGATAGTCGGAGCCTGATGGAGGAGATACGCAATTCCCTGGACCGCCTGACCCGGCAAATCCGGGGGCTGATGGAGCATACCCAGTCCATCAACGAACCGTTGTCGAAAGAGGATGTCTCGCTGGAGAGCCTGATTGCCGAGGTGCGTCAGGACTTTAGCGCTCACCTTCAGACCGCCGAGGCCGTGGTTATGGTGGGGAGCCTTCCCACCGTGAAGGCACACCGGGACCTGATATACCGTGTCTTTGGCAATCTGGTGGGCAATGCCTGCAAATACCGGCATCCCGACCGCGGGTTGGTCCTGCGTCTGGAGGCGACCTCACGGGATGAGGGGGCCTGCGTGAAGGTCCGGGACAACGGCCAGGGCTTCAGTCAAGCGGCGGCCGAGGAGATGTTCCGCCCCTTCCAACGGTTGAGCCATGGAACCGAGGTTGAGGGCATCGGCCTGGGGCTTGCCACAGTTAAATCCGTGATCGATAGGCACGGGTGGACCATCCACGCTGAGGGCACGGTCGGTGAGGGGGCATGCTTTTGCATCGATATCCCCGGCCGTGATCTCGTGGCCCCGCCGGCCCAACGATGACCCGCAGGCTCAAACCGAAGCCCAAGTTCAGGACGACGCGGAGACCACCTCGTCGCAACCCGCCAACAGCCCGTAATGCCGCCAGGATCCCCGCCCAGGCCCCGGCGTTCGTCGGATTTGGGGCAGGACCCTGTCCCAGGCCCTTTACCCGGCAACCCCATTTCTGGCGACCCCATTCCTGGGGACCCCATTCCTTGGGACC
>CAZCBM010000026.1:1293-15402 GCA_964496805.1 uncultured Rhodospirillales bacterium | reverse complement strand
GGGACCCCATTCCTTGGGACCACAGTGAATTCCCCAGCGCGTCCTCCCGGCCATCCCTTTGCATAAGGATGGCTGCGGGTGGCTACAGCACTGGACGCCGATTTGGAAGCGGCGCCTCTGCTGTAGCGTACTGGTGGTCGCTCGGATGATCCCCTCCGTGGTGTTGCCACTCCAGGGTCCTACGCTCTGATCGCAGGCCGCCTCAGCTAACCATGCCGTGGCAATGCTTATACTTTTTGCCGCTGCCGCAGGGGCACAGGGCATTGCGGCTGACCCGCCCCCAGGTGCTGGGGTCGTTGGGGTCCAGGGCAACGGCCGCCGAGCGGGTCACCCGGGGCTGATCGGTGACGTCGGTCTCACCGCCGGCAGCGGGATCGCGCGGTTGCTTGGCCAGGGCGGGATCGGTGCGCCCGGCATGCATGGGCTGAGGCTCGCGCTTGCCGAACAAGTCCTCCACGGGTTGCTCGAACTTCAATTCCACATTGGCCAGCAACATGGTCACGGTTTCCCGCAGGCGATTGAGCATTTGGTCGAAGTGTTCAAACGCCTCCGACTTGTACTCGTTCAGCGGGTCGCGCTGGGCATAGGCGCGCAAGCCGATCCCCGCCCGCAAATGGTCCATGGTCAGCAGGTGGTTCTTCCACTGCTCATCCAGGATCTGGAGCAGGACCTGCTTTTCCAGGTCGCGCATGATGTCGGGGGTGAAACGGGCGGTGCGCTCGGCCATGCGCTCGTCCGCCGCCTTGATGACCCGGTCCTCAATCTCTTGCTCGGCGATGCCTTCCTCGTTCGCCCAGTCTTTCAGGGGCAGGTCCAGGCCAGTGAGCCGTTTGACGTCCCTGATCAGCCCTTCGACATCCCATTGCTCGACATAGGTGTTTTGTGGAATGGCCCGCTGCACGGCGTCGGCCAGCACTTCATGGCGCATGTCCCGCACCAACTCACTGACATCGTCAGCCTGCATGATCTCACGGCGCTGGGAGTAGATCTCCTTACGCTGGTCATTCATGACATTGTCGAACTTGAGCACGTTTTTTCGGATGTCGTAATTGTGCTCTTCAACCTTTTTCTGGGCGCGCTCGATGGCCTTGTTGATCCAGCTATGGATGATGGCCTCGCCTTTCTCCAGGCCCAGACGCTGCAACATGCTGTCGATGCGCTCAGATCCGAAAATACGCATCAGGTCATCTTGCAGGGAGAGATAGAACTTGCTCTCGCCCGGGTCGCCCTGACGGCCGGAGCGGCCCCGCAACTGGTTGTCGATGCGGCGGCTCTCGTGGCGTTCAGTGGCGATCACATAGAGCCCGCCGGCCGCCTTCACCAGGGCGCGATCGGCCTCTACCTGGTCCTTCAGCGATGCCGCGATGGTCTCCCGCTCCGGGCTATCCTCCGGCAGGTCCTTCGTGGCCTCGGACAGCATCATCTCATAGTTGCCGCCCAACTGGATGTCGGTGCCGCGGCCAGCCATGTTGGTGGCGATGGTCACCGCGCCCGGACGCCCGGCCTGGGCCACGATCTGGGCTTCCTGCTCGTGGAAGCGGGCATTCAGCACGGCGTGTTTGATCTTTTGTTTCTTGAGGATCCGGCTCAGTTCCTCACTGCGCTCGATGCTGGTGGTGCCCACCAGCACCGGCTGCTGCTTTTCCTGGCAGGCCTTGATCTGCGCGATCAGCGCCTCGGTCTTTTCCTCCCGGGTGCGATAGACCTCATCGTCCTGATCCAGGCGCTGTACTGTGACGTTGGTGGGGATTTCCACAACGTCCAACCCATAGATATCGCCGAATTCTGTGGCCTCGGTGGTGGCGGTCCCGGTCATGCCGGCCAGTTTTGGATACAGGCGGAAGTAGTTCTGGAAGGTGATGGAAGCGAGGGTCTGGTTCTCCCGCTGGATGGTGGCACCTTCCTTCGCCTCCAGGGCTTGGTGCAGGCCATCGCTGAAGCGGCGCCCCTCCATCATCCGGCCCGTGAACTCATCAATCAGGATCACACGATCGTCCTTGACGATGTAGTCCTTGTCCAGTTGGAACAGCTTGTGTGCCCGCAAGGCCTGGTTCACGTGATGCACAACGGTGATGTTCTGGGCGTCGTACATGCCGCCTTCCAGCAGACCGCGGTCCCGGAGCAACTGTTCGGCGTGCTCCATCCCGTCTTCGGTCAGGTTCACCTGGCGCTGCTTCTCGTCCTTCTCGAAGTCTTCTTCCGTCAACTCAGGGATAATGGCGTTGATCGCGGCATAGAGCGTCGAGGTGTCGGCTGCTGGGCCGGAAATGATCAACGGCGTTCGTGCCTCGTCGATCAGGATGCTGTCCACCTCGTCAACGATCGCAAAGAAGGGCTCGCGCTGGACCATCTCCCCCGTCGAAAACTTCATGTTGTCGCGGAGGTAATCGAAGCCGAACTCATTGTTCGTGCCATAGGTGATGTCGCAGGCGTAGGCCTCGCGCCGCTCCTGGTCACGCTTTTCATTGGTGATGACCCCGACGGTGAGGCCCAGGAAACGGTGGATGTTGCCCATCCAGTCGGAGTCGCGGCGTGCCAGATAGTCGTTGACGGTGACCACATGGACGCCCTTACCGGCCAAGGCATTGAGATAGACGGGCAGGGTGGAGACCAGGGTCTTGCCTTCCCCGGTCTTCATCTCCGCAATCTTACCCTGATGGAGCACCAGACCGCCCACCAACTGCACATCATAGTGGCGCTGGCCCAGGGTCCGTTTGGCGGCCTCTCGCACAGCGGCGAAGGCCTCCGGCATCAGCTTGTCCAGGGTGGTGTCCCCGTCGGCCAGTTGCTGACGCCATTGCCCTGTGAGCGCGCGCAACGCCTCATCGCTTTTGGTTTCGAAGTCCTTCTCCAACTCATTGATCCGCTGGACCTGACGCAGGAGAGACTTGACCACCCGGTCATTACGGGTGCCGACGAGAGAGCGGGCGATGGCGCCGAACATGGGCAGAGGGCCTTGAAGCTTGGGGGCATGGCGCGGGGGACCGGGGCTGCCGGTTCACCGGCGCCCTACCGCGCGGCCAGAGCGGAAGGAAACTGATGCCCTACTTAAGCCGCCGCGCGCCGAGTTTCAACGCAGCAGGCCGTGACAGCTTACCCTGATCGGGGGGCGCGGTGTCAGAAGAACCGCGACAGACGCACCGTGATGTTGTCGTCATAGCGCAGAAGGTGCAAATCGCTTCCCTCCCCTTGGTCCACCAGCATCCGCCCTTCCACCTCGATCCGGTAGCGGCTGCCCAGCCGGCGCTCTGCCTCCACCTGGAAAAAGGCGCTGCCGTCGTCCAAATCGACACTGCCGCCGGCCAGAAGGGCCGTGTCCTGAGGATCATTGAGCGTCAGCCGTGCCCCCAGAAACAGGTCGTTGTCAAAGACGCTCACCGGTGCGTCGCCTTTGTCCCGGCCGTCCCACGAGTATTCGGCCAATAGACCCAGGTCCATATTGTCGCCATCCACCCCATAAAGGGTGTATTCTACCCCGCTGACCTGGGCCGCGAAGGGATCCCCTTGACCGCTCCTCACAAACCCCTCGAACTTCAGCAGCCAGGCCCCCTTGGTGGCCTGCACGTCGGTGCTGATCTGGTGAATGGTGTCATAGAAGGGGCGTAGGCGCAGTGCGCCCCTATCCACCACGGGCACCAGCCTGGGTTCGCGATCGTAACCGTAGAAATAGGTCAGGCCGATGTCGAAATCGTCGTAGGTGTGGGCATGGCGCAGGGCGAAGTCCACGACCGCTTCACTGTGCTCGCGATCATAGGTGGGGTGGTTGTCGTCCACCACCAGCGGCCCGCGAAATCGCCCCCGCTCCCCCGGAAAAATCGGCTGGCGAAAGAACGGCAGCACATAGACGCGGGTGGTCCCGCTGCCGGCCTCGCCGAAATCCGTGAAACGGCCCACCACCAGCATCGGCTGACCCAGCTTGTCTTCACCGTCCAGGTTCTCCACCAGGCTGGTTTGATTGATGATGTCCACCAGTTGGTTGGATTCTGCCACACCAAAATAGACGGTGTTGATCCCCAGCAGCACATCCCAATCCTCCATCAGATGCAGGATGTAGCCCTCCCTGATGTCAGCATAGCGGGCGTTGGGATCCACGGAGTCCAAGCGGGCATAGGGGGTGAGCACCAGTTGGGTGTTGCGGTCCTCGCTTTCCCAACTCAGCGATGGATTGATCAGCAGGGCCACGCCGGACCCCTGAAGCTGATCCCCATACAGCGCTTCCTGGGGGAAGGCCCGCCCCTCCAGCGCCAGGGACCCGCGCAGGGAGAACCCGTCCCAGAAGGGGTCTGCGCTGGCCGTGCCGGTCGGTTCGGTCTCCGCAGCCGTAGCAAAGGGATCAGCGAACGGATCGGCAAACGGGTCGCTGCCCATCCCGTCCACTGGTGCCTCCGCCTCCCGCTCAGCCAGCAGCACCGGCGTCGGCCCAACCAGAGCCGGCCCCGCAAGCGGGTCATGCTCCGCCCGCACGGCCTGCACCGGGGCCAGGATGCCAAGACCGAGCAACGCGGCGCCGGTCAGGGTCACCGGGCGGGAAAAGCGACGCAGGAGAGCAGTCATGGCAAGCGGGCTCCGGGCGGGGACGAGGGGAAGTACCGTGTCACCGGATGCGGGACATTCGGCCCTTGTCGAACTGGCTATCGGGAAGGTCGTTGCCGAACCTGTAGTTTGTCAGGCGCAGCACCGTCGAGCGTCCATTCTGATGGTTGATCATCCGCAGCGTCTCTGCGCGCCAGAATTGGCCCTGAAACTGGCGATAGTCCTCCAGGGTCAGCGTTTTCAACAGGTTGCTGTTGCGGTCGAAATAGTCTGTGCGCCGGGCTTCAAATTCCTGGGTATCCATCCACACGATCTGCTTGGCATAGCCGGAGTTATCGTATTCCGGGGTCCGCTCAATCTTGAAGCATTGGTTGCCCGGAAAGGCGGCGCCGCAATCCTCAGTGCCAAGGTAGCGGTAGGAATACTTGTCCACTTCCTGACTGGCCAGATCCTCAAAGGCAAACTCGCTGCCCACAAAAGACCCGGACTTGTTGGTGGAGCTGATGCGCTTAACCCGCTTGACTTCTGGCAAATAGATCCACTGGTCGTCGGGGTCCAAGATCATGCTGTGGGTGAGCGTCACCGTGCCGGCAATGTCCCGCGGCTGATCAAAGACGATCAACGAGAGGTCGCCGCGGTCGGTGGCCGGGACTTCCTTGAACATCTGTCGGCCGCTGCGGACGATTTCCCGGCCGCTGGAGTCCCGCAGGATCATCTGGAAGTCATTGGTGTGGTCGCCCCAGCCACGGTCGCGGCTGTCCTGTTCGGCGGCGATGGCGCGTCCCTGCTGAGCGGGGTCACTGCTGCTGGCCAGCACCTGCTGGGCGGTTTGGCGGGCCAGGGCGCTGGTGGTGACCAACCCGGCCATCAGGATGCCGGTGATCAGGGCGGCGAGGGAAAAGACCTTAGGCATGGGCAGGGGACTCCTTGACAGGGGAAGAAGAGCCAGCGGAAGCGGCGGGGGTGCTGGCGTCGGGCGGGGCATCGGCCGGTCCGTGCGGGACCGAGGCTGGCCCGGCATCGCGATCGAACAGGGTGAGCAGGACGGGCACCAACAGGAAGTCCAGGACCAGGGCCACGGCGATAGAGACAGCCGTCAGCAGGCCCAGATTGCCGTTGATGGCAAAGCTGGAGAAGGCCAGCAGGCCGAACCCCAGGGAGAGGACAATGGTGGTGACGATCAAGGCGGGGCCGGCGGTATCGAAGGCGTAGCGGATGGCTTCATGGACGCCCAGGCCCAGTTCCAGCCGGGCCCGGCGATATTTCGCCAGCAGGTGCACCGTGTCGTCCACAATA
This sequence comes from uncultured Rhodospirillales bacterium, assembly GCA_964496805.1. Classification (GTDB taxonomy): domain Bacteria; phylum Pseudomonadota; class Alphaproteobacteria; order CAZCBM01; family CAZCBM01; genus CAZCBM01. Next base: position 9,573 of record CAZCBM010000026.1, on the reverse strand, counting down.
ATGCCCAAACTGACCGAGGCGACGACCGCAACACCCAGGTTCACCTGGCCGTTGATGAAACTCCACAGCCCAAAGGCCATCAGCGCGGGCACCATATTGGGGATCAGGCTCAGCAGGCCCAGGGTGACGCTGCGCAAGGCCAAACCGATGGCGATGGAAATCAGCACGAAGGCAATGGCCGCGCCGATCAGGTTGGCTCTGATGTTGCGTTCTGAGATGTGACTGAAGAGGACATTCACGCCGGTGACATCCACCTCCAGATACTCGGGATTATTCTCAGTAAACCAGGTGTCCACCAGGGTTTCCAACTCCCGTATTTCCCGTGATGTCATGTCTTTGATGGTGACAGTGACCCGCGTTTCCAGGTTGTCGGAGGCGATGCGGTCGGTCAGGGTCAACCCCTGACGCAGACTGTTCTCATAGACCAAGCGATATTGGGCCGTGAGTTGGCGGCTGTCGGGGATGCGATAGAATTGGTCTTGGTCCTGATTGAAGTTCTGGTTAAGGCGCTTGTAAATGTCGGTGATGGCATAAACGTGGGCCACCTGCGGCAGCCCGCGCAACCATAGGGAGAAATCCTCCACCGCATGGGTCATCTCCGGTTCGTTGATGCCGGCGAAGCTGGCCACAACCTCATCCGCCATGGCATTGATCTGGCCCTCGCGGCCTTTGGCTCGTTGCTCTGCGGCCCAATCCGCCGCCCTTGCCGCCGCAATGGCGTCGATCACCGCCTCTGGCGCTTCCCCCGGCGCCGCTTCTGCGACCCGCGCGGCGAAGGCGGCCGAAACGTCTTCGGCCAGATAGGTCAGCGTCTCCTCGCGGGAATAGGGCAGGTAGGCATCCGCGAATGCCACCCCGCGCTCGGCTGCCAGCGCCTGCAAGGCTTGCTCAAGGCCGTCGTCGTCAAGGGCGCTGAACTGCTGTCGCCGGCTTTCCCGCAGCACGTCGGGTCGCACCCTCACCGGCACCTCCAGGGTGTAGATGCCGGTGAGGTTGTCCATCAGGAACTCGGTGTCGGTGCGGAAGGTCACGCGCTCGTCAAAGTACCGGACGAAATCATCGTTCAGGTCCAGACGCAGGGTGGAGGCGGCGAGCCCGGTCACCACCAGCACGCAGACCAAGCCGATGGCCCGGGTGCGCGCCAGGATCCAGTCAGCAAAGGCCATCATCGGCCGGGGGCGCCCCGTTTGGTCGGCGGCAGCCGCCACGGCCCGGCGGCCAAAGGGCAGCATACTGGCCAGGATCGGCAGCAAGGTCACCGAATAAACAAAGGCCAGCAGCACCCCCATGGCGACGATGTTGCCCAGGTCCCGGAAGGGAGGCGCATCGGAGAGGTTGAGGGACAAAAAGCCGATGAAGGTCGTCAGGCTGGTCAGGAAGATGGGCATCAGGTTGACGCGCAGGCTTTCCCGGATGGCCTCCTGCTTGCTGCGGCCATGGCTGAGTTCCCGCAGCATGGTCACCAGGAAGTGCACGCTATCGGCCACGGCCAGGGTCATGATGACAATGGGGCTGGTGGCCGACGGGGGGGTGATGGCAATGCCCAGCCAACCGGCCATGCCCATGGCCCCAAGGCTGGAGGCAATGATCACCGCCAGGGTTGCCACCATGCCGCTGACGGAGCGCAGGAACAGGGCCACCCCCAGCAGCAGCAGGCCAAACATGGCCGGGATCAGCGTGGCGAAGTCCCCCTGAGCACTTTCCGTGAAGGCGTTGTTCAACATCACTGTGCCGGACAGGGCAAAGTGATGGTCAGGGTAGCGCCTCGCCAGGGCCTCCTCGGCCGGGATCTCGCCGGTCTCAATGCGATAACCGGCAACGGGCGAGGTCCTCTCCGCCTCTGGGATCAGGATCAGCATGTCCGCTGGGGTGACCGTGCCGCCGTCCAACTCGCTTGCCATCACCTCCCGCAGGCGGAAGTACGCGCCGCCATCGATCAGGGCGCGGGCGTAGCTGACGGAGGCAGCGATCTCCTCAGGCGCATCCAGGCGCAACTGGGTGGTGATCAGAACAGCCGTGGTGCGCCCGTCCTCCGGCACCAGGCGGGAGGTCAACAGCGGGTCGGTGGTGGCGACACGCCTGATCTCGGCCAGCTCGGCATCGGTCAGTTGCTCTGCGGGTGTTTCCACCAAGTCTCGGACGATCAATTGATCTTCTTCCAAGCCGTCCTCGTCGATAACGGTCTGGGCGAACGTATGCTGGAAGTTGGTGATGCTATCCACGCGGCGGGCCGAGGGCGTGAACCAGCCCTGCTCTGTCAGCGATTGCAGCAACCCCAGGGTGGTGCGGTTGAAGATCGTGCCGTCGCGGGGCTGAACCACGATGATGATGTTATCGTCGCGGCTATAGGTTTCTTGGAACGCCTCAAACTGCGCCAGCTCCGGGTTTTCCTTGCCGAAGAACACCCGATAGTTGGACTTGAAGCCGATCATGCTGCCGCCAAACGCCATCGCCAAGAGCGCCGCGATGGCCAGCACGGCCACCAGCAGGCGGTTGGCCATCAAGGCGTCGGCATAGCGAACGGCAAAACTCCGGCGGGGCGAGGGGGCGTCTGACATGCGTGCGATCCTTGGATGAGCGCGGCGGGCCCCCTGTTTGGGGCAGAGCCTTGCGGCCCGACTGTCCCGGCTGAGGCGATGGGGTCCAAGAACCAACACTGCCGACCGGCCGGAAACGTCACGGCTCGACACCAGTGGGTTGACGCCACCGGTGAATTCCGAGACTCTTCAGTCTAGTTATGGCGCTGGGAATAGCATGATTTTTGAGACTGTCCAGTATGAATAATCCTGATGGCGATCACGGGGCGGTGACAGAGCCCGCTGGAGAGGCGCTGACTCCGCCCGGGCCGCCGCCCGCCCCGCCAACACGGGGTCGGCCTGTGGATCCCGAAAAGCAGCGGGCGATCATGAAGGCGGCCACCCATCAGTTCCTCGAAACCGGCTATGAGGGCACCTCCATGGATGCCATCGCCCAGCGCGCCGGTGTCTCCAAGCAGACGGTCTATCGCCATTTTGGGACCAAGGAGGCGCTGCTGCGCCTATGCATCACCGCCAAGATGGCGGAGTTCATGCCGGAACCGGAGAGCTTGATCCAGTCAGGGCATGATCTGCGCAGCACCCTGGTGGAGGTGGGGGATGGTTTTGTGCGCCTGCTGATCAGTGAGGAGGCGCTCAGCCTCCACCGGTTGGTGACGGAGGAGGTCAGCCGAGGCTCCGTCTTGCCGCAAGTCTTCTATGATGAGGGACCGCAACGCATGCATGACATGCTGGCAGCGTTCCTGGCCCGGCAGGCGGCAGCGGGCCGGCTGTCGGTGAGCGCGCCCCACCTGGCAGCCGAGCAATTGATCTGTATGTTCAAGGGCTTGGATCATATGGCCTGCACCATCGGCGTCGATCAGGCGCAGACGCCGGAGTCCCGCGCGGCACGGGTGCGCAGCGCGGTGGACCTGTTTCTGGCCGGATACGCCCCGGACCCCGCCCAAGCAACCTGAGTGAGGAGCCCTGCAACGGGCGCCAGCGCTGGTGGGTCGGTATCCCTGCGGCCCTATCTTGGTGGGGGCTGGCTCAACAGCAGGGGACAGCAATTTGGATTCGGCGCCCCTGCTGTCGCTTATTGGTGGTCGCTCGGTTGATCCCCTCCGTGGCGTTGCCACTATGGGATCCTACGCCCTAGAGACCGTCCACCAATTGCTGATAGAGGCGGGCCATGTGCGACAGGTCTGTGTCGCGCAGGACCGGCAAGTCCAGGCGAGCTTGGCGTACCTGGTCATAGTCCAGGTCCAGGGTCAGCAGCGTGTTGGGCTGATCCCCGGCTTGCGCCACCACCTGGCCACGGGCATCCAGGATGCAGGATCCGCCCCAGAAGGTGAGGTCGCGTTCCACCCCCGTGCGATTCGCCATCAGGACCGGCAGGCCATAGACCATGGCGGTGTGCTTCAGCGTCACCATCCATGCCGATGGATTGTCGAAGGCCTCACTGACCGCCTCCACGCCGCTGGACACCGGCACCAACAGGATGGTGGCGCCGCGATTGGCCAGCAAATGCGCGTAGGGAGGATGCCAGAGATCGTTGCAGATCAGGATGCCGCCATACCAGGGGGAGGTCCAGGGCTGCGCGGGGAAGGTGGCCAAGTGGCTGCCGCGGCCAACATACTTCCCCTCGTCCAGTTTGCCGTACATGCAGGGCACCAGCTTGCGATGGTGAGCGATGATGCGACCATCCCTGACGGCCAAGCTGGTGTTGAAATAACGGGCGCCGCCGCTTTCCTCCAGCAGGCCGAAGACGGTGCACATGGGGCCGCTGACTTCTGCCAGCCTGCGGACAATGGGATCGGTGATGGACAGGGCGTGGCCGGGGGCCAACTCGCACCCATGGTGGCCGATGAGGCTCAGTTCGGGGAACAGCAGCAGGTCCAACTCACTGGAGCGCGCCTGCTCCATGATCTCCAGGTGCACCTCCAGCGCCCGAGGCAGGTCTCCCAGCAGGGTTTCAATCTGCGCCACCCCAACCTTCAAGGGCGGTACTGCCCGATGACCGCGGGAGACCATCAGCGACCTTCCTTTCAGGAGTTGGGGGTTGCAAGGACCAACAGACCAGGACACGCGTCACCGCGCGCCCATCAGTTGGAAAAGCGTCTCCCCAGCGCACAGGGGCCCTGTGGGCGAGCACTTTGGGGGCGGTTATAGGGCAGGGGGAAGGCACTGCGTCCTGGCATCCCATTGCCCGTGGATGGATCCATGATCGCTGCGACGTCCGACACTGGCAAGGGGCTGTCCCGGCAAAAGCCTGTGGAAAACGGGTAGCGTGACCGGGCAGTCACCAAGCAAGGGGCTTGGTTGTTTTCGGGTTTGCCTGTGCAGGCACGGGCAGCCCTTGGGCCTGCCCCGATCTTTCAGGCGTTCAGCAATCCTGGGCCCTTTGCGCGGCATAGGAGTCACCGCCTGGAAGGGGAGCGGGCTGGGCCAGACGGATCGGAAATTGCTCTCGCCAACGCTTTTGCGGCCCTGATCCAGCCCCTGTGGCAACAAAAAAGGGCGGGGTCCCGAAGGACCCCGCCCAATCGTGTCGAGCAAAGGCAGGACCAAGCAGGATCAGAAGTCCATGCCGCCCATGCCGCCCATGCCACCCATGCCAGCACCGGCGCCGGCACCGGCGTCTTCCTTCTGGGGCAGTTCAGCGATGGTGGCCTCGGTGGTGATCAGAAGGCCGGCCACGCTGGCGGCGTCCTGCAGGGCCGTGCGGACAACTTTGGTCGGGTCAACGATGCCAGCCTCGAACATGTTCACATATTCTTCGGTCTGGGCGTTGAAGCCCTGATCCAGGTTGCCGGCTTCCACCAGCTTGCCCACCACGACGCTGCCGTCCACGCCGGCGTTGGATGCGATCTGGCGAACCGGGGCTTCCAGGGCCTTGCGGACGATGCGGATGCCCACATTCTGGTCCTCATTGGCGCCGGTCAGGCCTTCCAAAGCCTTGGTGCCGTACAGCAGGGCAACACCACCGCCGGGGACAATGCCCTCTTCCACCGCAGCGCGGGTGGCGTGCATGGCGTCTTCCACGCGGTCCTTGCGCTCCTTCACTTCCACTTCGGTGGCGCCACCAACGCGGATCACGGCAACACCGCCGGCCAGCTTGGCCAAGCGCTCTTGCAGCTTCTCACGGTCGTAGTCGCTGCTGGTTTCTTCCACCTGGGCGCGGATCTGGTTGCAGCGGGCTTCGATGCCTTCCTTCTCGCCAGCACCGTCGATGATGGTGGTCTCGTCCTTGGTGATGCGGACGTTTTTGGCGGTGCCCAGCATGTCCAGGGTGACGTTCTCCATCTTGATGCCCAGGTCTTCGCTGACGACCTCGCCACCGGTCAGGATGGCCATGTCTTCCAGCATCGCCTTGCGGCGGTCACCGAAGCCAGGGGCCTTCACCGCAGCCACTTTCAGGCCGCCGCGCAGCTTGTTGACCACCAGGGTGGCCAGGGCCTCGCCTTCAACGTCTTCTGCGATGATCAGCAGCGGGCGGGAGGACTGAACAACGGCTTCCAGGACCGGCAGCATGGCCTGCAGGTTGGACAGCTTCTTTTCGTGCAGCAGAATGTAGGGGTTCTCCAGCTCCGTGATCATCTTCTCGGAGTTGGTGATGAAGTAGGGGCTCAGGTAGCCGCGGTCGAACTGCATGCCTTCCACGACATCCAACTCGGTCTCCAGGCTCTTGGCTTCTTCAACGGTGATGACACCTTCGTTGCCCACCTTTTCCATGGCCTTGGCGATCATGCCACCGATTTCGGTATCGCCGTTGGCGGAGATGGTGCCGACCTGGGAGATCTCCTCGGACTTTTCGACCTTCTTGGAGCGGTTGGCGAGGTTCTCCACCACGGCCTTCACGGCCAAGTCGATGCCGCGCTTCAGGTCCATCGGGCTCATGCCCGCGGTGACGCCCTTGACGCCTTCGCGCAGGATGGACTGAGCCAGAACGGTGGCGGTGGTGGTACCGTCGCCGGCCAGATCGTTGGTCTTGGATGCCACTTCACGCAGCATCTTGGCGCCCATGTCCTCGAACTTGTCCTTCAGTTCGACTTCCTTGGCGACGCTGACGCCGTCCTTGGTGATGCGCGGGGCGCCAAAGCTCTTCTCGATGACCACGTTGCGGCCTTTCGGGCCCAGGGTCACTTTAACGGCGTTGGCCAGGATGTCGGCACCGGCCAGGATCTTGGCACGGGCGTCGGCGCCGAATTTCACGTCTTTAGCAGCCATGGTGTTCCTCTAACATTGTCAGGGGGTAAAGCAGGATGAAGGGGAGGCGATCAGCGATCGATCAGGCAGCGGCAGCCGCGGCGTCGTCCACGACGATGCCCATGATGTCGCTTTCTTTCATGACCAGCAGGTCTTCGCCGTCCACCTTGACTTCGGTGCCGGACCACTTGCCAAACAGCACCCGGTCGCCTTCTTTGACGTCCAGGGCAACTTGAACGCCGTCCTTGTTGCGCTCACCGGGGCCGACAGCAACCACCAGGCCTTCCTGGGGCTTTTCCTTGGCGCTGTCCGGGATAATGATCCCGCCGGCAGTCTTTTCTTCGGACTCCAGGCGACGCACCAGCACACGGTCATGCAGCGGGCGGAATTTCATGGCGAACTCTCCCATGGGTCACCCCGCACGGGATCACACCGGCGGGGGTCAGGTTCGGATTGGAACGGAAAAACGGGCTCCGAGCGGAGGGCGTGCCAGCACCTCTGGCACTCTCCATCAAGGAGTGCCACGGACATAAGCCTCCCTGCTGGCAGACACAAGGGGGGAGTGCCAAAAAAAGTAAGGGCGGATCCTGGAAAAGCGGCCCGCCCCCGTGGCAAGGGGCGGGCCGGACCTGTCCACAGGGGAGGCGATCGAGACCGCTGACGCCAGTGTGGCGTATCAGGTCAGGGGGCGGTGATGGTGATGGGCCGGCTGGCGCGCACCACCTCGTTGAAGTCGTCGATCAGCCTGATTTCATACTGGCCGGGGGCGTCCGGTGCCTTCAGGTCCGTGGCCAGACGGCTGCTGATTCCCCGCCACGTCAGATGGCCGTCAGCACCGCTGCTGTCCAGCGGGAACACCCCCACCCAGTCCTGAGGGCGGGCATCACCGCTGACACGGATGGGGAAGGAGGATCCCGCAGGCGCGGACTCAGGGCTGGTCAGGGTGGCGGTGCCCTGGGTCACGGTCAGCGGTGCCACCGCCCTGATGATGTCGTTGGCATCATCCACCAAGCGCACCTCATAGGAGCCTGGGCTTGAAGGGGCCACCAAGTCCCGGCGGAAATTGCTGCCAATGCCGCCCCAGGACAAATACCCATCGGTGCCGGAGGTGGTGCTGGGGAAAACGCCAACCCAATCCTGGGGGCGGGCATCGCCCTGCACACTGACCGGGATGGGCATCCCGGTGGCCACTTGGCCGGGGGCGCTCAGGCTGGTCTGGGCGGCCACCACCTCCAGGGCAACCGTGGCCCGGATCTGTTTGTTGGCGGCGTCCACCAACCGGATCTCATAGGTGCCCGGGGTGGAGGGCGCCACCAGGGTACGCTGGAAATTATGCCCGATGCCGCCCCAACTTTCGTAGCCGTCCACGCCGGCCACATCGGCGCGGAAGATCCCCACCCAATCCTGTGGGCGGGCGTCCCCTTCAACGCGGACCTCAATGTTGGTGCCGGCAGCGGCGGACGCGGGGGCAACAACCCGGGTGACGGCGGCCACCACCTCGACGGCAACCGTGGCCCGGATCTGTTTGTTGGCGGCGTCCACCAACCGGATCTCATAG
>CAZCBM010000026.1:0-1193 GCA_964496805.1 uncultured Rhodospirillales bacterium | reverse complement strand
CATCGGCGCGGAAGATCCCCACCCAATCCTGTGGGCGGGCGTCCCCTTCAACGCGAACCTCGATGTTGGTGCCGGCAGCGGCGGAAGCAGGGGCGAAGATCTGCGTCTGGGCAGCGCTGACGTCCAAGGCCACGGTGGCGCGCACCTGACGGTTGCCAGCATCCACCAGCTTGATCTCGTAGGAGCCGGGCTCGGACGGAGCCACCAGGGTGCGCTGGAAGTTCTGCCCGATACCGCCCCAACTCTCATAGGCCTGGACATCGCTGACGCCGGGGCGATAGATCGCCACCCAATCCTGGGGACGGGCATCGCCCTCAACACTGATCGCCACGTCCGTGCCGGCGGCAACGGTTGCCGGGGCCGTCAGGCTGACCACGGCGTCGAACACCGGCAAGCTCAGCGCGGCGCGAACGGCCTTGTTGGCCTCATCAATCACCCGGATCTCATAGCTACCGGCGTCCCCCGGCGCCACCAGCGTCCCAGCACCCTCCCGGTTCAGGCGTTTCCAGGTGAGATGCTGGCCCGGGTCTGTGGCCGTGGGCGTATAAAGGGCCACCCAATCCCCCGGGCGCCAATCGCCGGTGACCTGGACCGGAATGTCGGTACCGGTGGCGGCGGCTTCCAGTGTCTCAATGCCCGTGGTCCCCTGAACCACCTCCAGGCTGGTCCGGCCGCGGATCTGGCGGGAGGCCCGATCGATGTAGCGGACCTCATAGGGTCCCAAGGCTGCCGGTGTCACCGTGCTAAGCTCATCGACGGAGGATCCCAGACGCGCGCTGCGCAGGGCGCGTGCGTTCTCAGGCGCGCCGGCGGGAACCACGGCGATCAGATCGCCGGCGTCCTTGTCTCCCGGGCCGATCTGAACGGTGAAGTCCATGCCCTGGTGCACCGTGGGCGGCACCGTCAGGGCGATGGGGGCGGGCAAGATCACCACCGTGCGTTGATCCAGGATTTGCCCGGTGGGGCCATGGCGAAAGCGCACGGTCAGTTGGCCAATGCTGTCCGGGGCACGCTGGATCAAGGGTTGTCCCTGAGCCGGATCATGGGTGGCCAGCGGCCCTTCGGCCCCCAGCACCTCAACCCTGTCGCCCTCGCTCGGGGGGCCTCGCCAATCGATCTCAAAGGCTTCTCCCGCCCGGACTTCCGGCGGCGCCAGCAACTGCACTTGCGGCAGGGCGGCCGGTGCGGGGGTT
>CAZCBM010000025.1:0-20062 GCA_964496805.1 uncultured Rhodospirillales bacterium | reverse complement strand
GCCATGTTGTCCGGGTGCCACCAGCGCTGTCCAGGGGACCGAGCTTCCGGTTGCGCCCCATCGGGGCTGTCAGTATGGTCCGCGCGCATGTGCATCCTCCCCCATAAAACGACGTAAGAGCCCAACCACGATGAAGGTCAACGCCATCCAGATCCGCCCCGGCAACGCCATGGAACATGAAGGCAAGCTGTGGGTGGTGCAAAAGATCGATATCATCCAGCCGGGCAAGGGGGCATCGGTCATCCAGATTGAGATGCGCGACGTCCGTGCGGGCAACAAGACCAATGTCCGCTTCCGCACCCAGGAGACGGTGGAGCGTGTCCAACTGGAGGAATACGACTACAGCTACCTCTATCAGGATGGAAACGACTATGTTTTCATGAATCAGGAGAGCTTCGAGCAAGTCATGGTGCCGGTGGAGAAGGTGGGCGATCAAGCCCCGTTCCTGAAGGAAAACATGATCTGCCAGCTTCAGACCTATGAGGGTGAGGTCATCAGCGCGACGCTGCCGGACAAGGCCGTCTACGAGGTCGCGGAAGCAGAGCCGGTGGTGAAGGGTCAGACTGCCAGTTCCAGCTACAAGCCCGCCATCCTGGATAACGGCGCCAAGGTGATGGTGCCGCCGCATATCGAGGTGGGGACCCGCATCGTGGTCAACATCCACGAAGCCAAATATGTCGAGCGGGCCAAGGACTGATCGTCTGGCCGCGACCCGCTTTTCTTCCGCCTTTGATCTGGAACCCCGGTGATGGTCAACCGCTCCCCGGTAATGAACATGATGGTCCGGGCCGCTGAGGCTGCGGCCAAGGGCCTGGTGCGCGATTTCGGGGAGTTGGAGCGACTCCAGGTCTCCCGCAAGGGCCAGTCGGACTTCGTCTCCATCGCCGACAAGCGGGCCGAGGAGATTATCCACGCCGAGCTGTCCAAGGCCCGGCCCAACGCTGGCTTCCTGATGGAGGAAGGCACCGCTGAAAAGACCCGCGATGGCTCCCGGTTCATCGTCGATCCCCTGGACGGCACCCACAATTTCCTGCGCGGCGTGCCCCATTGGGCGATCTCCATCGGGCTGGAGATCAACGGGGAACTCACCCACGGCGTGATCTATGACCCGATCAAGGATGAGATGTTCACCGCCGAGAGGGGTGGCGGCGCCTATGTCAATCGTCACCGGCTGAGGGTCAGCGGGCGCCAGGACCTGCTGGAGGCCATGATCGGCATTGGTTGGGAGGATCGACCTCACGCGCCGGAGGATGCCCGCGCCCAGCCCGAGCGGGCGGTGCGCCTGGCCGGCGCCGTGACCCGGCGCTTTGGATCGGCTGCCCTGGACCTCGCCTATGTGGCGGCCGGGCGCTATGATGGGTTCTTCGAATTCGGGCTGAGCCCCTGGGATTGTGCCGCCGGGGTGGTGCTGGTGCGGGAGGCAGGCGGTTATGCCACCGACATCACCGGCAAACCCGATGCGGTGTTCAACAAGTCCCTGGTCTGCGGCAACACCAAGGTCCACGGACAATTGTTGAAGGTTGTCACCAAGGCCATGGCTGCGGCCAGCCGCAAGGCCACACCGGGAGACTGAAGCATGCCTCGCCTGCGGATTGTTGCCCTTGCCATCACCCTTGGTGCCGGGTTGGCCGCTGTGGCGCCCGCGCCGACACGGGCCCAGGCCCCCATGCCCAACACCCTGCCCAAGTTGGAGGAGGCCCAGGCCCGCATCCTGCAGATCCCCTTTGATGCCCAGGGGCAGGTCAGCCAGAGCAGTGCAGCAATCCTGAGCGAACTGGCGCGGGAAGTGGCCTCGCAGCCCCTGACCCGCATCACCGTGCGCGGCTACACCGACCCTGAGGGCGCCAGCGCCGCCGTTCGTAAGCGCATGGCCTTGCAACGCGCCCTGTCCGTGCGCCAGTTCCTGGCCAGCCAAGGCCTGCCCAGCGAGCGGATCAATGTCCGCGGCGTCGGCCGCGACATCTATGGCATCGGCCCGGCAGAGCGGGCCGAAATCGTGGTGACGCCGCCGCTGCGCTGAGGGATATCCTACCCCATCGCCGGTCTCCCTTCCCATGGCCCGCTCCCGCTCGCCCTCTGCTCTCCCCCGCCACAATGAGAGACGGCCCATGCCAGAGCTTTCCGGCCGCTGCCTTTGCGGCGCCCTCACCTGGCGGGCAACAGGGCCGGTGCTGTGGGCGGCGCACTGCCATTGTGAGGACTGCCGCCGCGCCGCCGCATCGGATTATGTGAGTTGGATCGGCGTGCCCCGGGGCTCGGTGACGTGGCGCGGGCCGCGGCGCTTCTATGCCTCCTCGCCCGGCGTTACCCGAAGCTTCTGCGGCATCTGCGGCGCGCCGGCCTCCTACGAGACGCAGGCCTATCCCGAGGAGACCCATCTCTACGCCGCGTCCTTGGACGACCCGCAGCAGTACCAGCCCACCGCCCATGTGTTCTGGTCTGAGCGCCTGCCCTGGGTCTCCATCGCAGACGCGCTGCCCAAGCACCCCAAGAGCCTGCCAGAGCCAAGTGGCGACCCCTGAGCCCCCGCCACAGCGCGCCTGTAACCGGCGGCGTGCGCCCCGGCGACGCACACAAACTGCCCCATGTCGCCCCCTGGAACGCATCCGCTGAGCCCCACCGCCAGGGTAACGGATTGTTTGCCCGCCAGCCCCGGATGCCCCTCATGCCCCCGTCACCCGACGCTGCCGCCCTCTCCAGCACAGACCCCATCCTTCAGCCTTACCAACTGCGGCACTTGACGCTGCGCAACCGGCTGATGACCTCCTCCCACGAGCCGTCCTACAGCGAGGACGGGATGCCCAAGGACCGCTACCGGCTGTATCACCTGGAGCGGGCCAAGGGTGGGGTCGCGCTGACCATGACCGCCGGCAGCGCCATCGTGGCGGAAGACAGCCCGCCCGCCTTCGGCAACCTCCACGCCTACAAGGATGAGATCGTGCCCTGGCTGCGCCGTCTGGCCGATGAATGCCACGATGCCGGGGCGGCGGTGATGATCCAGCTCACCCACCTGGGGCGGCGCACCAATTGGGATAAGGCGGATTGGCTGCCCGTGCTGGCCGCCTCCCCCGTGCGGGAGCCGGCCCATCGGGCCTGGCCAAAAACCGCCGAGGATTGGGACCTGGAGCGGATCATTGCCCAATATGCCGACGCCGCCGCACGGATGCAGGCCGCTGGCCTGGATGGCATCGAACTGGAAGCCTATGGGCATCTGATGGATGGCTTCTGGTCCCCCGCCACCAACCATCGTGACGACCAGTGGGGCGGCAGCCTGGACAATCGCCTGCGCTTCACCTTCCGGGTGCTGGATGCCATCCGCACCCAAGTGGGGCCATCCTTCATCGTCGGCCTGCGCATGGTGGCGGACGAGCAATGGGACAAGGGCCTGTCCAAGGCCGAGGGGCTGGAGATCGCGCGCCGCCTGAGTGCCACGGGCCAAGTGGATTTCCTGAACATCATCCGTGGCCATATCGAGACCGATGCCGGATTGCGCGGCGTCATCCCCATCCATGGGGACCGCTCCGCCCCGCATCTGGATTTCGCCGGAGAGGTCCGGGCCGATCAAGCCGGGCGCGTGGCGGTGTTCCACGCCAGTCGGATTACCGATGTGGCCACCGCCCGCCATGCCATCGAAAGCGGCAAGCTGGACATGGTGGCCATGACCCGCGCCCACATGGCCGAGCCCCATATCGGCCTGAAGATCGCCCAAGGGCGGGAGCATGACATCCGGCCCTGTGTCGGGGCCAGCTATTGCATCGACCGAATCTATGGGGCGGGAGAGGCGCTGTGCATCCATAATGCCGCCACCGGTCGCGAAGGCATCATCCCCCACGTTCTGCGCCGCACCCAGGATGCACCGCGACGGGCCGTGGTGGTGGGGGCAGGCCCAGGTGGGCTGGAGGCCGCGCGCGTTTTGGGGGAACGGGGTCACACCGTCACCGTTCTGGAGGCCCTGGATCAACCCGGCGGGCAGGTTCGCCTGCTCTCCCGCTCAGCCCGGCGGCGGGAGATGATCGGGATCATCGATTGGCGCATGGCCCAGTGCGAGAAACTGGGCATTGAGTTCCGCTTTGACACCTTTGCCGCGGCGTCGGATGTCCTGGCGGAGGACCCGGATCTGGTGATCCTGGCCACCGGCGGCATGCCATGGACCGGGTTCCTGGACGGCCGGGGCGAAGACCTGGCCGTCACCGGCTGGGACATTCTCTCCGGCGACACGCCGGTGGCCGAGGAGGTGCTGGTGTTCGATGACACCGCCAATCATCCGGGTCTGCAGGCCGCCGAAGCGGCCGCCCGGGCCGGGGCACGGGTGGAACTGGTGACACCGGAGCGATGGTTCGCCGCCGACATGGGGGGACTGAACCACGCCGCCTATCAGCAGGTGTTTCAGGAGCATGGGGTGCAGATCACCATTGCCCGACGCTTGGTGGCGGTGGAACGGGCCGGCAATCGGCTAAAGGCCATCTTGGGGTCCGACTATGCCGATGTCACCGAGGAGCGGATTGTGGATCAGGTTATCGTGGAGGCCGGCACACTGCCGCTGGAGGACCTCTATCACGACTTGCGCCCCGGCTCCGTCAATGGTGGGGCGGTGGACCACAAGGCGCTGATCGCCGGCCACCCCCAGGCGCTGCGCCCCAATCCCGCCGGCACCTATCAGCTCTTCCGTATCGGCGACGCCGTGGCCAGCCGGAACATCCACGCGGCCATCTATGATGCGCTGCGTCTGGGCATGGTGCTGTAGCGCCCGTCCCCCCTCCCTTGACCGCCCGCGCCCCCACCCGGCCATCCACGGCAGTATCGTCCCAGCGGGTGGCCGGGTGGGGGGCCGGTCGGGATGGCGTGAAATGCACGGTGCTAGATATGTGCGGATAGAGTGCCCGGCTGCGGAACGGTGGCGGTGCTAACCCGTTGAAAAGATGGCGTCCCCGACTGGATTCGAACCAGTGGCCCCAGGATTAGGAATCCTGTGCTCTATCCTACTGAGCTACGGGGACAGCAAGACCGAGTGTAAGGCGGTTGCGTGTTTGGTGGAAATACCAAACCGTCAAAACGAGATGGTTTTTCGCCCCGGCAGGGCGGATTGCCAGCCCCCCAATACAGACCCCCAATGCGTATGATGCTGCAGCCTTCTTCCCCGACAGCAGTGGCCCTTGAGAGAAGGGGCCGTGCCTGCTGGCGCAAGAGCGGTCGCAGCCTGAGTGCAGCGGACATTGATGTGGAAGCGATACCCCCGCCATAGGGTAGAGATGGTCGATGGGTTGATCCCCACCGAGGCGTTGCCACGGTTGGGGCCTGCGCTCTACAGCAGTGGACACCGATTTAGAATCGGCGCCCCTGCTATAGGTTTCTGGTGGTCGCTCGGATGATCCCCTCCGAGGCGTTGCCACTCTGGGGTCCTACGCTCTATGCCCGTGCGATCCGATAAGGCTGTTGACACTGTCGAGCGTGCAGGCGAAACCTAGTCGGTCTGTGGGTGCCCTATGGGTACCTTGCGAAAGTGGCGGAATTGGTAGACGCAGCAGACTCAAAATCTGCCGCCCTCTGGGCGTGGGGGTTCGAGTCCCCCCTTTCGCACCAATTGTTTCGGGCAAATCGGTACGCGCCAGGGCCTGGAGGCAAAGGTCCTCAAACGCTGGCGGTCTGTTCCGCCCACGGCCGGGACCGGGGGCTGCTCCCCGCGCAAGATCAGCCCCAAATGGCGGTGCTGATCCCGCGGTACCAAGCTTCGGCTTCGGCCTTGACCTCGGCGCGTGTCTCCGCGCTCTCGCCCAGTTCCGAAATGAAGCCCTCGCCCTGAACCACCTCCCCGTCCTGGACGATGTAGTCGGCCCCCAGTTTGATGGCGTCATTGCCGGCCACGACGGACCAACAGGCGTTTTGAAACAGGATCTCCGGCGGGCGCCCGTGTCCCAACCCGTGGGCAATGGCTCCAGCCGCCACTTGCGCCTGAGTATGGGCCGCGTAGGCGGACTTCGGCAGCGGCCCCATGATGGCGGCATCCCCCACCACATGGACCCCGGGCACCTGGGTGCTCTCCAGCGTTGACGGGTTGACCGGGCACCACCCGCTGTCATCGGTGAGACCAAAGCTGGCCGCGATCGGACCGGCGGTCTGTGCCGGGATAAGGTTCAGCACATCGGCCTGATAGTCATCACCTGTGTCCGTGGTGAGCGTCAGCGTTGCCGGATCCAGCGCCACCGCTAAGCCACCGAAATCACCCGGAATCCACTCCACCATGCCCGGATAGTGGTAATCCCACGCGTCCCGAAACAAGGGCTGCTTGGAAAAGTGTGTCTTGGGATCCAGGATCAGGATCTTGGCCGTGGGATTATGGTGTTTGAAGTGGTGCGCCACCATGCTGACCCGCTCATAGGGGCCAGGGGGGCAACGGTAGGGGTAGGGCGGGGCCGCCATGACAAAGGTGCCGCCCTGGCGCATGCCGGTGATCTGGGCCATCAGGGCCTTGGTCTGGGGACCGGCCTGATAGGCATGGGGCAAGGGGCCATCGGCCATCGCCAGCGCGTAGCCCTCAATCTGGCTGTCATCGAAGCCAATGCCAGGCGCCACCACCAACCGGTCAAAGGCCAGGCGTTGCCCCGTATCCAACCGCACCTCCCCGGCCGCAGCATCCAGGGCCTCGGCCCGTGCGTGGATCAGGGTCAGGCCAGGATCGGCGCGCAAGGCGTCATAGCCGTGCTCAATGGCAGAAAACGGGATGAGCCCCCCCAGAACGAGATTGGAGAAGAAGCAGGAGGCGTAAACGGTCTTGGGCTCCACCAGGGTCACCGCGACGTCCGGGGCCGCCATGCGCATCATCCGTGCCGTGGAGGCCCCGGCTGGCCCGCCACCGATGACCACCAAGCGGGCCGATGGGCTCTGGGCTGAGACGATGGCCGGGGCAGCCAAGGTGCCCAGGGCGGAGGCTGCCAGCAGTCGGGAGGCGGCGCGGCGCGTTATCCCTCCCCCTGCGCCCGCCAAGGGGCCGGACGAGCCAGTGGGGGGGACTGCGGTACGGCGGGCAATACGGGCCATGACAGGGCGCCTTGCTGGAACAACGAGAGGACCCTACAACTGGTCCTGCACTCAAACGGGAAAAGGGCCATGCCACCCCGTGGCATGGCCCTCCTGGTCTTGCGATCATAGCCCCATGAGCATCAGCAGCGCCAGCCACCGGGCCGAGGCATGATGGGCAAAGGGCCCAATCAGTCGATGGACAGGCCGATATCTTCGTCGTCGGGGGTCACGTCGATGATCGCAGCCTTACCGACGATGTCCGTACCCACATCGCAATTGCTCATGCAGGGCTCGTCCATCGGCACGTCAGGCCGCGGGTCCGGCATGAAGAACCCATCGGCGTTCGGCATCTCGATAGAGGCGAAGGTATCCTGATCATAGACCGTCTCGTACTCCACCAGATCATTCAGGTAGAGCACGTAGAGGGAGATCGAATACACCTCATCATCGGTGAGGCTCTGGGCGTTGCCAAAGGGCATGGCGCGGTGAATGTAGTCATAGACCGTGGACGCATAGGGCCAGTAGGACCCCACCGTCTTCACCGGGTCTTCACCGGCCAAGGTGCCGAAGCCCCCCATCAGCACCGGCCACCGTCCCACGGCTTCGCCGAAGTCACCATGGCAGACGGCGCAGTAGTCATAGTAGAGCTGCTCCCCCTGTTCGGCGGAGCCACTGCCCACTGGCAGCCCCTGCCCGTCGGGACGCACGTCGATGTCCCAGGCAGCGATTTCTTCAGCCAGAGCCGGACGGCCAAACGGCATGTCCTCGGCCATGGCCGGCACGGTCATCAGGGCGGCGACAGCGGCCGCCATCAGGGACTTAGCCAAGGCGGACATTTTCGACACTCCCGTCACCATTGACCAGCCAGGTCTGGATGGCGTTGTTGTGGTAGATGGAGTTGACACCCCGGACATGCTGCAACTGGGACATGGTCGGCTGAACGTAGCCGGAGTCGTCCATGCAGCGGGACTGAATGAGGGCCGCCTCGCCCTTGAACTCCCACGGCATTTCAAAGCGGGTGAAGCACTTGGGCAGGACCGGTCCATGCAGACGGGCGGTCTGCCAGTTGCGGCCACCGTCCACGGAGACATCGACACGCTTGATGCGGCCGTGACCGGACCAAGCCAGCCCCTCGATCTTCACCGGGCCGGGCTCGGTAACCGGGCGCTCCGGACACACGCTGGTGATGACGGATTTGGCTTCCTGCACCCAAGTGTACATGCGGGCGCGGCCATCCTCCAACAGGTCGGTGTACTTGGAGGTTTCTTCGCGGGTCATGTAGGGGGCATCCCCCACTTCCAAGCGACGCAGCCACTTGATGTGCATGTTGCCTTCGAAGCCCGGCACCACGAGGCGCAACGGGTAGCCCTGGGCCGGGCGGATCGCCTCGCCATTCTGGGCATAGGCCACAAGGCAATCATCCAGCGCCTTTTCCAGCGGGATGGTACGGGTCATGCCGGCAGCATCGGCGCCCTCAGCCAGGATCCACTTGGCGTTGGTCTTGACGCCCACATACTCCAGCAGGTGCTTCAGCGGCACACCGGTCCACTGGGCAGTGGAGATCATGCCAAAGGTATACTGGCAACTGTTGAGCTGAGCGCCCCGCCATTCCATGCCGCCGTTGGCTGCACATTCCGTGAAGTAGAAGTGGCTCTCGGACGGCATCTTCATGAGTTCGTCCATGGTGAAGACCAACTCGCGGTCCACCAAACCATGGATCATCAAACGGTGCTGCGCCGGGTCGATCTCGGCCGTGCCGCCATGATGGCGCTCAAAGTGCAGGCCATTGGGGGTGACGAAGCCGTGCATGTAGGGCAGCGGGGAGAAGTTGATCGAGCTGACCGTGTCAGCGGTCAACCACGGCACATAGCGGCGGACAACCTCAGCCTCGTACGGGGACGGCGTGCCATAGGGCTCCGCATCGACGCCAGGGCCCAGATACTGGTTCCATTCCTGCAGTTCAGTGATGGCCGGGTCCGGCGTGTTGGCCAGCGCCGAGCCGCCACCGAGGGCTGCAGCAGCCGCCCCTGTGGTCGCCAAGGCAGAGCCACGCAGGAAACCACGACGATTCAGCGCCGGGAGCGTCCCCCGGAGAGTGTCGCTGCTCATGCTATTCCTCCCAGTGCCGCGGTTGTGACCTGCCAGTCTTTGGAGCCAGCCCGCGGGGGTTGTGGATAACGATCAAGGTGTGGAAAGGCAGACCGTGGGGACATCCCTCCCCGGCACGTCATTGAGCCGGATTTAGGCCATTCCCTGACTCATCAAAGCAAAGACGTATATGCCCAGGCCAAGACGTATAGCTTTCCGCATGAACAGGGATAGCGCTGGCCCGGCCGCCCGCATAGCTGACCGCGACAGTCGGTCGCTGGAATTGCCTGCGGCTTAATCAGGCTCCTGTCCGGCCTGATCTGACGAGGGCAGCGGGGCCGGGCTATTGGCCGCCCGATGGCGGGCCCGGCGCTCGCTGCGGATCACTGGCCCCCCATGCACATGGGCCGGCGGCGCTTCGGGCTTTTGCGAGGTGCGCACCGGGCGCTCCGCAAACCGGCCCAAGGAAATCATCCGATCATACAGCGTGATGGCCCCCGCCACGCCGACATTGACGCAGAATTGCATGGGAATGTGGACGATATGATCACACCGCTCCTGGGTCTGGGGGCTGAGGCTGCCCCGCTCCGGCCCCAGCACATAGGCCGCCTGCCGGGGATGGCGAAAACTCGGCAGGGGAATGGCCTCGTCCGTCAGTTCGACCCCGATCAACTGGCAACCACGGGGCAACTGAAGGTCAGCTGCTGAAGTCACATGGTAGACAGGCATGTTGTCTGCGGCACCAGAGGTATCCACAGAACGCAGCTCCCGCAGCGAAAGAATCGGCGCGATAAAGAAAAAGAAGCTGCCCCCAAAAGCATGGGTTGTACGCAGCAAATTGCCGGCGTTGCCAGCTTTTGAGCTACCTTCGACGCCAACACCGAAAAAGCCCTTGGTCTTGCTTTTGATCATGGCCCCTAGGCCCCTGCCGTACGCCTGAACTGCCCTACAGCAGTGTACATCGATCTGGAGTCGGTGTCGCTGCTGTCGCTTTCTGGTGATCGCTCGGATGATCCCCTCCGTGGCGTTGCCACTTTGGAGTCCTACGCTCTAGTCAGATGCCGTCCACCAGGCCCTCACGGCCGCCAAGCCCTCATCCATCGCCGGTTCGATGCCAGCGGCAAGGGCCAGCACGGTTGCATCATCCCCCTGCTTGCCAGCGTGATCCATACCGGCCGCCATCTCATGCAGTCGAACCAGCCCAAATTGCGCCGCCGAAGCCTTTATGGCGTGCCCCTGGCGGGACAACTGCAGGGAGTCTCGCTCCGCCAAGGCCTTGCGAACAGCCTCCCGGCGCAATCCCAACTCTTGGAACAATCCCTCCACCAGCGGCGCGAACAGCGACTTGTCGCGACCCAATTGCTCGAACAGGTCATTGGGGGCGGTGGGATCAAAGACATTCATGATTGACACAGCGCTTGAGGTCTCAGCCAAAGCACGGAATTGTGCGCGAAAAATGTGTGACAGGGTAACGATCTACTGCTTTCGAGAGCGCGCGTCCAGGACATTCGACACAATACCGATGAGCCCGCGTTCGCTGCCCGCCTCACCAAGCCTTCGTTGAGCCGAAAATGCGTGACCGACACAGCCTAAAAACCCTATCACTTTGACCCATATTGAACCCGGGCCCTTAAGGCTTTGCAAGCATCGTTCACCTGATCGCCGACGTTGGGGACAGATCATGTTCATTGAGACCGCAGAAACGCCAAATCCAGCCAGTCTGAAGTTCCTGCCGGGACGGGATGTGACCGGCCAAGCGCCGCCGCGCAATCTGCAAACGGCCGATGATGCGGAGAAGACCAGCCCCCTGGCCGCCCGCTTGTTCGGCATTGCGGGCGTGGAAGGCGTCTTCCTGGGGCAGGACTTTATCACCGTGACCAAGGCGGATGCCCTGGACTGGGTGCAACTGAAGCCACCCGTGCTGGGCGCGATCATGGAACACTTCATCGCCCAACGGCCCGTGCTGCACGACGCGGCCAGCCAAGCACCGGGCCCCCATGATGGCGAGGACGACAGCGACGTGGTGCAGCAGATCAAAGAGCTGCTGGACACCCGTGTGCGCCCGGCCGTGGCTCAGGACGGGGGCGATATCGTTTTTCACGACTTCAAAGATGGCATCGTCTTCCTGCACCTCCAGGGTGCCTGCGCCGGCTGCCCCAGCAGCACCCTGACCCTGAAAAGCGGCATTGAACGCCTGCTGATGCACTTCATTCCTGAGGTGCAGGAGGTGCAGGCTGTCGGCGGCTGACGCAGGCGCCAGCGCGGGATTGCCTTGCCTGGGGCTGGATACCAGCGGACCGGAGGTGGCCGTGGCGCTGCTCACCCCCCAGGGCCTTGTGGGGGAGACCCTTCACCCCCAACGCCATGGCCACGCCGAGACCTTGATGGGCGTGATCCAGAGCGCGTGCGCACAGGCTGGTGTTGCCCTGGCCGACTTGCGGTTGGTGAGTTGTGTCACTGGACCCGGCAGTTTCACCGGGCTGCGCGCGGGCCTGGCCGCGGCCCAAGGTCTGGGTCTGGCCCTGGGATGCCCAGTGGTGGGCGTGTCTGGGTTTGAGGCGCTGGCGCAGACCGTCCGGGAACAGGAGCCAGGCTCCCCCTTGCCCCTGCTTCTGTGCCTGGACAGCCGCCGAGCAGAACCCTTTGTCGCCGCTGGCGACGACGCTTTGCGACCGGTGCTGCCGGAGCCCTGCTTTATGGCGCCGGAGCGCTTGGCCGCCGCACTCTCAGCCCAGGGGACCGAGGGGGTGTTTTTGGCTGGCGATGGCAGCCCGCTGCTGGCCCCGGCCCTGATCGGGGCAGGGCTTGAGGTGCATCCCTCGGCCCATCAG
Source organism: uncultured Rhodospirillales bacterium (assembly GCA_964496805.1). Classification (GTDB taxonomy): domain Bacteria; phylum Pseudomonadota; class Alphaproteobacteria; order CAZCBM01; family CAZCBM01; genus CAZCBM01. The sequence goes on along the minus strand of CAZCBM010000025.1, from coordinate 8,126 downwards.
CGCCCCGCTCCGGGCGTCATCTGTCGCCTTGGTCTCGCTGCCCTGGCCGCAGGGCACCCGGCCCCGGCGCTGCCGTTGTATTTGCGGGCGGCCGATGCCGTACCGGGCAAGGCCCTGGTCTGCGTTCAGTGAGCCCCGCTGACCAACTGGTCTTGCTGGGGGCCGCCGATGCCGCGGCCATGGCCGCCATCCACCAGACTTGCTTTGCCGAACCCTGGCTGGCCCAGCACTTCACCGCGCTGCTGGACCAACCGCTCTATTGGGCGGCCGGCTGGCCGGGATCGGGCACGGCTCTGGCCGCCTTTGTGGTGGCTTTGCGGGCCGGGCCAGACGATGTTGAGATCATCACTCTGGCTGTGGCCCCAAGCGCCCGTCGACAGGGGCTCGGCCAGACCCTGATGGAGGCGGTAATGGCCTGGGGTCGGGATGGCGGCGCGCGGCAGTTGATCCTGGAAGTCCATGCCGATAACGAGCCGGCCCTGGGTCTGTACAAGACCCTGGGGATGGAGGAGATCGGACGACGGCGGGGATATTACCGTGATCCCCCTGGGGATGCCTTGGTGCTGTCGCGCCTGCTTTAGGGCGATCCCCGATCCGTCTGCCCCATGCCTCCCCCCCCCACCGTGCGGCATGGGTACCCTTTTTGGGGTCCTGCCGGACCATTGCTGTGGCAGGTGGGATACGGCCGCCTTTCCGGTGACCTACGGAGACACCCCCTGACTGGACGCGAGATCGATTCGGTCTTTATCGTAAGACTACAGCCGTCAGTTAACCGACAAAGCCCCGGGCCTTGCCCTGAGCGAAAATCACTTGGCGGGTGTGCGCTGATGTCCAGCCGATTGCGGCGCGATCGCCAAGAGATCGCCAGGGGTCGGGGGCCATGCCCAGTGCGCAAACCGAGATGCCTGGAGCGGTTGGGTGTTTGCGTCAGCTTCACAGCCGCTCTGGTCCTTCCCTGCCTCCCCAGCCCCCGGTCCATCCCGCCATGGTTTTGCCCCCATCCGTGTTGAGAGATGATCTGTCCACCCCGCCGAAGGATCCCCGGGTCCGGCGCACTCGTCAGGCCCTGAAACAGGCGCTGATCGCCCTGGTGGAGGATCGGGACTATGACGGGATCAGCCTGACCGATGTGGCCAAAGCCGCGGGGGTCGCGCGGCAAACCATCTATGACCACTATGACAACAAGGATGCCCTGTTTGAGGAGGTGCTGCTGGACCTGGTGCGTATGGTCTACAGCGATGAAAACCTGCCCAAGCTGGTTGAGCATCTGCGCACAGGACAGGAACTGGACGGCATCAGCTTGTTCTTCATGGCCGATCAACACCGCCAAGTGCTGAAAACCGCCGTGGACCGCTTCTATGGCGGTTTCAGCACCGTGCTGGAGGCGGTGTTGATTGAGGTCATGGCCACCCAGAGCGCCCCAGACAGCCGCTTGGCCCAGGATGCCGGGCATCGACGGGCATTGGCGGCCTTTGTCTCCGGCGGCGTGGTGGCGCTGCTGCGGTTGCATCTGGGCGGCCATTTCAGCAGCAGCCGGGAAGCGGAGGAATTCGCCGCCCTGGTCAGCCGCGGGGTGGTTGCCGCCCTGTCCATCGACCTGGATGAATACGCCGCCCGCCAGACAGCCAAGGCCGGGACCTAGTGCATAGGACCCCGACGTGGCAACGCAACGGAGGGGATCATCCGAGCAACCACCAAGAGACGACTGCAGGGGCGCCGATTCCAAATCGGTGTCCCCTGCTGTAGAGCCTGCCCCCCCCTGCCTTGACCACCCCACGCCGCCGCCCGGCCAGCCACGACGGTATCAAGGCGATGGGCTGGGGATCGGTGCGGACCCTATGAAGGCGCTCCGCACGCTAGCCACCTTGGCCTGGAAAGGCGGGCACGGGAAGGCCGGCGCGGGAAGGCCAGCAGGGGGCTGGCGAAGGGGGGCCGCCTGCCCTATCGTAAAGGATGTCGCCTTCCTGTGTCCTGTTGCGAAGAATGCCATGATCGGCGGTTTGACGGATCGCGCCCAGGCGGTGTTCCGCCATCTGATTGAAATGTATGTGGAAACCGGGCAACCGGTGGGAAGCAAGCTGCTGACCGAACGCAGCGGGCTGAACCTCTCGGCCGCGTCCATCCGCTCCGTCATGGCGGAGTTGGAAACCAAAGGCCTACTGTATAGCCCCCACACGTCCGCCGGGAGGGTCCCCACCGAGGCAGGTCTGCGGTTGTTTGTGGATGCGCTTATGGAGGTTGGGGACCTGAGCCAGCAAGAGCGTGCGATGCTGGAAGCGCAGTGTTTGGCGGCCGGGCGCAACCTGGATGGGGTGCTGGCAGAAGCCTCCGTCGCGCTATCGGGGCTGACAGGGGCCGCAGGGCTGGTGATTGCGCCGAAACAGGATCGCCCCCTGCGCCAGATTGACTTCGTGGACCTGGATGGGCGGCGCCTGCTGATCGTCCTGGTGGGCGAGGACGGCCAGGTGGAAAACCGCATCATCGAACTGCCGCAAGCGGTCCCGGTGAGCAGCATTGTGGCTGCGGCGAACTATTTGAATCGGCGCATCCTGGGCCGCAACTTGGAGGATGTGCGCGCGGAAATTCAGGCCGAGCGGCAAGCCCACAAGGACCAATTGGATGTCCTGAGCCAGTCCATTGTGGATGCAGGGTTGGCGTTCTGGACCGAAGGCGGACCGGGGGACGGGACGCTGATTGTTCGCGGCCAGGGCAAATTGCTGGATGATGTCCGCCGCATGGAGGACTTGGCGCGGCTGCGCACCCTGTTCGACACGCTGGAAGCCAAGGACACCATGCTGCAATTGTTGGAAGCCAGCCAACAGGGCGACGGGGTGCGGATCTTTATCGGGGCGGAGAACACGCTGTTCCGCGACGCCGGCGTCTCCACGGTGCTGGCTCCGTTCAGGGATTCCCAGAACCGGGTGGTGGGCGCGCTGGGGGTGATTGGACCCACCCGCCTTCCCTATGGCCGGATCGTGCCGATGGTGGACTATACCGCCGACCTGGTGGGGCGCCTGCTGCGCTGACACCGAAAGTCCGTCGTTTTTTCAAAAATAGATGAGTCAAAGCCTGGGATAAATACTGGATACCAAACACCGGCGCCTTTTTAGCGATGTTGTTGGTATTTTCATAGGAGGAGGGGCGCCCAACGCCTCAAATGCCAGCGATTGATAAGCCCTCGATTACGGGTGTGGGTCACGGTGAGCCCATCGAAACGGTGCGTCCCCTGCCACTGGTGCCGGGATGTGCAGCAGACAGCTCTGGAGAACAGGAGCATCATCCCGTGATGGAGTGGGCAAAGATGGCCATGATTGTTGAGAATGGCTGGGGTTTGCGGATGGCGCTGAGCTATGCCGGCGTTGAAGAAGCGGATGCTTGGCTGAAGCACCGGGGCCTGTGGCTGTGGGACGGTGTCAGTGAGGGGGAAAAGCAATGGGCGCTGATGGAGGCGACGGAAACCATCGACCGCCTGTACATCTTCAGCGGCACCTGTAAGTCCGAAGTTCAGGCGCTGGCCTGGCCACGGGCGGGCGCCCGGGATGCCTATGGCGAGGCCCTGCCGGAGTTGCCCAGTGAAATCATTCAGGCGACCATTGATCTGGCCTATACCCTGGCCATGGCCGATGTCATCGCCATCGAAGGCCACTTGGCCAAGATCGATAAGCAGGTGATGGTGCTGGCCCACGGCAAGCGGGACGAGGACGTGTTGATCGGCCACAGCAGCAAGCCACAGGTGGCCGAAGCCATGGCCGCCCTGGCCCAGGAGTAAGCCCTACCGCCGAGATCGGCTTGCAGGAAGAAAACATGCCGACTGTCCTTGACGTACCAGCACCGAGCGCGGTACAAAAAGAGTACGTTAGGGACATAGAGAGATGGGCGCTCCGCTGGGGCGCCCTTTTCGTTGCGGTACCGTCGGGCTTGGCCCTGCTGCCAAGGCCGGCAGGACAGGTTCTAAACAGCGCGCCAACGACCAAGGGGTCGCGTCCGGGAGAGGGATCATGAGACTGACGGCGCGCCGGGAGCGGGAGGTGCTGGCTCGGTTGGCCAAGGGCGAGGGTTTGCTGCCCCTGGAGAAGGGTGACCCAGGCGAGCCTGACGCCGCCACGGTGGCCGGCTGGCTGGCGGATCCTGCCAATGGTCGCTTTGCGCAAGCCTGGCGACGGACCAGCGCGCTGAGGGCAGACCGCTGGATGGAGGAGGCGATTGCGCTGGCTGATCAGGCCGAGGCCGATAGCGCCCCCTCCGTCCAGAAAGCAAAGCTACAGGTGGAGGTGCGCCGGTGGGCGTGTGAGCGGGTGGCAGCAGCCCTGCGGGCGAACGCGGAAGACCAGGCAGTGCCAACAACCTCAGGGCAGGCGCTCCGGCCCCGGACAAGCGGGGACACGGGAGGCGAGGGCACTGAAAGCGCAGGGCAGGTGGACACCGATCACTTGTCCCGCGTGGTGGCCGGTGCCTATGCCTATCTGCGGCGGCAGGCCCTGGAAGAAGCCACCGACAAGCCAGCAGATCAAGGATAGGGCAACGGGGCCCCGAATTGCGGCATGGCCGAACAGGCGCTTGACATGCCGGAGAACCAGAAGCGGTCATTGCCATGGGTGCGGGAGCGGCCCTCGATACCGTTGGAGACCGAGCCAAACCAATCCTCGCAACCCGGACGACCGCGGGTGACTGTGACCAACCCGGCCCCCCCCGCGCTGATCCCGGTGACGCTGCCCGCATGGGCGGCGGCCCGACAAATGCGGCTGTCATCCTCATAAGGACCGCCGCCCACCACCGACCCGTCGAGGCCGTCGCCCGGCTCGCAATAGCAGGTGGTGGCCACATTCAATTGGATGGTGCGCACACTGGAGGGGCAATAGTCGCTGCCGGCTTGGGGCTGGGCACCGCAGGAACCGGACTGGCCACCAAAAATGACCCGGTCATTCCCGTGATCGCGCCATTGGGAACGGATGCCATTGGAGACTGAGCCTCGCCACTGGGGGCACGTGGCACCGGACAGCCGGGTCACGGTGATGGTGCCTTCGCCGCCATTACCCACAACACCAGCATGGGCCGCCGCCCGACAGACCCGGCTGTCATCCTCATAGGGGCCAGAGCCGATCACCGACCCGGAACTGGTTTGGTCCGCACGACAGAAGCAGGTTTTGGTGACATCCCGCTCCAGATCCCGGGGATCATTGGGGCACGATTCAACCCCTGCCTGGGGCTGGGCACCGCAGTCAGCCGATTGCGAACCATAGGTGACACGGTCGTTGCCGTGGTCGCGCCATTGGCTTTCGACACCGTTGGACAGGGAACCACGCCATTGCGGGCAGGTCGCACCAGAATGACGGGTGATGCGCACCATGCCGCCAGCGCCACCGATCTCCCCAGCGTGCAGGGCACCGCGACAGATGCGGGTGTCATCCTCGTACGGGCCAGAGCCGATGACGCTGCCGGAGTGGGTCTGATCGGCCTGACAGAGGCAAGTGATGGGCTCGTCCCGGGGAATGTCCCGGGGGCTGGAGGGACAATAGCTGATCCCGGCCTGGGGCTGGGCCGCGCAATCCGGGCTCTGGTCGTTGATGGTGACGCGGTCGTTGCCGTGGGAGCGCCACTGGCTTTCGACGCCGTTGGACAGGGAGCCTCGCCAGTAGCTGCACGTGGGCAGAGAGTGACGGGTGGCGGTGATCATGCCACCATCGGTGGTGATGGCACCGGCATGGACAGCGGCCCGACACAGACGGCTGTCATCCTCATACGGGCCGGAGCCGATGACGCTGCCGCCGCCCGTCTGGTTGGCATCACACAGGCAACGCACCGCTGCATCACGCGGCAGGTCGCGGGGACTGTCCGGGCACTGGGCGATGCCGACCTGGGGCTGGGCAGCGCAGTCCTCCGACAGGCCATCGAAGACGAAGGACCGGTCGGCGCTGCTGCTCCAACTGGACTGAACCCCGTTGGCGTCGGTGCCGATGAAGTAAGGACAGGTGGCAGAGGACCGGCGGAAGGAGATCTCTCCCCCCTCCGCCGAGACCTGACCCGCATGCAAAGCCGCGCGGCAGAGACTGGAGTCCTCATCATAGGGGGCAGAGCCGATAACACTGCCGCTGCCGGCCTGAGAGGCAGAGCAGGTGCATCGATGGACCAGATCCGCCGCGAAATCCTCCGGGTCCACCGATGGACAGGGCCCCCCGGCGATGGCGCAGCTTTCCGGCTGGCCCGCAAAGACCAAGATGGCGGCAGCGCTGCTGGAGGTATTGGAGCGCACGCCATGACGATCGAAGCCGTTGAAGGCCGGGCATTCCAGGCTGGCATGGGTGAAGGTGACAACGCCCCCCTGCACCCCAGTAACCCCGGCATGAACGGCCGCACGACAGACATCGCTGGCGGCGCTGTAGGGGCCGGAGCCGATGACGCTGCCCGCGCTCGCCGCCCGTTCCGACGGGCAGAAACAGGTGGTGGGCTCCCCCTGGGGATGGTCGAGACCCCGACGCAGACACGCCTCCGGCAGGCCGCTGGCCTGGCCGGACAAGGCCAGGATGAGGGCCTCTTCAGACTGGGGCGCCGATACTGTCAGGGTGCCGGAAAGCGTGCCGTTGCCCTGGGCCTGGAGGCGCACGCCGATGCGGCAGGTGGCGTTGGGCAGCAAGGATTGCCCCGAACAGGTATCCTCGCAGCCCGCCAGCGCAAAATCTGGCCCGGCAAGGCTGGCCGCGAGGGGGCCGGAGGCCGACCGGCCCTGGTTGCCGAGGGTGAGCAGGACGCACTGTCCCGCAGCCTCACCCTGGGTGGTCAGCGCCGAAGGATCACCGTCCAATCTCACAAGGCGGGCCGCTCCGCCCCCGATGAGGGTGTCAGCCACGTCATCGGCGACGTGATGGACACCATCGCCGACCCGGTTAACGAGGGCCAGGGCCGTCAAGGTGATGAGCCCGGTGAGCAGAGCATAGGTCAAGGCGCTGGCCGCCCGACTGCCGCTGACCAAGCGGCGCCCCCCCGGACGGTGTTCGCCCCAGCGGCGTCGCCCGACGACGCATTCACCGAGGCGATGTCTAGCAAGGCGATGTCTAGCAAGGCGCTGAGGCCAAGCGCAGCGATACCCCGGGCCAGCCTGCTGCGACGATGTCTGAACCATACTGCTGCCCCTTACAGCCGGTCCGCACAAGCGATCTGTAAAGCCGATTCGTGAAGGCGATTGGCACAGGTGATCTGGCGCACCTTGACCTGCGCAGTGTGCGCCACGGCCCTGAAACTGTAGAGAAAGTGTGTAGCATAGCCCATGATGATGGACAAGCCGCCCCCTGACGGCTCGCCCGGCCCCGCTGGTGCGCCAGCCGCGGATGCCTTGGCAGCGACCTTACTGAGCGTCGGGCAAAACCCGTTCATCCCGCACCTGCCCTTCGCCCAGCAACTGGCCTTTCTGGCCGATGAGGGGCGGGAGGCGCTGTATGGCGGCGCAGCCGGCGGCGGCAAATCGGACGCGCTGTTGATGGCGGCGCTGATGCCGGTGGAGACCCCCGGCTACGGCGCAATCCTGTTTCGACGCCACCTGAGCGATCTGCGCCGCGACGGGGCGCTGATGAGCCGCGCCCACGCATGGCTGAGCGGAACGCCCGCCCGCTGGGACGGGGCCGCACAGAGCTGGCATTTCCCCAGCGGCGCGCGGCTGAGCTTTGGCTATCTCAGCGCGGAGGCGGATCCTTACCGCTACCAATCGGCGGAGTTCCAGTTCATCGGCTTCGATGAGCTGACGCAGTTTGACGAGGGACCGTATCTGTATCTGCGGTCGCGCTTGCGACGGGCCGCCGACGCCACGGTGCCGCTGCGTTTGCGCGCGGCCAGCAACCCCGGCGGCATCGGGCACGACTGGGTTCACCGGCGGTTCGTGGACCCCCGCACGGCAGAGGGGCGCTTCTTTCCCTCCCGCCTGGGGGACAATCCCCACTTGGACCGGGCAGCCTACCGCCAGGATCTGGCCGCCTTGGACCCGGTCACCCGGGCCCACCTGCTGGAAGGGGATTGGTCGGCAAAGCCCGAGGGGCGACTGTTCCGACGGGGGTGGTTCCAGTTCGCCAAAGCGCCCCTGGGGCCAGAGGTGTTGAGGATCCGCGCCTGGGACCTGGCGGCGACAGAGGCCAGTGGCC
>CAZCBM010000024.1:0-20622 GCA_964496805.1 uncultured Rhodospirillales bacterium | reverse complement strand
CTCCGCCGTCCGGCCAGGATGGGCGGCGGCATGCGCCCGCCACGGTGCGCAACCGCGAACCCCTGGCCACAGCGCTGGCCGCTGTTTTGGTGCCGGGGACCCGCGTCCTGGAAGTGGCCAGCGGCAGCGGCGAGCACGGGGTCTATTTTTGTCAGCGCTTTGCCGGGTTGACCTGGCACCCCACGGATGTCGATCCCGGGGCCCTGGCCAGCATCGCCGCGTGGCGCCAGCAGACGGGGGCACCGGGCCTGGCGCCCCCCCAAAAGCTGAATGTGCTGGAGGCACACGGGCCAGGGGATGCGCTGAATGGGACGGCCGATTTGGTTTTTACCGCCAATCTGCTGCATATTTCCCCCCCTGCCGTGGGTCCCGGCTTGATGCGGGTGGCGGCAATGGCCCTTCGCCCCGGTGGCCATCTTGCCGTCTATGGCCCGGTGAAGCAGGCGGGTCGCCACACCGCGGACAGCAACGCCCAGTTCGACCAGTGGCTGAAGGACAGGGACCCGTCGTTCGGGATCCGGGATCAGGAGGACATCGACGATGATGCAACAGGCGCGGGCCTTGTCCCGTTGCCGTTGACCCCCATGCCGGCCAACAATGTCCTTCTGTGGTATCAGCGCCCATGATGCCGATGCCGATCCTGCTGGAGGGCTATGGCTCCGCCGGGCAGCGTCACGCCCAGGCCCTGACGGCCTTGGGCCACCCGCCGGCCATCATCAGCCGCCGCGCCGGCATGGGCCCGTTCACCCAGGTCCGCCAGGCCGTGATCCAGGCGCCGGAGGCGGTGTTGCTGGTGAGCAGCGAGACCGCGCGCCATCGGGTGGTGATCCAAGAGGCCCTGGAGGCCGGTCACCTCGGCCCTCTGGTCGTAGAAAAACCCATCGCCATGAGCTTGGCGGACCTGGAAGCCATGAACCTGCCAGCGGATCGGCCAGTCTTTGTCACCTACAATCTGCGCTTTCACCCTGCCATCGAGGCCCTGCGGGTTGCGCTGGGTGCGCAACGACCGCTTAGTGTGAGCCTGCATGTGGGCCAAGATTTGGACCGTTGGCGCCCGGACCGCCCCACGTCCCTCAGCTACTCAGCCCATGCCTCCCAGGGGGGTGGGGTGCTGCGGGACCTTTCCCATGAGCTGGACTTGGTGGATCATCTGTTCGGCCCCGTTGTGTCGGTCAGTGCCGCCGGCGGGCGGCTGGGCCCTGAGAAGACCGTGGATAGTGATGATTGCTGGACGGCGTTGGCGCAGACGGCCACCGGGCCTGCGGTGGCGCTCAGCCTGAACTACTACGATCAACCGCCCCGCCGGGTCATGCACATCACCACCACCGGGCCATCACTGACGCTGGACCTGATCGCGGGCACCCTGGCGATAGGGGAGCGATCGTTGCACCTGCCATGCCCGGCGGCGCAGCATACAACCGGCCTGTGGCAAGACCTGCTGGTACATTGGCAGACCGGTGCCCCCAGCCTGTGTGCTGATCTGGCGTCTGCCCGACGAACACTGGCGGTGATCGATGCCATGGAACGCTCCGCCCGCGCTGGCGGCGTGTTGGAAGCCGTGACGGAGCCCCCATGACCGCTGCCTCTCCCCCGCTAGACGATGCCCTCACCCCCGTCTTGTGCAGCATCTGCGTGCGCGGCGGCAGCAAGGGGGTGCCCTCAAAGAACCTCCGGGACCTGCGGGGCAAACCGCTGTTTCTGCATTCTGTTGATCAGGCCAGGGCCAGTGGTCGCTTTGCGGCCATTGCTGTCAGCAGCGATGATCCAGCCATTCTGGCGGTGGCGCGCGATGCGGGGGTGGACGTGGTGGTGACTCGGCCCGACGCTTTGGCCACCGACACGGCCCCTAAGCTGCCGGTGATCCGCCACTGTGCAGAACAGGCCGAGGCCGTCACGGGCCTGCGCTTTGGCGCCTTTGTTGATCTGGATGCCACCAGTCCCCTGCGGCTGCCTCAGGACATTGGGGGCGTGCTGGACCTGCTGACCAGCAGCGGTTGTGGGGTGGTGATCACGGGCATGCCCGCGCGGCGCTCGCCCTATTTCAATTTGGTGGAGGCTCAGCCTGACGGGTCTGTTGCCCTGGCCAAGCGACCGGCACAGCCCATCACCCGCCGCCAAGATGCCCCCCGCTGCTTCGATATGAATGCCTCCATCTATGCCTGGTCGGCGGCCAGTTTCTGGGCTGGACCGGAAATCTTCACCCCCACGACGCGACTGTTTGAGATGCCGGAGGACCGGTCGGTGGATATCGACAGCCCCCTGGATTGGACGCTGGTTGATTTGCTGATGGCAGAGCGGGAGCGGGAGTAAGGACGGGAAATGGACCAAGGCCGGCAACCCACGCAGGAGCCAGGGGCATGAAAATCGACTTGGCCGGCAAGGTGGCCCTGCTGGTGGGGGCCTCCGGCATTCTGGGGCCCCACTTTGCGACGGCCCTTGCCGCTGCGGGCGCCGACTTGGTGCTGGTGGATCTGGCCGACACCAGCGGCCTAGCCGACACGCTGGCCCGATCCCATGGCGTGCGCACCACTGCCCGCACGCTGGACCTGTCACAGCCGCAGGGGTTCGACGCGCTGCTGGCTGAGGTGGAGGAGAGCATCGGCCCGGTGGACATCCTGCATGCCAATGCGGCCAGCAAGGGGCCATCCTTGGAGAGTTTCTTTGCCCCGGATGAAACGTTTGATCTGGAGGCATGGCGGGCTGTGATGGGCGTCAATGTGGATGGCCTCGCCTATGTCACCAGTCGGACCGGCGCACGCATGGCGGCCCGCGGGGCCGGCTCCATCATCCTGACTGCCAGCATCTATGGGATCACCGCCCCGGATCAACGGATCTATGAGGGCAGTTGGTATCTGGACCGGCAAATACGCTCGCCGGCGGTCTATTCGGCGTCCAAGGCCGCCGTGGCCCATCTGGCGCGCCACTTTGCGACGCTGTGGGGGGAGCGAGGGGTGCGGGTGAACTGTATCGCGCCGGGCGGGGTGGAAAGCGGGCAGAACGATGTTTTCAGCCGCAACTATGCCAGGCGGATTCCCCTGGGCCGGATGGCGCGGGCTGAGGAGATGACCGGCGCCCTGCTGTTCTTCGCCTCGGATATGTCCAGCTATGTGACCGGGCAGACGTTGGTGATTGATGGGGGGCTGACGGCCTGGTAGCCGGCTTCTCTTTCATGGGCCCGCGCTTTATTGTCCCGTGATCCAACCCCGCGCGCGCAAGGGACGCCTGCCCCCATGGCCCACATTCCCGAGATCAAACCCTACAAGACCGCCATTGCCCGGACCAAGCTGTCCCGGCCCATGGCCTTGGCCTTGGAGGATGGGGTGATCGCGCCGGGCGAGAGCGTGTTTGATTATGGGCAGGGGCGGGGCAGTGACGTGGCGCTGCTGGCGCAGGAGGGGTACGAGGCCCACGGATGGGACAAGTACCACAATCCAGACGCGCCTAAACAGGCCGCCGACGTGGTCAACATGGGTTTCGTGCTGAACGTCATTGCCGATCCGGCGGAGCGCGCCGAGGCCCTGAGGGAGGCGGTGTCATTGGCGCGCCGGGCGGTGGTGGTGAGCGTGCGGACGGATGTAAAAGCGTTGGATAAGCTCAAGGGCACCACCCCCTACAGCGATGGCATCCTGACCAGTACGGACACTTTCCAGCACTTCTATACCGATCCGGAGGCGGAGGCCTATTTGGGTCAGCAAACCGGCCTGACGGCCCATCGGCGGGACAGCGGCGTCTACTATCTGTTCAAGGACAAGGCGCTGGAGCAAGCCTATCTGGAGGGGCATGCGGCTGATGTGGCGCGCCGTCCAGCCAGCACCGCTGCGGCAGCCTCGCCGGAGGCTCTTCGGGCTGCCATCGCGGCTGCCCCCGTGGGTAAGACCTTGCCGGAGAGCTTCTATATCCATCACAGCGCTATGGACCACCTGCCCGACGCCCTGAAGGGCCACATTGCCGCCGCCCGCGAACAGGCGCCGGATGCGCCCGCCACGCTGATCAAGGTGGACAAGGATGGCGCTGCGGTGAGTTTCCTGGACTATGACAATTTCGACAGCGATCCCCATCCGGCCCTGAAGGGCTCCACCCGCGTGCGCTTGGCGGAGGGATCGGTGCAGCACCGCGACTACAGCCGCTCCGCCAACCGTCCGATCCTGCACCGCAAGGAGACCTTCGTGGCCGAGGGCTATCCGGGGCGGGATCAGTTTGCGGCCTTGAGTGCCGCCGAGGAGGCCGCCGGCCTGCTGTCCCGACGGGACATTGGCTTTGAGAAGCAATGGGCGAGCGTCCTGGGCGACGCCGGGGTTCGGATTGACGATGGCGCCCTGAAAAAGGCGCGACGCAGCGCGGGTTGGACCTCAGCGCTGGCGGAGACCGCCCAACCGCCGGCCAACCCGCAACCCGATGGGGCCGACCATCGTGCCCGCCCCGGCCGTCGCTGAAGCAGGGCCGGGACCCCGAAGCGGAAGGGTAAGGCCGTGGGGCGATCAAGTGGCGTGCCACAGCCGCACCCTCAGCCTTACTCTTTTGCGATAGGGGATAAGGCCGCGTGCCTTTGATGGTGGGGTATCGGGCCAGTTGACAGCCGGGATGGCTTGGCGGAAACCTTGGGTGGTTTGGTTGTCGGGTGCGGGGAGGACGGCATGACACTGATGATGGGACGCCGGGCGGCCACAGCCCTGACCTATGGCCTTGTGGTGGGGCTGGTGGGTGTTGCTGCCCTGGGGGCGGTGACCCGTGTCGGCGACGGGGTGGACAGCCTGTTCGTGGATGTGGCCAGCACCATGCTTGATCCGGCGGGGGAACCAGTGCCCCCGGTAGCCTCACCCTCACCGTCTCCCAGCCCCAGCCCGACTCCGGTTGGATTGGTGGGCGACTTGACAACCGGTAGCCCGGGGCAGTGGGGGGACGGCAGCCTGGCAACAGCCTGCTGGGGTTACCTGAACGCGCCGGAATCGGGGGGCGCCACCGGGGCTGGACGCGATGGGGTCTACCGCGTTGATCCCGATGGAAGCGGCGGCACGTCCCCCTTCAATGTCTATTGCGAGATGACCACCGATAATGGGGGCTGGACCCTTGTGGACCAGATCGTCAGCAACGGTCAGAGCATTGCCAGCCGCACCAGCGGAACGCTGACAGATCGCACCACCACGGGCGGTCGGGTATTGCCCGACTATGACTGGTCCGGTAGCCCGCAGTTGCTATGCTTCGCCGATGCGTATACGGGGACAGCCAATTGGCGCACCCTGACCTTCAGCGGCAACAGCCTGAATTACCCCACCAGCACCTATGTGGGGTCGGCGGGCAGCAGCCAAGGCATTGGCTACGGGATTGACAATGGCAACACCCGCCAGGGGGTAGGGGCCTGGATCTACACCGGTTCCAGCCGGATCGGTACGGTCTGGATCGGCCAGGGAAGAACGGCCACTTGCGCCTGCGGCTATGTCGGCTATCAGTCGGGCCTCGGCACCTATTCCAATTCCACCACGGCCTGCTCGACCTGGGTGCGGTAGGGCGTCCACTGTCCCGATGCCGCCTCCCCCCGATCCGGGGCGCTTCCTCGGTGCGTTTGCGCCGTTCCGCAAGGGCGCCTCTTGCCATCGTTGCCGTGTCTGTGGTCTGGCAAGCAAGCCTCGTTACTGTCCGCTCCTTTATCAAAGGGTCCACCGTGCATCCCACGCTCGCTAAAGTGTTGCGGACGTTGCCGTTCGCCCGCAGTCTCCAGCGCCTTCGTCAGACATATTTTGAAGCACTGCGCGTCATCCGTAATTTTCGACACATTGAGGCGCGCGTTTGTGCTGAGCGGATCTCTGAGATTTTGCCTGTTTTTCAGCCATACACACAGGAGGGTCTCTGTCTTATCAGGGCGGGGCAGAAAGGTGATGGCGGCTATGTGATGATGGATTCCTTTGAGGCTGTTGAGGCAGCCTATTCACTTGGCGTCGATGACAATGTTTCCTGGGATGACTTTATTGTGGCGCGACGCATCCCTGTCTACATGTACGATCCCACGGTGGAGGGGCCTCCTCACAATCATCCCCTTTTTAATTTCGCAAAGGTCGGCATCACTGGTAACCCCAACCAGGATGTGGGTATGCGCCGCCTTTGCGATTTGATGGTTGAGAATGGCCACCAGAATAGCAAGAACCTCCTGCTCAAGATGGATATTGAGGGTTATGAGTGGAGTGTATTTGATAGCCTGAGCGACAATCAGCTCAATCAATTCACTCAGATAATATGTGAACTGCATGGAATGCAGGAGATGTTCACGGGGGAGGGTTATTTTCTTCGATCAAAGTCGTTGATGCGCTTGTCGCGGCACTTTGTTCTGGTGCATTTGCATGCCAATAATGTTGGTGTGCGAACGACCAAGTTTGGCGTCACCCTGCATGACCTGCTGGAGGCGACCTTCGTTCGAAAAGACCTGTTGCCCCATGCGCACCCCGTAGACACACTGCGCACAGACCTGGACCACACCAACGACGCCACGCGCGCTGAAGTTGACCTGCAGGGGTTCTGGGCGCAATCCCTGACCCCTGACCCCTGACGCCCAACCCCGCTTTGGCCAGAGTGCACGTTGGTGGTGGCTTGCCCTGTGGCGGCCTGCGGATGCGGGATAGGCCTTTTGCCCTCAGGGTGGGCTTTGGTCGTCGCCCGGCACCTCAGAGGGCTTGCGGCGAAACTCACGGCAAAGCGCGCTGACAACACCGTGGAGCGTTCTGACTTCTTGTTCCGTGGGGCTCATGCGCTGGAACATGGTGCGCAGGTTCCGCACCATAACGCCCCGCAGGTCCGGCGTGGTGAAGAACCCCGCCTGTTCCAGACGATCCTCAAGCCGGTTGAAGAAATAGCCCATGGTCTCCGCCGCTGCTGGCGCACTGTCACCGGTGGGCAGGACCGTCGGATCAATGGTGCTCCCGGCCACATGGTACTCATAGGCCATCAACAGCACCGCCTGGGCCAGGTTCAAGGAGGTGAAGCCCGGATGCAGCGGCACCGTCACCACCGTGCGCGCCAGCACCACTTCATCGTTGGTCAGCCCAGCCTTCTCTGCCCCGAACAGGAAGCCCAACCGTTGCCCCTGAGCGCGGCGCGCCTGGGCCTCCGCCCCAGCGGCGCGGGGTGTCTGGACCGGCTTGACCAGATCACGGGGCCGGGCTGTGGTGGCCCAGGTCCACTGTAGATCGGCGATGGCATCCTCGGTGGTGCTATACACCCGGGCGGCTTCCAGGACTGCGGTGGCGCCGGAGGCTGACGCCAGAGCCGCGGGGTTGGGCCAGCCATCCCGGGGGCTGACCAGACGCAAATCGGTCAGCCCGCAATTCAGCATCGCCCGGGCTGCTGTGCCGATGTTCTCCCCCAGTTGGGGGCGCACCAGGATCACCGCTGGTTCCAGAGGATCCGCATGGGCCAGCGCCTCACTGCGCGGACGGGGCAGGGCAGCGCCCCCCGGGGAGGGGACAGCAGCATTGGGCAACTGGCGGTGATCGGTGCCGGCCATGGACAAGGGCTCCAACAGGGCGAACGGGAACCCCATAGGTAGCGGGTCGCCCCCGTTCCGGCCAGGGGCGGCGGTCGGGACGCTCCCCTGTTGCCGACGGCGCCAGCCTATGAGATCAATCAGTGTGAGGGATATGCGCCTTGCAGGATGCGCTCGCTGGCCTGATTGGGAAAGGGCAAGCCTGATGAACACAGAACGGCGATCGCTGGCGGGCGTGGGGGCCTGGATCGGCAAGCTTGCAGGGATTGCCGCGGTTCTGGGCAGCGTGGGGACAGCGGCGGTTCTGCTGGCGGACGGCGACACCGCCCCCGCGGCGATGGGGCTCACCTCGCAGCCTCCCGATGATCTGGTGAACGGCGTCGATCAATCTGACCTCTCTGCCCGCCTGGACCAGATGCGTCAGGCCGTCGCCCGACGAGGGGGCCTGTTCAGCTTTCAGCGCACCGTCAATTCCCTTACCAATGTTTCCCTGGTGCAGCCGGGCGGCCCGCGCTTTGTGGCCGACAGGATTGTGGTTCAGGATGCCCGTCTTGCGGGGGCGCCGCAGATGGGGCTGACCCAGGTGGGACCCTTTCAACTGAGCGTCGCGGTTGCTTTGCCCCTGTGGCCACGGCCGATCCCTTTGACCCTCTCCGCCCAGCGCGCCGACCTGACCGGTCTCAGCCTGGCGGACACCGGGACCCTGATCAGCCTGGACAGCCTGAGCTTCACGCAAGGGCGCCTGGAGATTGGCCAGGGCGATGGTTTGGCCATTAGCGTTGAGCGTGTGGAGATCGAAGGTGTGAGTGTCCCGGAGGGCTGGTTGGCGTTTGCCCTGCCAGACAGCGTTGCGCTCACGGAGGTGACGCTGAGCACTGAGAACGATTTTCTGCCCGCCTCTTTGATGGCCCGGCGGCTGGCCTTCGCGGCACAGCGCAAGGGAGCCGTCCAGCGGGTGGAACTCGCCACGGAGGGGTTGGCGCTGGAGGTGCGGGAAATGCCCTTTGTGCGCTTTCTGCCGGCGGAGGTGGCTTTTCTGATCCCGGACTTTGCCCTTCGGCCCTTCCGCGTGGCTGGGTCCTTGCGCGTGGCTGGGTCCTGGGACGGGCTTGCCCGAGAGGCCGTGCTGGAGGACCTGAAACTGGGTCTCGACCAAGCGCTGGCGGTGGACCTCACCGCCCATCTGGCACCACGGGCTGAGCCGGGTTCGCCACTGGGGCTGGCCGAGGTGTCGGTGCGCATTGAGGATGATGGGTTGGGGATGATCCTGCGCGACGGGGTCCAGGGCTACATCCTGACCCAGGCGCTGCCTCTGATCGCGGGGGAGCTGAAGGCGCTTTGGCCTTCGCCTGCTGTGGCCACCGCGGTGGATCAAACGGTGTGGGCTCTGCGCGAGGCAACGTCGGTGCGGCTGAGCTTGGTTGCGACTGGGGCACCGGTGGATTGGGGCCAGACGATTGAGGCTTTGGACCCCACCCATGCCGAGGGTGAGCCCTTGGAGGCGCTGTTCACGCTGCACTTGCGGATGGAGTGACCCGCCCGATGGTCCCTGGCGCAGCGTCCTTGGCGGTTGGGGACAGAGGTTGTAAGCCTGGGGCTGTCCTTCAGCCGTTGCATTGCCCCTAGTCTGACCCTGCCTCATGATCGCGCGCCTTCGCACCGTCGCCTTCCGCGGCATCGACACCGTTCCCATTGAGGTGGAGGCACAGTTCAGTGGCGGCGTGCCGGCCTTCACGCTGGTAGGCCTTCCGGATAAGGCCGTCGCGGAAAGCCGGGAGAGGGTCCGCGCGGCGCTTCTGAGCCTGGGGCTCGCCCTGCCGCCCAAGCGCATTTTGGTGAACCTGTCTCCGGCGGACCTACCCAAGGAGGGCAGCCACTTCGATCTACCCATTCTGTTGGCGCTGCTGGTGGCCATGGAGGTGGTGGACCAAGCGGAGGCTGATCAGTATCTGGCTTTGGGCGAACTGGGGCTGGACGGCGCGCTGCGGCCAGTCACCGGCACGCTGTCTGCGGCCATGGCGGCCAGCGGGTTGGACCTGGGCTTGATCTGCCCCGCGGCCAATGGCGGAGAGGCGGTTTGGGCTGGCCAGATCCCGGTCTTGGCGCCGCCGGACCTCCTCAGCCTGGTGGCTCATCTCACCGGCACTCAACCCCTGGCGCGGCCAGAGCCGCAGATGGAGGCGATCAGCACCCGCGGCACGGATCTGGCGGAGGTCAAGGGGCAGGAGGCGGCCAAACGGGCACTGGAGGTGGCCGCCGCTGGCGGACACAATCTGCTGATGATCGGTCCGCCGGGCAGCGGCAAATCCATGCTGGCAGGGTGTCTGCCGGGCATTCTGCCGCCCCTGACCCCAGGGGAGGCACTGGAAGTCACCATGGTCCATTCCGTGGCGGGGGAACTGGCGCGGGGACACCTGCTGCGGGTGCGCCCTCTGCGCGACCCCCACCACTCCGCCTCGCTGCCGTCGCTGGTGGGCGGTGGCCATCGGGCCAAGCCCGGGGAGGTCAGCCTCGCCCACAATGGTGTGCTCTTCCTGGATGAATTGCCGGAGTTTCAGCGCCCGGCGCTGGAGGCGTTGCGCCAACCGATAGAGAGCGGCCGGGCGGTGATCTCCCGTGCCAATCATCACGTCACCTATCCGGCGCGCTTCCAATTGGTGGCGGCCATGAACCCCTGCCGCTGTGGTTATTTCGGCGATGCTGAGCGTCAGTGCCGGCATGTGCCCAAATGTGCGGAGGATTATCTCGCCCGGATTTCCGGGCCGATCCTGGACCGGTTCGACATGCTGGTGGATGTGCCCGCCGTGCGGCCGGTGGATCTGGAGGGGGCTGCACCGGGGGAGGCCTCAGCCGCCGTGGCGGCGCGGGTCAGCCGGGCGCGGGCCATTCAAGGGCAGCGCTTTCAGGACCTGGGGGCGCCGGAGGTCCGGGCCAATGGCGCCGCCAGCGGCCAGGTACTGGAACAGATCGCCACGCTGGAGCCTCAGGCGCGTGCCTTGGCGCTGGAGGCAGCCGACCGGCTGCGTCTCTCGGCCCGGGCCTATCACCGGGTGTTGCGGGTGGCCCGAACATTGGCCGACTTGGCCGGCCGTAGCCCCATCCAACGGGGCGACATTGCTGAGGCGCTCAGTTGGCGCCGCACAGGCACCCTTGGTTGACAGGCGCCTCAAGGGCTCCGCGGTCGACAGCAGGGGCCACCGATTTGGGAACGGTGCCGCTCCTGTGGGTTTCAGATGGCCGCTTGGATGATCCCCTGCGTGGGTCCCCTCCGTGGCGTTGCCCCTTCGGAGTCCTGCGCTCTACCGGACCCACAGCTGATAGTGCTGGACGCCGTTGGTGCAGGTTGCCGGGGAGTCCCCGCGGCACTCATTGGCGTCTTCCGTCAATTCGGAGCCGATCAGCGTGAACCCGCCCAGGCCTGTGGGGCAGTCCACATGCTGGGTGGTGCTGCCACAGCGCGCAGCAGTGTCCACATAAATCATCGCCCGGTCCTTGTTGCCGTCCTGGACGCCGTCGCGCTCGCCCCATTTAAAGGCCACGCGATTGCCGCTGGCCCCCAGGCTGGCTCGCAAAACCGGATCGTCATAACCAAAATGGGTGTAGGCGCAGAGATGGGCCGTGGAGGTGGACCAGGTGGTGGCACTGCCGCCGGCGCGCCAAGTGAGCGCGCTGATGAAGGATTGGAAGGTGCCACTTAGGCAATTTTGGGCCGTGTACAGGACCTTGTTCCCCGCCGTGGCCCCTTCGGTGATGAGCAGTTGGCTGGCGCTCACTGCACCATAGGCGTCGTTCTTGTAATCGGCATCGGTGGCTGGAGAGGCGATGTCCCCAATCACCGTGGCGGTGTCCCAGGTGCCAGCGTCCTGGCTGGGGTTCAGGCGGGACCAGACATCGGTGTCGCTATCGCTGATGGTGGCAATGTGGGTCCAGCCTCCGCCATCGGTGGTCATGTCGCAGCGCACGCTATTGATGCTGAGGCTACCGGCCCCGTCAGGGTCGATCTGATAGGTCCCGTCGCCGACCTCCCCACTATACGCATAGTCACCGCTGGCGGAGAGATAAGCGTTGCAGGTCGTGGCCACGGTCCCGTCGGCGAAACGACGCCCCCCAGGGGCGCTGACAATGCCATACGGCGGCGTCGGCCCGGTGGAGGATCCACCATTGCCCCCGGCACTGCCGTCGATGGTACTGGAGACCTCCGTAAACAGGCTATCCACGCTCTCCCCGATACGGGTGACGGCAGCGAGCCCGGCCAGGGCCACGAGGCCCACCACCAACCCATAGGTTAGGGCAGTGGCACCGCGGTGGTGCCGGTTGGCCCGTGGAGCCTGCGGACCCTCTAACCCCATTGCCGGACGGCTGACAGTGTCTCGATCCATAACGCCACATACCCCCCTGACGGCATTAACCAGAGCAGCAGCGTTAGGCCGTGGCGATGGCCCCTGTCAATTGGGATCAACGGCGGTGCCCTGGGCGCCAAATGTCCCGGCTTGTCCCCTGGCTGCCGCCCATGCTACTTTTTGAATATTAGGAAGCTTGCTTGGTGAAAGGTCAGTGGCATGATCCGGATCGGCTTTCGGTGGGTGATGGTCTCCGTCATCCTGGCGGCACTCAGTTCGGTGGCACAGGCGCAGGCTCTGGAGCAAATCCCGGAGGAGCTGCGCCGGGAGGCGCGGGCGATGGTTCGGGAATGTGGCGACGACGTTCGCCGATTGTGCGATGACGTTGAGCCGGGCGAGGGGCGGATTGCCCTTTGCTTGGTGGAGAACGCCGATCGCCTCTCCAGTCGCTGCCGCCGGGCCGTGTCGGGCTTCATGGAAGAGCTTGAAGACCTGAACGGCAACTGACACGCCCGCCCCCCCCCTCGTGTCATCACTGAGGTCTGGTTGAGAAGCCCCCCGGCGGTCCGGGCGGACTCGCCAAGGGTCCCAATGCTGTGGGAACGTGAACGCCTGAGACGGTCTTGGGCGTTTCCACGCAAGACCCACCGGCTTTCGGGCGTGTGGCCGACCACCTGTCCGCTCTGACCCTTGTTGGGCCCTGGCTTGACCCTGGCGGCCGGTTCGACGGGCTCATTTACTGGGGCAAAGTGGCCGAGCCTACCGCTGTCACCTGCGGCTTTTCGGAACACGGTTTCCCCATTCAACAGCATCCCGTTGCGTTGTTTCGGCAAGTGCGCTAGGTCGCTGGCCACGCGGTATGTGCTCCCGATGGCCCCAAGGCTGTGGCTGGGCCCGGCCGCCGTTCGCCCTGTCCGCCCCCGTCCTTCCAGACAACCAGGGATTCCAAGCCCATGAACATCCACGAGTATCAGGCCAAGGAAATCTTGCGCCGATACGGCGTCGCTACCCCGCGCGGGGGAGTCGCCCATACGCCGGAAGAGGCCGTTTCGGTCGCCGAAGACCTCGGGGGCCCGGTTTGGGTCGTCAAGGCACAGATTCACGCCGGTGGCCGCGGTAAAGGTGGCGGCGTCAAGGTGGTCAAGAGCATCGAGGATGTGCGGGCGGAAGCCGACCGCATGTTGGGCATGACGTTGGTAACCCACCAAACCGGGCCTGAGGGCAAGGAGGTTGGTCGCGTCTATATCGAGGAAGGCTGCGACATCCAGCGCGAGCTGTATCTGTCGTTGCTGGTGGATCGCGCCACCAGCCGCGTCACCGTCATGGCCTCCACCGAGGGCGGGATGGACATCGAGGAGGTGGCCGAGCATTCGCCCGAGAAGATCATGCGCGTGGCCATCGACCCCACCACCGGCCTGCAAGGCTTCCACGCCCGGCAGATCGGCTTTGGCCTGGGCCTTTCCGGCCCCGCGCTGAAGAGCGCCATACAGTTCCTGAGCGCCATGTATGAAGCGTTCCTGGGCACTGATGCCTCCATCGTGGAGATCAACCCCTTGGTTGTCACCGGCGACGGCCAGGTGCTGGCGCTGGACGCCAAAATGAACTTCGACGACAACGCCCTGTTCCGCCACCCGGACATCGCTGCCCTGCGCGATGAGACGGAGGAGGACGCCATGGAACTGGAGGCGGCCAAGCACGAGTTGAACTACGTCAAGCTGGATGGCGCCATCGGGTGCATGGTCAACGGCGCTGGCCTTGCCATGGCAACCATGGACATCATCAAGCTCTATGGCTCCAACCCGGCCAACTTCCTGGATGTGGGGGGCGGCGCCACCAAGGAGCGGGTGACGGAGGCCTTCAAGCTGATCCTGTCCGATCCCAACGTCGAAGGCATCCTGGTCAACATTTTCGGCGGCATCATGAAGTGCGATGTCATTGCCGACGGCATCATCGCAGCCGCCCGCGAAGTCAGCCTCAACGTGCCGTTGGTGGTGCGTCTGGAAGGCACCAATGTTGAACTGGGCAAGCAGAAACTGGCCGAAAGTGGCCTGCCCATCGTCCCCGGCGACAACCTCGCCGACGCTGCGCAAAAGATCGTGGCTGCTGTGAAGGAGAAGGCATAATGGCCGTTCTGGTTGACGAAAACACCAAGGTCATTTGCCAGGGGTTCACTGGCAACAATGGCACCTTTCACAGCGAGCAGGCCATCGCCTATGGCACCAAAATGGTGGGCGGTGTGACCCCTGGCAAAGGGGGCACCAAGCACCTGGACCTGCCCGTCTTCAACACCGTGGCTGATGCCCGGGCGGAGACGGATTGCGACGCCACCGTGATCTATGTGCCGCCAGCCTTTGCGGCGGATGCCATTCTGGAGGCCATTGATGCCGAGGTGCCGCTGGCGGTGTGCATCACCGAAGGCATTCCGGTGCTGGACATGGTGAAGGTCAAGCGCGCACTGACCGGCTCCAAGACCCGTCTGATCGGGCCGAATTGCCCGGGTGTGATCACCCCCGGCGCCTGCAAGATCGGCATCATGCCCGGCCACATCCACATGCGGGGCAAGATCGGCATCGTCAGCCGCTCCGGCACCTTGACCTATGAAGCGGTGGCTCAGACCACGGCGGCCAACCTGGGGCAGAGCACCTGCATCGGGATCGGCGGTGATCCGGTGAACGGCACCAACTTCATTGATGCCCTGAGCCTGTTCCTGGACGATCCGGAGACCGAGGGCATCATTATGATCGGGGAAATCGGCGGCACCGCCGAGGAGGAGGCTGCGGCCTTCATCCAGAGCCACCCGACCAAGAAGCCCATGGCGGGCTTCATCGCCGGTCGCACGGCCCCTCCGGGCAAGCGTATGGGGCACGCCGGCGCCATCATCTCCGGCGGGCAAGGGACGGCAGAAAGCAAGCTGGAGGCCATGAAAGCCGCCGGCATGATGATTGCCGAGAGCCCCGCCGAACTGGGCTCCACCATGCTCAAAGCCATGGCCGCCTGATCAGCGTCTAACTTGAGACATCCACGCCCCCGCCTGACCCGGTTCAGGCGGGGGTTTGTTTTTGTCCCCCCGTGCCAGTTCTACGGGCAATCGGGGCTTGTGCGAATTGATGTGGCCGCTGCTATCCCGGCTTTAGGGACCGACGCTCCAGTCCTGCTCAGCCCGGCCAGAACAGTGGCGACGGCGCCATCGAGATCACTTTTTTGGGGCCGTGATCAGGTCTGGCGCCGTGATCAGGGGCACGTTGAGCGCCTCCAGGGTCAGGGTCGGTCCGGGACCAAGGCTGAAGCGATGGGCGCCATCATGGTCCAAGTCCTCGGCGTAGGGATGCGCCATGTCCCAGCCCGTGGCCAGGCCCACGAGGGCGCGCAGGACGCCCTTGTGGGTGACCAGCAGGGCTGGACGGCGGCCGGAAACCAACTGAATGAGCAATAGCTTTAGGCGAGCCTGCACCATGCGTGGGCTCTCGCCGCCCGGTGGAAGGAAATCCAGCCCCCGGGCCTCGTTGGCGCGCATCGCCACCGCCTGCTCTGGGCTGGCCTGAGCGTAGAGATCAGGGCGCCGGTGGCCCTCCCACAGGCCAAAGCTCATCTCAGTGAGCAGCGGGCTCAGCCGGATGGGCGCGAGCCCCAGAAGCCTCGCGGTCTCTCGGGCGCGCTGAAGCGGAGAACTCAGGATCAGCGCTCTCGGGGGCAGGGACGGCACCTGCCAACGCTGAACCCGGGCTACCCCTTCGGCGCTGAGCGGCACATCGCTGCGCCCTTGCAGGCGCTTTTCCCGGTTCCAGGCTGTGGGGCCATGGCGAATGGCCAGCAGGGGGAGGGGCTGTGTCCCGGCCAGTGGCGCAGGTTGGGTTCCGGGCTGGGTCACGGGCTGGATCAAGGGGGCTGCCGCAGCCTTACCTTTCCTTAACCTTCGCCTTGGGCAGTTTCACCTGCAAATGAAGCTCCCGCAGGTGGCGTTCGGGGACATCGCCCGGGGCACCCATCATCAAGTCCATGGCCTGGCCGTTGAGCGGGAAGGCGATGACCTCCCGAATGTTGGGCTCATCGGCCAGCAGCATTACGATCCGGTCGATGCCAGGGGCGGAGCCCCCGTGTGGGGGGGCGCCAAACCGCATGGCGTTGAGCATGCCGCCAAACTTGGCTTCCAAGACATCCGTGCCATAGCCGGCGATGGCAAAGGCCTTCTCCATGATCTCCGGGCGATGGTTCCGGATGGCGCCGCTGCTCAGTTCCACGCCGTTGCAAACGATGTCGTACTGGAAGGCCTTGATGGTCAGCGGGTCTTGGGTCTCCAACGCCTCCAGCCCCCCTTGGGGCATGGAGAAGGGGTTGTGGGAGAAGTCCACCAGCCCCGTTTCCTCATTCAGCTCATACATCGGGAAATCCACGATCCAGCAGAAGGCGAACTGGTCGTCGGGGATCAAGTCCATGTCCTGGCCGATGCGGGTGCGCGCTGCCCCGGCAAACTTCGCGGCATCGCCCGGCTGGTTGCAGACGAAAAACACCGCGTCACCATCGGTGCAGCCGCTGATCTCCCGCAACCGGGTCTGCGCCTCCTCCGGCACGAACTTGGCGATGGGGCCGGCGCCCTTGCCGTCCGCGAACAGGATGTAGCCCAATCCTGGTGCGCCCTCACCTTGGGCCCAGCTGTTGAGCTTGTCGAAAAAGCTGCGCGGGCGATCGCTGACTGCCGGGGCGCGAATGGCGCGCACCACACCGCCTTTGTCAATGATGCCCTTGAAGGCGCGGAAGCTCACATCCTCGCGGGCGAAAACCTCTGTGACATCGCAGATCACCAAGGGATTGCGCAGGTCAGGCTTGTCGGAGCCATATTTCAGCATGGCGTCGTCATAGGCGATCCGCGGGAACGGTGCCGGGGTTACGCTCTTTTTCTTGCCGCTGAAATCGCTGAACTCCTCGAACACCCCATGCAGCACCGGCTCGATGGCGGCGAACACATCCTCCTGGGTGACGAAGCTCATCTCAAAATCAAGCTGATAGAACTCACCGGGAGAGCGATCTGCGCGGCTGTCCTCGTCCCGGAAGCAGGGGGCAATCTGGAAGTAGCGGTCGAAGCCCGCCATCATCAGCAACTGCTTGAACTGCTGTGGCGCTTGGGGCAGGGCGTAGAACTTGCCTGGATGAAGGCGGGAGGGGACCAGGAAGTCCCGCGCGCCCTCCGGCGAGCTGGCGGTGAGAATCGGGGTCTGGAACTCGTGGAACCCCTGCTCCGTCATCCGTCGCCGCAAACTGGTGATGACTTGGCTGCGAAGGCGGATGTTGCGCTGCATTTTCTGGCGCCGCAAATCCAGGTAGCGATGGCGCAGGCGCACCTCTTCCCCGGGTTCCGGTGTTCCCTCCTTGGGGGCCACCTGGATCGGCAGAACCTCCGCGGGACCCTGAACGGTGATCTCCCGAATGCCTACCTCAATCTCACCCGTCTCCCGCTCAAGGGTAATGGTGGCCTCGGAACGCTTGAGGACCTCACCGGTGATCGTGACCACGGTCTCCGGGCGCAGTTTGGAGACCTGCTCGAACAGGGGATTGTCCACGTCGATCACGCACTGGGTGATGCCAAAGGTGTCGCGCAGGTCAGCGAACAGCAACTGCCCATGGTCGCGCAGGGTGTTGACCCAGCCGGAGAGGCGCACGGTTTGGCCGACATGGGCGGCGCGCAACTCGCCACAGGTGTGGGTGCGATAGGTGTGCATCTAAGGATCGCTCGTGGAGACGGGGACGGGAGGGGGATCGGCCAAGCTCATCGGCCAATGCTTTGGCTTGAGGCCATAGCGCGCGGGCTGGTGCGGGATCAAGCGCTTGGGATAGGCTCCTTCCGCGGTGGACACCGATTTGGGATCGGTTCCTTTGCTGTCGCTTGTTGGTGATTGCTCGGATGATCCCCTTCGTGGCGTTGTCCCTTCGGGATTCGACGCTCCAGCCTGCACGTGTTTCCCCTGAGAGAGGACCCTGAGCCATGTTCCGACGGATTATTCTGTGCGCTGCCTTGGCCGTAGGGGCTGCAAGCCCCGCCCTGGCCCAGTGTGACCATGGCCGGCTGCGCAGTGCTGCCACGGACAGCCCCCGGCGGCTGGTGGTCACAAACGCCACCGGTGATCGTATGGCCTTGCTGGTGTGGGTGAACCATCGCGGGGACCGGGTCACCTATGGCAGCATTGCGCCCGGGGAGACGTGGGCGCAGGACACCTTTGTGGGGCATGTGTGGCTGCTGGAGAACGAAACCGGTGGCTGCGAGGCCCAACTACGGGTGATGGGCAACCTGCGGCTGATCGTCGAGTAGGGGAGCGGCGCCCTGCCCATCACCCGCTCAGCCAAGCCTGGCGCGAGATGGGCCGGCGTGTGATGGGTCGGCGTGATCAAGGGGCGCCGAGCCGACCGCAACATCCTGACCCCCGGGCGCTGGCCTGAGCGTTCTGATGTGCGCGCTGGTTTCCTTTCAGCCCGCCACCATCCCGTGCAGCTTGGATGAGCTCGCTTGGCTTGGGGTCAGTCGCCGGCGCTTCCGGTGACGTCTGAGGGATTCTCACCGGCCTCCCCGCCGCCCAGGCTGGGGGCGCCGCGTCCAGGGGTCGTCTCGGCAACCGCAGGGACGGCCGGGGCCTCCCAGCGCTGACACAGGTGGAGCATACGGGCGATGGCCTGACGGCTGTTGGTCAAGGCAAACGTGGCCAGGGTGCGTTGTTCAACCACCAAATCAACCGTGCGGGCCCGCTGCAACCCCTCCTGAAGAGCCGGCGAGAGACGCACAGCCTCAAGATAGGTGTCGCGGCCGAACCGCTTTGCGGTGAACACAGGCGTGAACAGGGCATAGGGAGAGTCGGTGACCATCAGGCTTTGCACCGCACGGGGCAGGGAGGCCATGCGGGCATCGGAGAGCTTGACCATCAGGGTGGGCGTGGTGTGACCGGGTTTGGGGCAGGTGACCACCAGGCTGCTCTGGGCGTCGCTGATCTGCGCCATGGGCGGGACCGTGTCGGTTGCGTCGCTGGTGGTCCATTGCTGTGCCCCGGCTGGCACACTCAGACCCACCGCCCCCACCAGTGCCGCGCCCACGCCAGCCCAGATAACTGTCACCGCGGCCTTAATCTTGCTCAGGGCCCGGCGTCCCCCTTCCATCACATCCCAGCGCATTGCGTCATCCCATCCTGCTCGGCGTTCCTGGCAACCCGTTCCAAAGAGGCTATGCCCAACAGAGAGGTTGCGAGCCGGCTTGCCAGCCCAGGCCAGCGCACCACCGCTTGCCTGCCCTGTCTTCTGCTTGGACGAACTGGGGGTCCCACACCCCCCGTTGCCAATTGGTAACGCTTGTCAGCCGCGCTTTACCTTTTCGCAGGCAACTCGTCCACCTCTTGATCCGACGAGACTGGGCGTCCGTCGCGGGTCTCGAAGGAGATGTCCTTGCCGCGGCGATTGTAGGTCAGATCCAGTCCCACATAGTGAGCCCGCTCGTAGGGAGAGATTCGGACCCCGATCTCCAGCAAGACAGCCGGGGCGTTGCTGCGATTCTCCAGGGTATGGCCATTGGCGGCGCCGCCTTTCCATCCGGCACAGTCACCTGCACGCAACACTTGTTCCCCGCTCTCCTCCTCCACCAGCACCACCTCGCCTGAGAGGATATAAACCATCTCGTCCTCTGCCTCGTGCCAATGGAGCAGGCCGGTGGCGCTGCCCGGTGCCAAGGTGACTTCGCCCACGCCGATCTGATCCAGCCCGATCGCGTCGCTGAGCTTGGTCTTCCAGCAGCCCTTGGTGCGCTGGAGCAGGCGGCCGGGATAGGCTTGGCGCTCGTAGCGAGGGGCACTGTCCTTATCGATCTTCGGCATGGTGCGTCTCCTTCGGGGAGGGGTGCGGCAAAGGGGGCGAGAATTCTGTGGGCGCAGGCCCGGCTCTTGTCAGGGCGGGGACTGGGCGCCTAGCATCTGGCGTTTGTCGTGGGACGATGTCTTCGTCCCCCCTCCCCACACGAGTATATGTCGTGTCTGCTCCCCCTGTCATTTCCGACTCTGCCAGCCTTCAGGCCTTTCTAGACGACATCCGTGGTGCCCCTTTTGTGACGGTGGACACGGAGTTCATGCGCGAGAAGACCTATTTTGCCGAGCTTTGCCTGGTGCAATTGGCCAGCCCGGAGGAGGCGACGATCATCGACCCCTTGTCCAAGGGATTGGACCTGTCCTTGCTGGCGCCGCTGTTGCAGGATGCGGGGACAGTCAAGGTCTTCCATGCGGCGCGGCAGGATGTAGAGATTTTCTACCAGCGTCTGGGGGTGCTGCCGCAACCGCTGTTTGACACGCAGTTGGCGGCCATGGTCTGCGGCCTGGGGGACAATGCCGGATATGAGAAACTGGTCACCAGCCTGACGCCCGGCAAGATCGACAAGTCCTCCCGTTATGTGGATTGGGCACGCCGACCGCTGCCGCAGCGCGCACTGGACTACGCGTTGTCGGATGTGACTTGGCTTCGGGATGTCTATCTGGCGCTCAGCGACCAGCTTCGTCAGAACGGGCGTGAGGATTGGTTGGCCGAAGAACTGGCGGTGATGACCGACCCTGCCACCTATGAAAACCCGCCTGAGATGGCTTGGAAGCGCCTGAAGGTGCGGACCAACAAACCCCGCTATCTGGCGCAGATGCAGGCGGTGGCAGCGTGGCGGGAGCGGGAGGCGCAACGGCGCAATCTGCCCCGCGGCTGGGTCCTGAAAGATGAGGCGGTGCAGGAGATCGCGGCCACGGAGCCGGCGGATCGGGCAGCGCTGGACAAGGTGCGGGGCATAAACCGGGGCGCCATCGGGGG